>JBDHHZ010000020.1:0-24374 GCA_039589115.1 Gemmatimonadota bacterium | reverse complement strand
CCCTTCTTGAGGTTCAGCGGCCGGCCGCTGCCGGCGGCGGCGACCACGAGATCGGTCTGCCGGCACAAGAAGGCCGGGATCTGCAGTACATCGACGATCTCGGCCGCCGAGGCCACCTGCTGCGGCGCGTGGATGTCCGTGATGACGGGTAGGCCGGTCTGCGACTTCACCTGGTCGAGCAGGCGAAGCCCCTCCTCCAAACCCGGTCCTCGTGGCGAGGAGATGCTGCTGCGGTTCGCCTTGTCGAAAGAGGCCTTGAAGATAACGGGAACGCGGAAGCGCTCTCCAACGCGGGCAACCTCCTCCGCCGTCGCGAGGTTGGTGCCCTCATCCTCGAGAACGCACGGTCCGGCGATCAGGAAGAAGCCGCCTTGCGGCTGGAACAGCTTCGGGGTATCCGGCATTCGCTCGCCCCCTCACTCCCCGACCCCGACGGCCTGGACCTCGCCCGCCGCACGCTTGGCGCGGCGTCGGACCGCCGCTTCGATGAAGGACGAGAACAGTGGATGCGGGTGAGCGGGCCGTGATTTGAGCTCGGGGTGGAACTGCGTCGCGACGAACCACGGGTGCTCCGATATCTCGATGATCTCGACGAGCATGCCGTCGGGAGACATGCCGCTCAGTCTCATGCCGTTCTCCGACAGCACACCGCGGTACTCGTTGTTCACCTCGTAGCGGTGCCTGTGTCGCTCGCTGATATCCGAGAGCGCATAGATCGCAGCCGCCCGCGAGCCCGGAGCCAGCTGACAGGGGTAAGCGCCCAGCCGCATCGTGCCGCCCATGTCGGTGACCTGTCGCTGCGAGTCCATGAGCGAGACCACGGGATCGGCGCACTCCGGCTCGAACTCGCGGGAGTGTGACTCCTCGAGGTTGCAGACGTTCCGCGCGAACTCGATGATCGCCGATTGGAGCCCAAGACAAATGCCGAAGAAAGGCTGGCCGTTCTCTCGAGCATACTTGACCGCCATGACCATGCCTTCGACCCCGCGCACGCCGAAACCGCCGGGCACCAGAAGGCCATCGTAAGCGGCCAGCCGGGTCGCATCCTCGGCCACGTTAAAGTCCTCGGACGACAGCCAGCCGATCTCCACCCTGACATCGTTGGCGATACCACCGTGCACTAGCGCTTCCTGAATCGACTTGTAGGAATCGACCAGCTCCGTGTACTTGCCTACCACAGCGATCCGGACCACGCCCTGGCTGGGTCGTTTCAGACGTTCGACCAGGCGGCGCCAGGATGCTAGGTCCGGCTCAGGCACATCCAGCTTGAGCTTCTCGACCACCAGTCGGTCCAGCCCTTGCGCGTTGAACACGAGGGGAACCTCGTAGATGCTGTCGGCATCTCTGGCCTCGATCACCGCTTCGCTCTTCACGTTGCAGAACAGCGCGATCTTCCGCCGTAAGTCTTCCGTCAGCTCGTGCTCCGTACGGCAGATCAGGATGTCCGGCATGATCCCGATCTCCATCAGCTCGCGCACCGAGTGCTGGGTCGGTTTCGTCTTCAGCTCACCCGCCGCCGCCACGTA
This sequence comes from Gemmatimonadota bacterium, assembly GCA_039589115.1. Classification (GTDB taxonomy): domain Bacteria; phylum Gemmatimonadota; class Gemmatimonadetes; order Palauibacterales; family KS3-K002. Next base: position 22,848 of record JBDHHZ010000020.1, on the reverse strand, counting down.
GGGAATCAGAGTCAGGTGGATGAACAGGGTGTTGTCGCGGCCGACGTCGCCGCGCAGCTGGCGGATCGCCTCGAGGAATGGGAGCGACTCGATGTCACCCACCGTACCGCCGATCTCGGTGATCACGACGTCGTGGTTCGGGGTCAGCCGTCGAACCGCGGCCTTGATCTCGTCGGTGATGTGCGGGATCACCTGCACCGTCGAGCCCAGATACTCGCCGCGGCGCTCCTTGGTGATCACGTCCTGGTAGATGCGGCCCGTAGTCACGTTGTTGGCTTGCGAGAGCGACTCCTCGATGAAACGCTCGTAGTGGCCGAGGTCGAGATCGGTCTCAGCGCCATCGTCGGTGACGTACACCTCTCCGTGCTGGAAAGGCGACAGCGTCCCCGGGTCGACATTGAGGTAGGGGTCGAATTTCTGGATAGTCACCGCCAGGCCCCGCTCGACCAGCAACCTACCAAGCGAAGCGGCGGCGATCCCCTTCCCTAGAGAGGAGACGACGCCGCCGGTGACAAAGATCATTTTGGAAGGCCCGGACCGCTCACTCATGTCGCTTCTTCCCTCCGTCCCAGCATCTGATGTGCACGGCTGAGGTTTCCGTCGGTCTGTCCGCCTGGGCCACCCCCTTCAGGCAAAAAATGGGCGCCGCGTAGCAAAATTCACGCCACAAACTTAACAAGCCAGTAAACGGTTGTCAAAATTAGCTGTTAGCGGGCCGGTGGAGGCTAGCGATAGCGGTCGAAACCGAGGCCCAGAACCGTCCGGAAGTCGTCGCTCGGGTCGCTGAAGATCCCCAGGGCCAGGGGCCCCAGCGAGAGCCCTGCCGCCAGGTTGTGGACGGCCGGTGGGCGCTGCCCTTCGTCTACCCAGGCGTTGCCCGCGGCATACTGGAGCCAGGGCACCAGCCGCCAGCGGGCGCCCACACGAGCCAGAGGCAGGCGGTAGGTGGCGGCGCCCCACCACATGCGGTCCCCCTGCCTCCCGACGGGGAGCAGGGTCGGCACGGTGCCCCAGCCGCCCAGCGCCCGCCAGCGCTGAGCGGGAGCCCCCGACGAGGTCGGGGCCTGGCCTCTGGCTTCCAGGACCAGGGTGGCCTCGGAGCCGACCCGGAGATCGGCGCGGGCGGCGGCCCCGAAGAGAGTGAACGAGAGGTCGCCAGCCACCTCCTGATCGGCGTGCTCGACGCTCATCTCGATCTCGAGCTTGGAGAGGCGGCGGTCCCGAAACTGGAAGACGCTCTGGAGAGCAAGGCTGGCGGCATCCGCCGGGGTGACCGGCGCGTTCGGCTGGAAGCCGCCGCGGACAGAGAAGATCGAGAAGGGATCGCGGTTGACCAGCGAATCCGCCCGCTCCCAACCGGCGATCAAGTCGTTCGTCCAACGATAGTGGGTCCCGGTCTCCAGGCGGATCACCGCTTCCGCGAAGCGCGCGTCGTAGTAGTTGCGGGTATCGATCCCGCCGATCAGTGCGTAAAGCGAGTTCTCCAGGTCCGAGTTGATCCAGCGGTCGTTCGATCTGACGGCCCGGCCGCCGCGCACGATCACCGCCTGGCGCCCGAATCGCCACTTCAGCTCCAGCTCGCCGTCGAACGCCTCTCGGACCGTGTAGAAGCGCACCCGGGCGGCGGCTTCCGGCATCCAGGCCTGCGGGCCCGGTTCCAATCCGATCCCCCAGACGAAAGTGACCGCGTTGACGCGATCGTACTGCGGCATGAGGAATCCATACAGGCCGGGCAGGCGCACTGCCGTCTTACCGCCAGGCGCGCTGATGACGTAGGTCCCATCCTCGGTCACCTCGACCCGATAGGCCACCCGGGACGCATCCACTACCGGCGAGTCGAGCTGTGCGAGAGATGACCCGTAGAAACCGCCTCCCAGAACGGCCACCGCTCCGTCGAACCGGCCGCCGGGCCGGGCGAAGATGTCGCTTTGCACCCCGACCAGGCTTCCCTCGATTCGCCCTTCGACCCGCAGCGCCCCGCCGATCAGGATGACGTCGCCGACCATCACATCACCGGCGGCAAGCACGCTGTCACCCGTCAGGACCCGGTAGTTGCCCCGCTCCAGTACTCGCGTCAGGACCCCATCAGCAACCGCGTCGCCCCGGGTCCCACGCCGGAACTCCACCGTCTGAGCCACGGCATCAGCCCCCGAGACCGCCAGGATCACACACAAGGCGCTCAAGGCGCCCAGCCGTCGCCCGACCCGTGTCACAGACATCCCGCCCGCTCCAGCAGGTTTCGCAACAAATGCGGTCCCATCTCGGTGCTCACCGATTCGGGGTGGAACTGTACCCCCCAGGTCTCGTGCTCCCTGTGCCTCAGGCCCTGGATGACACCATCGTCACGCTCGTCCGTCCACGCCACCACCTCCAGCGTTTCCGGCAGCCCCTCCCGGTCGACGACCAGCGAGTGATAGCGCGTCGCCTCGAACGGAGACTCGATGCCGGCGAAGATCCCTTCGCCGCCGTGATGGACGTCCGACACCTTCCCGTGCATCACTCGCGGCGCCCGCACCACCCGGCCGCCGAACGCTGCGGCGATTGCCTGATGCCCCAGACACACGCCGAGGATCGGGGTTCGCCCCGAATAGCGTGAAACCACCTCCATCGAGATGCCCGCGTCCTCCGGTTCACCCGGCCCCGGCGAGATGACGATCGCCAGCGGCTCTAGCGGGGCGATCGCGGCGGCTTCGATCTCATCGTTCCGCACCACCCGCGGCTCGACCCCCAGCATGCCCAGAGCCTGTGCCAGATTCCAGGTAAAACTGTCGTAGTTATCTATCAGCAAAATCATAGGCTTAGGTGACAATGCCTCCGACCGCTTCTAGGCACGCGGATGGTGCTTCCGGTGCACATCGCTCAGGTAGCTTCGATCCAGGTGAGTATAGATCTGGGTGGTCGAGATGTCCGCATGACCCAGCATCTCCTGGACCGCCGCGATGTCGGCCCCACCCTGCAACAGGTGGGTAGCGAATGTATGCCGCAGCGTGTGCGGCGTCACGTGCTTCTGTATACCGGCCGCCAGGACGCGTCGTCGAACGATGTCCCAGGCGCCTTTACGCGTGAGAGGGCGGCCTCTACGCCCCAGGAACAGGCTACCGCCGGCGTGGCGGCCGCCGGTCTGCGCCAGGCGGGGACGATCCGCTCCTTCGAGCCCTTGCCGCGGACTCTGACCAGGCGCTCGTCTTCGTCGACGTCGCGAAGCCGCAGCGTCACCATCTCAGATATGCGGACTCCGGTGGCGTACATGAGCTCGAGTATGGCCCAATCGCGAACCGCCAATAGCTCGTCGTCCTCGGGGACCTCGAGCAACCGCTCGATCTCGCTAGCGGTGAGCACGGTTGGCAAGGAGCGACCGATCTTCGGCCCCTCGAGCAGCTCACACGGATCGGAATCGATAACGTCCAGCGTCTGCAGGAAGGCGAAGTAGCTTCTGAGCGCCGAGATCTTGCGGGCGATCGTTCGCGACGCCAGCCCCTTGTTCTTCAGCTGGTAGACGAACTCACGCAGCTCCCCTACCCCGACGTCACCCGGTGAAGCGTGGCCCCGTTCACTCGAGAACTCGATGAACTGGGCGAGGTCGGACGTGTAGGCGGTAGTTGTAGCGGAGGAGAGCCCCTGGTCTATCCGGACGTAGTCCTCGAACATCTCGAGGTAGAACCGGCGCGCGACATCCTCCGTCACCGCTCACCTCCATCGCCGCCGGGCTCCGACGGGTGATGACGCGTCCTCCACCAGAGTATGAAGAGCAGAACGGCCAGGACGCCGGTGACCACCAGAAGCCCCGTGTTCACGCCGGCCAACGCATCGAGGATCGCTCGCCAGTTGCGGCCGAACGCGGCGCCCAGGTACACGAGAAGGCCGTACCACACGGCGGAGGCGGCAGCTATCGGCACGGCGGTGCGCCAAAACGTCAGATGGCTGATACCGGCGAAGACGGGGACCAGCGCGCGAAACGCCGGCAGGAACCGGCTGGCGAAGATGATCTTGCTGCCGTGGGCGTTGTAGAGCGCGGCGATCCGCTCCAGCTGCCGCGGTCGCAGCAGCCAGCGCCCCGTCCGCGTGCCCAGGACGAGCCGACCCCAGCGGCGCGCCAGCCCGTAGTTGAGCAGTGCCCCGCCCGTATTCAACGTCCAGGTGGTCAGGAAGACGCCCGTTGCGGTCACCCCGCCCTCTACCGAGAGGAAGGCGCCCAACACGACGAACGTGTCGGCCGGCACCGGTGGGAAGAAGTTCTCGATCACCACTCCCGCCGCGACAACCAAGTAGACCCACTGGGGCGATAGAGCCACCAGCCGGTCCAGCACCTGCTCGACCTGAACTGGGTCGGCCGGCCAGATGTCGGGGAGGCCGGCCGCGATCGATAGGCAGAGACCTTCCAGCACTCTGGGTCTCGCTAAGGAAGCTCGGGGCTTCGCATCCGATCGATCAGCGCGACCGCCCAGGCGGCGATCCCCTCTGCCCGGCCGAGAGCGCCCAGCCCCTCCGCGGTGGTCGCCTTGATCGAGACGAAGCCGGGTCCGATCCCCAGCACGGCGGCTAGGCTCTCGCGCATGGTGTCGACCCGCGCGCTGATCCGCGGCCGCTCCGCCACGACAGCCACGTCCACGTTTACCGGCTGGTAGTTCTCAGCCTCCAGCATGCGGCGAACGGCGGCGAGCATCTCGATAGACGAGGCGTCGCGCCAGCGCTCATCGCTGTCCGGGAAGTGCTGCCCGATATCCCCCAGGCCGGCAGCGCCCAGCAGGGCGTCTATCACCGCGTGTGTGAGCACGTCGGCGTCGCTGTGGCCCGCCAGCCCCTCCTCACCCTCGAACTCCACCCCTGCCAGCACCAGGCGACGGCCCTCGGCAAACGGGTGGATGTCGAAGCCTGTCCCGACACGCATCGGTTCTCGCGTCCCTCCTCTATCGGCTCGACCTGCATGTGAAGCTTCTAGATTCGGTAATTAACCCGACTCGTGACGCAGAACAAGACTGTGACTTATTCGCTGCACACTGCGGTGTCCGGAGCGCGCGGGCGGCGCGCCAAGCGGGAAGCGAGCCCGCCAGCAGCTCCACTGTCAGCAGGCTGACCGTGACCGTCGCGAGCCGAAGGGATCGCTGGGCAATAGCTGGTGGAGTAGTGACGCGGCGGAAGGCTCAGCCGCTTCCTTCCTGCTACTCCTCCCATCGCTTGATGGCCAGGCAGGCATTGTGGCCGCCGAAGCCGAACGAGTTCGATAGCGCGAGCTTTATCGGCCGCTCGACTACCTCGTTCGGCGCGTAGTTGAGGTCGCAGTCCGGGTCGGGCTGGCTGTAGTTGATGGTCGGCGGGATCTTCCCTTCCTTGAGGGCGAGAGCACAGATCACCGACTCGACGCCACCCGCGGCGCCCAGCGTATGCCCGGTCATCGACTTGGTTGAACTGACGACTATGTCGTAAGCGTGGTCGCCGAGGACCGCCTTCATGGCCTCGGTCTCGCTCAGATCGTTGAGCGGGGTCGAAGTCCCGTGTGCGTTGACGTAATCCACCTCGGTGGGCTGTACACCGGCATCCTCGAGAGCCAGCCGCATGGCTCGCTGAGCTCCTTCACCTCCCGGCGCCGGCGCGGTCATGTGATGGGCGTCTGCCGTCAGGCCGTATCCCACCAGCTCCGCGATGATCTGTGCGCCACGAGACTTCGCGAACTCAAGCTCCTCGAGGATGACGATCCCGGCACCCTCGCCGAGGATGAAGCCGTCGCGAGTCGCATCGAACGGCCGGCTGGCCGTTTCCGGGCTGTCGTTCCGGAAGGAGAGCGCTTTCATGGCGGCGAACCCCGCCATGGTCAGCGGAGTCACCGTTGACTCGGCGCCGCCGGAGATGATCACATCCGACATGCCGCGCTGGATCAGCTTGAAGGCGTTTCCGATCGCGTGGGCGCCGGAGGCGCATGCCGACTGCGTGCTGTAGTTCGGCCCCTTGGCCGCGTACTTCATCGAGATGAGGCCCGGCGCCATGTCGGCGATGAACATGGGAACGAAGAACGGGGAGACCCGGTCGGGCCCCCTCTCGAGGTAGATCTGGTGTTGCTGCTCGAGCGTTCTGATTCCCCCGATGCCGCTGCCCATGATGACGCCGAAACGGTCGGGCGGAAAGTCCGGCCCACCATCTCCGCCGCCGGCGCTCTCCATCGCCTCGGCCGCAGCGATCAGGGCTAGCTGGGTGAAGCGATCCGTCCGCTTGACCTCCTTGCGGTCGAGATAATCAGTAGGCTCGAAGTCCTTCACCTCGGCCGCGAAGCGGACGGCCAGTTCGGACGGGTCGAAGGCGGTAATGGTAGCGGCCCCGCTCGCGCCCGCCAGCAGGTTCTCCCAGTTGGACGCAACGTCGTTGCCGATCGCCGTGATCAGACCGGCGCTCGTGATGACAACTCTGCGCTTGTCAGACGACATGAGAGGAGCTAGGCCCCTTCCTTCTCCTCGAGATACTTAACGGCGTCTCCGACGGTCTCCATCTTCTCGGCGTCTTCGTCAGGAATTTCGATCCCGAACTCCTCCTCGAACGCCATGACCAGCTCGACGGTATCGAGCGAGTCGGCCCCGAGATCCTCAACGAAAGAAGCCTCCGCTGTCACCTTCGCGGGCTCTACCCCGAGCTCGTTGACGATAATATCCCGAACGCGGGACTCGATGTCTGCCATTGGTTTCTCCTTTACCTTTTCTCCCAGAAACGACCGTAATGTGGGTGTTGGACACCCCGAAACTACATGACCATGCCCCCGTCCACAACAATCACCTGGCCGGTGATGTAGCGGGCCCCGGGGCCTGCTAGAAAGCGGATTATCGGCGCCACATCCTCCGGCTTGCCGAGCTCCCTCAATGGGATCTGCGCCAGCAGCCGCTCCCGGGCCTCGCCGGCCAGATCGGCGGTCATCTGCGTATCGATGAAGCCCGGGGCCACCGCATTGACCCGGATGGTACGACTCGCCAGCTCTTTCGCCACGGCCTTGGTGAACCCGATGATCCCGGCCTTGGCCGCCGCGTAGTTCGCCTGCCCGGCGTTGCCCATCAGGCCGACGACGCTCGAGACGTTGATGATGGCTCCGGAGTGGCGCTTGATCATGCCCCGGCTCACGATCCTCGTCAAGTTGAACGCCGCCTTCAGGTTCACGTCCATCACCAGGTCCCAATCCTCGTCGGTGAGACGCAGGAGCAGCCTGTCACGCGTGACCCCGGCGTTGTTCACCAAGATGGAAACGGGTCCCAGGTCCTGCTCCACTATGCCGACCATGTCGGAGACGCAGTCCACATCTGTCACGTCGCAGATGTAGGATTTGCCTCGCCCGTCGGGAAGCTGTGCCTGCGCTTCGGCGGCACGGCTGGCATCTCTGTTGACCAGGGCGACCTTGGCGCCGGCGTCGGCCAGCGCTTTCGACGTGGCCAGCCCGATGCCGCGAAAGGCGCCGGTGACCAGTGCAACTTGTCCTTCCAGCTCCTGTATCACTACATGACCTCTCTGAGTCGTTCCACGTCCTGCGGCGTCCCGATCTCCTGGCCCTCCAGCTGCTTATCGATCCGCCGCAACAGACCCGTCAGGACCTTGCCCGGTCCCAGTTCCGCGAAGCTCGTCGTCCCTTCGTCCGCGATCCGCATGACGCTCTGAGTCCAGCGCACCGGCGAGGTCAACTGACTGACCAGCGCCGTACGCGCCGTCCGCGCATCGGTCACCGGCTCGGCGCTGACATTCGAGACGATCGGGAAAGCCGGATCCTCGAACGCCACCGCCTCGAGCGCCTCCCGCAGACCCGCTTCCGCATCGGCCATCAGCGGGGAGTGGAACGCTCCGCTCACCGCCAGGGGGCGGACCATCTTGGCACCTGCCTCTTTGGCCAGCACGCTCGCCCGTTCCACAGCCGCGACCTCACCGGAGACGACGATCTGCTGTGGCGCGTTATAGTTGGCCGCGACCACAACACCCCCGTCTGCGCTCACTCGCTCGCAGATCTCTTCCACGACCTCCGGTCCCAGCCCCACCACAGCCGCCATCGTGCCCTCACGGGCCGCCGCCATCAACGCGCCGCGCCTGCGCACCAGGCGAACGGCGTCCTCGAAGCTCAGCGAGCCCGCCGCTGAGTACGCCGTGAACTCGCCCAGGGAGTGGCCCGCCGCATAGCGCACGTGGCCGGACAACGCGTCGCTGACAACGCTCCAGGCCGCGTAGCTATGCACCAGGATGGCCGGCTGAGCGTTCTGCGTCTGCTTGAGCTCATCTTCCGGACCTTCCCAGCAGACCCTCGAGAGGGGGAAGCCGAGCGCTTCATCGGCACTCTGGAAGACCTGGCGGGCGACGGGAAACGCCTCCGCCAACTCGATCCCCATCCCGACGTGCTGGCTCCCCTGACCGGGAAACAGCGCCGCAAGATCTTTCACGCGCCTTCTCTCACCAGCGAACCAGCGTCCCGGCCCACGTGAGGCCGCCGCCGAACGTGACCATGAGCACCAGAGAGCCATCGACGATCCTGCCCTGCTGCCGCGCTTCATGTAGCGACACCGGGATGGTCGCCGACGAGGTGTTGCCGAAGCGGTCCACGTTCACCCAGACCCGCTCCTTCGGCACGCCAGCGTACTTGGCGGTCGCCTCGATGATCCGGATATTGGCCTGATGCGGTACGAGCAGGTCGACTTCGTCTCTCGAGACGCCGGCCTGCTCCAACACCGCGTCCGCAGCCTCGCACATCGAGCGGACCGCGCTCTTGAAGACCTCTCTACCGGCCATCCGCAGGTGCCCGTCGCGGACAGTGAGCTCCGCGACGTCCATCGGGAACGGGGTGGACGCGTTGGTGGGCTTACGGTGAAGCAGCTCGGCCAACGTGCCATCCGATCGCATGTAGCTGGCCAGAATGCCCCGTCCTTCCTGCTCGGAGCGCTTGAGAACCGCGGCGCCGGCCGCATCACCGAACAGCACACACGTGGCGCGGTCCGTCCAATCGGTGATAGCGCTCATCTTCTCGGGCGCCACGCAGAGCGCGTTCTCGATCTGGCCGGAGAGGATCAGGCCGCTGGCGACGTTGAGAGCATACAGCCAACCGCTGCAGGCGCCCCAGACGTCGAAGGCGACGGCACGATTCGCGCCTAGTTTCGCCTGGATATCGCAAGCCGTAGCAGGGAGCAGCCTGTCGGGCGTGGCCGTGGAGACGATGATCGCGTCGACTTCGGACGGCTCCATCCCGGCCTCTTCCAGCGCTTCCCTGGCGGCGTTGGTCCCCATCACGACGACACCGGTCTGCTCGTCCGCGATGCGCCGCTCGCGGATACCGGTGCGCTCGACGATCCACTCGTCGGTCGTATCGACCATGGTCTCGAGCTCGGCATTGGTGAGCACCCTGGAGGGTACCCACATACCCGTCGAGACCAGCCGGACCGTATCCACCGGCACGCCTAAGCTCTCGCCAGCGCGAGTTCGGACAGCCCGCGTCTCAGATGTTCGGCCATATCGCTCTCCACCGACTTGGCGGCTACGCGCACCGCCTTGCGGATCGCCCGCATACAGAATGAGCACGCCACCCGCAGGTCCGGGCGACGCGCCCCACTAGTATCAGCCGCCCCCAGCGGCCACGAACCGTGTGCCCAGCCCGTGACGGGCTGTGCGGTTCGCCGGTCTGACGGGACGCCTAGTATTCTGTCTCTACCTGAACGACTTCAGCGTCTTTGTAATAACCGCACGTCGGGCAGACCCGATGGGGCAGCTTGGGGTCGCCACAGCGCGGGCAGGCCTGAGCGGCCGGCGCCTCGGTCTTGAAGTGCGTGCGGCGCTTTCTCTTGCGCGCCTTGGAATGTCGTCTCTTCGGTACGGCCATTCTGATCCTCTAATCTGTTTTACTCATGTCCCGCTCTGCAGTCCCTGCAGCGGTCCCCAGCGTGGGTCCGATTCCGCAGGTTCGCAGTCGCAGGACCCTTCGTTCAGAGTCTTCCCGCATCGACCGCAGAGACCCGGACACCCGTCACGACACAACGGATAGGCCGGGATGGCCAGCATGAAGCTCTCCTTCAACGGCGAACTCAGATCCAGTTCCTCGGCCTTCGGATCCATCGCATACAGCGACAGGTCCGCATCGGCCTCCGAGACCTTTGGGTCGAACAGCATCTCGAACTCTTCGCTCACCTCGAGCTCGAGCGGTTCGAGGCACCTTCGACACGATGTCCGAACCCGGCCGGCCAGCTCGCCGCGAACCCACACGCTGCGAGTAGGTGATCCCCCAGCCTTAGCACGCACGGCTAGCGGCGAAACCATCTCCAATCCGGCGTCCCTGAACACGGGGTCGTCGGTGGGAACTTCGCCTTCGACGTCCACCGGCCCCTGGTTCAAGGCCCGTAAGTCTATGATCAACACGGCCACATAGTCTATTGGCGGGCGCCATTCCTGTCAACGCGGCAGCCGACGCCCGGGACCCCGCTCAGCTCACCTCGAGCAGATCCCGGCTGGAGAAGAAGAAAGTCAGCTCCTGGCGCGCCGTCTCCTCCGAGTCCGAGGCGTGGATCGCGTTGCGTTCCTTGCTCTCCGCGTACTTCGCACGCACAGTTCCAGGCTCGGCCTCGGCTGGGTCGGTGGCCCCAATCACCTTACGCAGATGCGTCACGGCGTCCTCGCGCTCCAACGCCATGGCCAGGACGGGGCCCGACGTCATGAATCTCTTCAACGCCTCGTAGAATGGCCGCTCGGCGTGCACGGCGTAGAACTCTCCGGCCTGGGCATCATCCAGCTGCAGAATCCGGGCTGCCCGGACCTTGAAGCCCTCATCCTCCAGGATCGCGATGATCCGGCCCATCTTCCGCCCCTCGACGGCGTCTGGCTTAATGATGCCAAGTGTAATGCTCATAACGATATCTACACAGAATGCTCAAGTAGTTTCACGATGATGTCGGTCCGCGATAAGAAGCCGACCAGCTGCCCCTCCCTCACCACGGGGAACTGCGACACACGCTCGCTCAGCATCGTCCCAAGCACGTCAGAGATCAACTGGTCCTCGGACAGGCACATCACGCTCCTCTGCATCACATCGCGGACCTCGACGTCCTGGATGGCCGGCCGCTCGCCCTTGTCCAGCGGCGGACCGAGCACCTGAGGCAAGAAATGCTGCAGCAGCTCCTGCTCGGTCAGCATGCCCAGCACTTCCCCATTGTCGCTAACGACGGTCAGGCCGCGGCGCTTGTGTCGAACCATGAGGTGCAGGACTTCCGAGAGTGGTGTATCGGGTGAGACCGACTGGAACTCGCGACTCATGAGATCGCGCACCAGGAGCTCGGGTCGAAGCACGAGGTCGCTGCGAGCCACGATGCCGAGAAACTCCTCGGGAGAGCCGGCGGCGGCGAGTGAATCGGCCATCGTCTCGTCCCTGAGTAGGGTACTCAGCGCGGCCAGCGTCTTCAGGTAGTTCTTGGCCTCCGACGCCGGGCCGACGATGAGGACGAGAAACACGGCATCCGCAGCTTCCTTGGGCGCGAACTTGAAGGGACTCCCGGCCGTCCCGGCCGTCCCGACCGCCACCGCCAGCTCGTTGGCCGCTTCGCTACGATAGTGGGCCAGGAGTGCACGGGGACCGATCGTCGTTCGAGTATCGCTCGCGACCTCGGCATCGATCAACCGCTCGATCTCTGCCCGGTCACTGACCAGACCTGCGGCTTCGATGCTATCCAGCAGCTGGGTGACGCCGTCCTTGTATGTCTTGGCCTTCAGTCTGACTATGATGCGGTCTTCCTGAAGCAACCTCGACGCGGATATCGGCTTATCCATTCATTGCCCTCTTGACGATATCCGGCATGTCTATCGGGCGTTCGGCCACCTCGACCCCGTTCTCCTTGAACGTGGAGATCTTCTCCTCTGCCGTTCCCGACGAGCCGGAGATGATCGCTCCCGCGTGCCCCATCCGCCGCCCCGGCGGCGCCGTCTGACCCGCCACGAATCCGACCACCGGCTTCGACATCTTCTCCTTGATATAGCGCGCCGCGTTCTGCTCATCGGTCCCGCCGATCTCGCCGATCAGGACGATCCCCTCGGTCTGCGGATCGTTCTCGAAGGCATCCAGGCAATCGATGAAGTTCGTGCCGATCACGGGATCGCCACCGATACCGATGCAGCTCGATTGTCCCAGCCCCGCACGCGTCAGCGCCCAGACTACCTCATAAGTAAGCGTGCCCGAGCGGCTGACGACACCCACCGGGCCCTCCTCGACGATCTGACCGGGGATGATCCCCAGCTTTGCTTTGCCTGGCGAGATCATGCCGGGACAATTGGGCCCGATCAGTCGCACGCCCCTGTCCGCCACGTAGCGGGTCGCTCTGAGCATGTCGAGCACCGGTATCCCCTCCGAGATGCAGACCACCAACTCGACACCCGAATCGGCCGCCTCGCAAATGGCGCTGCCGGCGAACGCGGCCGGTACATAGATGACGCTCGCATTCGCGCCCTCTTCTTGGACGGCTTTCTCCACCGTGTCGAAGACCGGTACCTTCTCTCCGAATAGTTGGCCGCCCTTACCCGGCGTAACGCCGGCAACGACCGCCGTTCCATACTCAATCATCTGACGGGTGTGGAACGATCCATCCCGTCCCGTGATCCCCTGGATCACTACACGTGTGCTGCTATCTGCAAATATCGCCATCGAAGTCGCACCCCGTCGCTAGTTCTTCGCCAGCTCTACCGACTTCTGGACGGCCTCGTCCATATCGGTCATGGCACTGAATCCCGCCGCCTCGAGTATCTCGACCGCCTCTTCTTCGTTCGTTCCGGTCAGACGAATAGTAATCGGCACCTCCAGATCGATCTGGCCGGTCGCCTCGACGATACCGTTGGCTACGTCATCGCAGCGTGTGATGCCGCCGAATATGTTGAACAGGATCGACTTCACGCCCGGATCGGAAGTGATGATACGAAGAGCGGTGACTACCTTCTCCGGGCTCGAGGAGCCACCGATGTCCAGGAAATTGGCAGGCTCGCCGCCATAGTACTTCACCAGGTCCATCGTAGCCATCGCCAGGCCCGCCCCGTTCACACAGCACCCCACTTCGCCGTCCAGCTTGATATAGGTCAAGCCCTGGGCGCGGGCTTCAACTTCCTCCTCCGCCTCGCTCTCGGTGTCACGGAGCTCGGCTATCTCCTTACGACGGAATAGCTCGTTGTCATCGATGTTCATCTTGGCATCGATGGCCTTCAGCTCGCCCGACTTCGTCGTGATCAGCGGGTTGATCTCCAGCAGCGAAGCGCCGGCACCAAGCATGGACGCGTAGAGCTTCTGTATGATGTCGGCGGCCTGGCGCGCCCGGGACGTATCGCCCGCATAGAGCTTGTAGGCCAGGCGCGAAGCCTGGTGGGCCAGCAGGCCGTACCGCGGATCGACCGTCTCCTTGTAGATCAGCTCCGGGGTCTTCGCCGCCACCTCCTCGATGTCGATCCCGCCTTCGGGCGAGGCCATCAGCACGACCGACCCGGTGGACCGATCGACGATCGCTCCCAGGTAAGCTTCATGCTCGATATCCTCGGCGGGGCTGACCAGCACCACCTTGACCGTGAGCCCCTTGATCTCCATGCCAAGGATCTTATCCGCGGCCTCCCTCGCTTCTTTCGGCGTGGCCGCCAGCTTCACGCCGCCTGCCTTCCCTCTACCTCCCGCATGGACCTGAGCTTTGACGACCACCCCGGTCCCGTACTTCGCCGCTATCTTCTCGGCCTCTTCCGGAGTCCTGGCAACTTCCCCCGGAGGCACCGGTATGCCGTGCTGTCGAAAGACTTCCTTCGCCTGGTACTCATGGATGTTCATGTTATCACCTGGTTCTGATCTCGGTTCCCGCCTCGCCGCGCAGTGCGGCGAGTCCTTGATCCAGCTGCGCGATCAGCGCTCTCCTGCCCCCGCCCTTGATGAACTGTACACCCGCCTCCACCTTCGGGCGCATGCTACCGCGGCCCAGCTGGCCGCTATCCAGCAGATTCTCCGCCTCCGGCAATGACAAACGCTTCAGCCGCGTTGCATGCTCCGTGCCGAAATCCCGGTATACCGCGTCCACGTCGGTGAGAATCAGCAACGTGCTGGCGCCGATCTCGCAGCCCAGCACCGCGGCGGCCAGGTCCTTGTCGACCACTGCGTCTACGCCCTCCAGGCCCAGCTTCGGGTCCCTGTAGACCGGGACGCCACCGCCTCCTGCGGCGATCACTATGACCCCGCGGTAGACCAGGCGGCGAATCGTGTTCCACTCTATCGTCTCGACCGGTCTCGGGCTGGGTACGACGCGCCGCAGCGCGCCGTTCGCGTCCTGCTTCACCGTCCACGAGGCGCTGCGCAGCCGCTCCGCCTGCTCGGCGCTCAGGGCGCGGCCGATGTACTTCGTCGGGTCCTTCATCTCCGGCGCTTCCGGGTCCACGACCACTTGAGTGATCTGAGTGACCACGAGCCGGTGGACGCCTGCATTGCGCAGGCCGTTCTGCAGGCTTTGCTGGATCATATAGCCAATCCAGCCGGCGGTCGAAGCCACGAGCACACCAAGCGGGAGCTCCGGCAACACGTCGGAGGCCATCTCGTTCCGGAACAGCTCATCGCCAACCTGTGGGCCGTTGCCGTGGACGACGACTATCCGCCAACCGTCCTTGGCCAGTTCGACGACGCTCCTCAGGCTCTCTCGTGTGAACCGGAACTGGTCATAGACCGTGACGTCCTCCGCAGCCGGCCCGAGCGCATTGCCGCCGAGGGCAACTACCACAGTCTTCCTAGTCGCTACCATCTCTTCCCCCAGCTGGCCAGCGCCCGTAACGGCTAGAGCGCCAGACCTCGCTCATGCAACCAGGCGCTCACTTCCTCGCGAATCACCTCTAGCCGCTGCTCGCTTACCGCTTCGAAGCGCAATACCAGGATGGGTTGCGTATTGCTCGCCCGGATCAAAGCCCAGCCATCTTCGAACTGTATGCGGGCACCGTCGACGTCGATGACGTCATAGTGTTTCTTGAAGTGCGCCACCGCGGCGGCCACCAGCTCGAACTTCACATCGTCGCCACACTCGACTCTGATCTCCGGCGTCGAGGCCAGAAGTGGGACGCCCTCCAGCAGGCCGGACAGGGGACCACCGGAGCGTGCGACCACGTCGATCAGACGGCATGCCGAGTAGAGCGCATCGTCATAGCCGTAGTAGTCGTCAGCGAAGAACATGTGGCCGCTCATCTCGCCGGCTATCCGGGCCCCGGTCTCCCGCATCTTCTCTTTGATCAACGAGTGGCCCGTCTTCCACATTATCGGCCGGCCGCCGGCTGCCGCGATGGCATCCTCCAGCACCTGCGAGCATTTCACATCGAAGATGACCTGCTCACCCGCCTGCCGGCGCAGAGCATCTAGCGAATAGATCAGCAGCAGGTAGTCACCGCGCACGATCTTCCCATTCTCATCCACCGCGCCGATGCGGTCGGCATCGCCGTCGAATGCTATGCCGAGCTCCGCGTCCGTCGACTCGACTCGCTGGATGAGGTCCGCGAGGTTCTCATCGACGGTCGGGTCGGGATGATGGTTGGGGAACGTACCGTCCGTGGCGCAATAGAGCGCGTCGACTCGCGCGCCGATCCGCTCCAAGATCGGCACGGCGGCCAGGCTGCCGGCGCCGTTTCCGCAGTCGATCGCGACGCTGACCGGCCGCTCCAAGCTGAAGCGGGAGGCTACATCCGTGATGTAGTCATCGAGGACCGGCCGCGCCTCCGCGTCTCCTCGACCCTCAGCGAAGTCCTGGACCTCTATCCGCTGGCGGAGCTTCTGGATCGAGGCGCCGTAGAACGGCCCTCCCGCCGTGAGCATCTTGAACCCGTTGTACTCGGGCGGGTTATGCGAGCCGGTGACCTGTATTCCGGCGTCCGTAGAATAGTGGTGGACCCCGAAATAGAGAGCGGGCGTCGGGACCATGCCGACGTGAATGACGCGTGCGCCGGATGCCCGCAGGCCATCGGCGAATGCCGCCGCCAGCTCCTCCGAGCTGAGACGGTTGTCGTATCCCAAGGCCACCGACGGCCCTGCCTGCCGCAGATCCTCTCGAAGCTGGCTCCCGAAGGCCCGCCCGACCTGCGTCGCCGATTCGGGCGTCAGATCCTCGCCGACGACACCCCTGACGTCGTACTCGCGAAAGATGTGATCGCTCACCCGCGTCATCTCTCACCCTCCTGCGGGGTTAGCATACCACACTACTCCCAGGCTTGTCGGGAACCAGTCTAGCGCCGCACCATGGGGCTGGATTCGGCAACCTGCTCCGCAACCGGCGCCAGCCCTTCCACGCTCTGCTGCGCCTTCAGTAGCGGCCAAGATGGAAGGATCCCCAGATAGATCGTTACGATCGCACAGACCACCAGCGCCGCCCGCAGCGCTCCGCCCCACGCCATTTTCCCGATCGGCGTCACCGTCGGCTTCATGTACATGGTGACGATAACACGCAAGTAGTACCAGTACGAGATCAGCGTGGTGATGACGAGTACGATCGCGAGGTCGACGTAACCCGCCTCGACCGCCGCCCTGAGGATGAAGAACTTCCCTACGAACCCGCCGGTCGGCGGTAAGCCCGCCAGGGATAATAGGAAGATCGAGAGTACAGCAGCCGCCCACGGATGGCTCCAGCCCAGACCGGCATAGTCGGACAGCCGCTGGCGTTGGTCTCCTTGCCCGGCCACCACCAGAACGATCGCGAACGCCCCTACGATCATCGCCGTGTAGGCGACGAGATAGAACAGGAACGAAGCCATGCCCGACTCGTTCGCCGCGATCAACGCGACCAGCAGGTAGCCGGCATGCGCGATGGAGGAATAGGCGAGCAGTCGCTTGATGTTGTCCTGCACCAGCGCGATCAGATTGGGAACGACCATCGTCAATACGGCAAGCACCCAGACGAGCCGTGCCCAGTATTCGTGCTGATCGCCCAGCGCCACTACGAAGATCCGAATGAACGCGGCGAACGCCGATGCCTTGATCGCCGCGGCCAGAAACGCCGTGACCGGAGTCGGCGCACCCTCATACGCATCCGGCGTCCAGACGTGGAACGGGACGGCGGACACCTTGAAGCCGAACCCGATCGCCAGCAGCGCGATCCCGGCAATCGCCGCCAGGCCGAGATTCTCCGAGCCGAGCAGCCCCGGCATCAGGCCGAGGTTGGTGGTCCCGCTCACCCCAAACAGCATGGCCATCCCGTAGAGCAGGAAGGCGCTCGAGAAAGCCCCCAGCAAGAAGTACTTGAGAGCCGCTTCCGCAGACTTCGGATCGCGGCGGTTGAAACCCACCAACACGTAGACCGCCAGCGACATCAGCTCGAAGCCCAGGAAGATGAGGATCAGGTCTCGGCTCCCCGCCAGCAGCATCATCCCGACCACCGCGAACAGCAACAGTGCGTAGTACTCGCCTTGCGTCAGACCCTCGCGAACGGTGTAGTCGAAAGAGATGAAGACGACCAGCGCTGCCGCGCCCAGGAACAGGAAGTTCGTGAAGATACGGTAGCCATCGATGGCGACCATTCCGGTCCGCCCGACTTCCTCGACTCCCATCAGCCAGACATTGGCCAGCACGGCCAGCGCGATGACGGCCACGCTGCCCCAGCCTACCGACCGCACGTCGCTCGTGTCCTTGCGCCTGAAGCCGTCGTACATCAACAGCAAGAGCGCCCCCGCCGAGAGGACCGCCTCCGGCAGCAGAGCCCACAGGTAGTCTAGATGGGTCGAGAAATCTATCTGCATCGCCGCACTCACCGCGTTGCTGGCCGGCTCCGCGAGGGGCCGGTAGAAGCTACGTTCCGAGCCGGGCCACCGGCGTCCTGCTCGGCGGCCAACACGATCCGTTCACTGAGCGACTCCGCCGAAGCGGCGACTCTATCTATGAACGGCTTGGGATATACGCCCATCAGGACGATCATCAACAGCAGCGGCACGATGATCGCCATCTCGAGGCGCGACAGGTCAAGCAGCTTGCGATTCTCTTCAATCGTCACCTCGTTCCACACTACTCGCCGGATCATCGGCAGCATGTAGTAGGCGGCGAACACGACGCCCGTCGTCGCCAGCAGCGTCACCCACGGATGGCGCCCGAACGAACCGACCAGTATGAGGAACTCGCCGACGAACCCGTTCAAGCCCGGCAGCCCGATGGAAGACAACCCCACGACCACCAGACAACCGCAATACACGGGAATGACCTTGGCCAAGCCTCCGTAATCGGCGATCTCGTAGCTGTGGCGCCGGTTGTAAAGGAAGCCCGCCAGGATGAACAGAGCGCCCGTCGAGAACCCGTGGTTCACCATCTGCAGCACACCGCCCGTCACCGACTGCCCGGTCAGAGCGAACGTGCCCACCATGATGAATCCCAGATGTGCCACCGACGTGTAGGCGATCAGTTTCTTGATGTTCGGCTGAACGGCGGCCACCCATGCCGTGTAGATGATCCCCATCAGCGCCAGGAACATCATGACCATCAGGACCGTCCGGTCCAGCGCCACTTTCGGGAAGAGCGGGATCGCGAACCGCAGGAAGCCATAGACTCCCATCTTCAGGAGCACGGCCGCCAGGATCACCGAGCCCGCCGTCGGCGCCTCTACGTGCGCGTCGGGCAGCCACGTGTGGAACGGGAACATCGGCACCTTGATCGCGAATGCCAAAGCGAAGGCCGCGAACATCCAGTACTGCATCGACATTGGGATCGCGATGCGCATGAGGTCCGCATAAGCCAGGCTCGGCACCCCGAACTGGTCCACATGCATCCGGAAGAGAACGACGATGGCCACGAGCATCAGCAGCGAGCCGAACGCCGTGAACAGGAAGAACTTGACCGCCGCGTAGATTCGGCGCTCGTGTCCCCATACCCCGATCAGGAAGTACATGGGGACGAGCGTGATCTCCCAAAAGATGTAGAAGAGGAACAGATCGAGCGCCACGAACACACCCAGTATGCCGGTGACGAGCAGCAGGAGCATCGCGTAATAGGCGCGCTCCTTCTCTCTTATCTGATCCCACGAGACCATCACCGAGATGGGCAGCAGGAACGTCGTCAGCAGGATGAGCAGCAGCGAGATCCCGTCGACTCCAAGCGCGTAGGAGATCCCCCAATCGGGGATCCAGGGGATCGACACGTAATTCTGCCAGTCGACCCGCCCGATTTCGAACGTCCAGAACAGCGGCAGCGAGACGAGGAACTCGATCATCCCGGCAGCGAAGGCCCAGAGGCGCAGGCGCTCCTTAGGGACGAAGAGGCAATACAACCCCGCGGCCGCCGGGAAGAAGACCAGGAAGGTTATGATCCAATGAGTGCTATAAAAACTCGACATCAGCCCCATTCCCTATAGCGCCACGGCTCCGAGGATGATCAGAACGCCTACGACGATGATCAGCACGTAGGTCCCCACGTATCCCGTCTGGAAGCGACTGATCACCCAGCCGCCGAAGCGGGTCGTGTAGGCTACGCCGTTGACCATGGCGCCATCGATCAGTCCTTGATCGATCACTCGCCAGCTGAACACGCACAGCCACTTGAACGGCCGCACGATCACCAGGTCGTACAGCTCGTCTATGTAGTATTTGTGGTACAGGAGACTCCAGATTCCCGCCGGCTCCTTCGCCTCGCCCACGGGCAAGTACTTCTTCCCTTTCAAGGCCTGGAACACGAGCAGCACGACCACGATCGCCGCCGCCGTCGAGATCAGCGCCCACGTCCCTTCACCACCACCTATCGCTGAAACGTGTGCGGCTTCGCCGACATGCTCGACGATGATGTGCTCCGCCGCCTGGAAGCTCGGATGCAAGAACTGGTGCAGCCAGGTGAACTCCGGCAACAGCGGCAACGCCTCCGGGATGTTCACCCATCCCGTCACCACAGAACCGACGGCCAGGGCGACCAGGGCACCGACCATCACCGGGGCCGCCTCGTGCAGATAGCCCCGAGCCTTCTCACCGGTCCGATTCTGACCGTGGAAGACCATCACCAGCCAGCGCGTGATGTATCCCGCCGTCAACAGAGCCGTGATGATCGCGACCACCCAGAGCACGGTCTGCCCGCGAGCGCCGACCGACCAGATGATCTCGTCTTTCGAGAAGAAACCGGCGAGCGGGAAGACACCGGCCAGCGCCAGCGCGCCGACCCAGGCGGTCTTGAACGTGGTCGGCATGACCGACTTCAGGGCACCCATGTTCCGCATGTCCTGAGTCGTGTCCTCGCCGGCCGGCTGGCCCGCATGCTCGAGCGCGTGATGCATCGAGTGGATGACCGCTCCCGAGGCCATGAACAACAGCGCCTTGAAGAACGCGTGCGTGGCGAGGTGGAAGATGCCCGCCGTGTAGGCACCTACCCCAACGGCCAGGAACATGTAGCCCAGCTGCGATATCGTGCTGTAGGCGATGACTCGCTTGATATCGAATTGCTGGATCGCGATCGTCCCGGCAAACAGCGCCGTCACGCCACCTACGATCGCGACGACGTTCATGCTCAGCGGCGCCAGCGCGAACAGCACCCCGGCGCGCGCGACCAGATAGACGCCCGCCGTCACCATCGTCGCGGCGTGGATCAACGCCGACACGGGCGTCGGCCCGTGCATGGCGTCGGGCAACCACACATAGAGCGGTATCTGGGCCGATTTCCCCGTGCAGCCCAAGAACAGGAACAGCGTTATCAGCGTGACCGCAGCACCACCGTACTCCAGGCCGCGCGGCGCAATCTCGAAGACGCTCTGGAAATCGAGCGTCCCCAGATAGGCAAACATCGCCAACATCGCCAGCAGGAACCCGAAGTCGCCGATCCGGTTGACTATGAACGCCTTCTGACCCGCCTCCGCCTTCGCCGGCTGTGTGAACCAGAAACCGATCAGCAGGTAGGAGCACAGACCGACTCCTTCCCAACCGACGAACATCAGCGCGAAGTTCGCTGCCAGCACCAGCACCAGCATGAAGAAGACGAAGAGGTTCAGGTAGGCGAAGTAGCGCGCGTACCCTGGGTCTTCGCCCATGTAGCCGATGCTGTAGATGTGTATGATGAAGCTGACGCAGGTCACGACCAGCGCCATGATGATGGACAGCTGGTCGAGTTGCAGGGCCGCGTCGATGCGAAGATTACCTACCTCGATCCAGGTCCAGTAGCTCCGTATCACGGGTTCCGCATCGTGAACGCCGGCGATCAGAAACAGATTGATGGCGGCCAACACGAACGACAGCCCCAGTACACCGGGACCCACGAAGCTGACCAGCTGCCGCCGCCCGGGCGCCAGATAGGCCACGGCTCCGTTGATCACGAACCCGATGAATGGCAGGAGGACTATCCAGGAGGGCAGGAACGGCACGAACGTCGGTTCGTGTGACGCCACCTCCTGAACCAGCGGCAGGATCAGATATAGGATTGGAGCTCCTACCATCTCAGCAACCTGAAGTTCCGTACGTCAACGGACTCGTAGTGGCGGAAGATCGATATGATTATCGCCAGGCCGACCGCTGCCTCGGCGGCCGCCACGGTCATCACGAAGATCACGAATATCTGTCCTTCGATTCCCGCGTGCTTGGAGGCCGCCACGAAGGACAGGTTCACTGCATTCAACATCAACTCGATGCACATGAACATGACTATGGCGTTGCGGCGCAGTAAGACTCCGACGACTCCGATCGAAAACAGCACCGCGCTCAGAACGAGTGATTCGAACAGCATACGCTAGACTTTCCGCTTGGCTAGGACGACGGCACCCACCATCGCGACCAGCAACAGCAGACCGGTGACCTCCACCGCCACCACGTAGTTGCGGAATAGCGGCTCCGCTACCGCAGCGACCGCTCCCTGTGACTCGAGCAGCGGGGTCAGCAGGTCAGGACCCGTACTTTCCGGAACGCCACGTATCAGCACGAACAGTTCGGCGAACAACACGAGTCCCAGGCCGCCACCGATCGCCCACCAGAATCGGCCCCGGATATCGGGATCGATGTCGTGCCCCAGGTTGAGCAGCATGATGACGAACAGGAACAGCACGAGAATGGCGCCCGCATAGATCACAATCTGAAGGGCGGCTAGGAAGTGGGCGTCCAGCAGCACGAAGATCGCGGCCACGGCGAACAGCGTCAGCACCAGGAACATGGCGCTGTATACCGCGTTGCTGCGCGTGACCATCAGCAGGCTGCTCGCCACGGCAACCCCCGCAAACAGATAGAAGACCAGCTGACTCAGATCCATAATCGGCCTACAGTTCCACCGTCGAACACCGTGCCCCCCTTACTCCGAAGCGGGATCTTCGGGATCCCACAGCTGGGTGAAGGGATGGTCCTGCTGGCACAGGCGCTCGAGATCGTACACGAACCTCTCGCGGCTGTACTCGGCGGCTTCGAAGTGGACTCCCAGGTGTATGGCTTCTACCGGACAGACTTCCTGGCAATATCCGCAGAAGATGCAGCGGAACTCGTCGATCTCGTAGACCGCCGCATAACGCTCGCCGTTCTCATCCTCCGCGGGTATCAACTTGATACAATTCGACGGACAGACGGTCGGGCAGAGGCCACAGGCCACGCACTTGGCTCGCCCGTCCTCGTGCACCGCCATCCGGTGGGTGCCCCGCATCCTTGGCGCCAGCTCCCACTTCTCCTCGGGGTATTGCTGAGCCACCGTGACCGGCCTGACGAGGTGCTTGAACGTCAGCGCCATACCTTTGAGCGTCGCGCGCAGATACGACGCACCGACTTCCGGCCGTTCGACTTTGACTACCCCGATCGCCATGAGCTGTCCGCGTTACCGAGCTTGTTGAGGGCGAACCTGCCGCCAGGCACCGCCCAGGATGATCCGACTCCTGTCCAACCAGAAGAGGATCGCTGCGAGCAAGACCACATTCAGCGCTGTGAGCGACAGCGCGTACCGGGTACCGAACTCGATTC
>JBDHHZ010000019.1:0-19734 GCA_039589115.1 Gemmatimonadota bacterium | reverse complement strand
AGGTCGAGCGCGTAGGGGACCTTCTCGGGGTTGGCCTCGAAGCCCCGCACGGCCCGCGGGACGCTGTCTTCGTCGTATTCGACCGCATAGATGAGGACGTGGCTGCGTCCGTCGGGCGCACCCGCCACGACAGCATGATCCCATTCGGCATCGTAACCGACCCGCGTCGCCACGAGCAGTGTATCCCGCGCCCATGCCCTGACGGCGTCCGGCGGCGGCTCGCCCGCTTCTACGGTCAGCTCCCCGCTGGCAAGATCCTGATGGAACACGTAGCGAATGAAGGAAGGCAGATCCGACTCCGCTCCATCCGGCGTCAATACGTACAGCAATCCTGGAGTGACGACCTTGTGGTCCAGCTTGCTGACGGCATGGTCGGAGTACCGCCAGGCGACGAACGCCGCGTGGTCTCGCAGCGCACTCGTCGCCGCCGCCTCGTGCGAACGCGCCGCCGTCTGCGCCTCGTACGCCAGCACCGCCGTCAACGCCAGCGTCAACAGAAGCAGGACGACAACGAAACGCGCCCGTGCGCCTTGTGTGAAAGGTCGCCTCAGCATAGATCCGCTCACCCGTCTGGATAGACTCCGCTGGGGAGCCTAACCTCGGCCTCCGAAACGGAGCAACCCCGCCCAGCCAGCCCCCACTTCCCTCTCAACGCCCATGTATGTAACCTAACAGGGTCCGGAGGCGGCCACGTCAGAGCTCCGTGAGGGGTTTGTCAGGAATCTGCAAGAACCGTGGAACAACCGCCCAAAAGGTGCGTATATTGGTACTCGGGACGCTAGCCGCATCCCTGCCCGCCCGCGAATCCCCCGCTAGAGCTAGGGAAAGGAACGATGATGTCGTCTGTGATCTCACGCTCTGTGCTCGACAAGATCCTCGCCCTGGCCGGGATAGTGATCGTCGGCCTGGCAATCTACCCGTTCGGCAACCCACCGGCCCTCGTGCTCGTAATCGCGTTCGGCGCCCTGCTGATCTACGTCGGAGGGTGGCGTACCACCGGCTCGCTGCTGCACAGGCGCGCCAACAGGAATCTCCGCGCCGAGATCGACAACATGGTGTTGCTGATCCGCAAGCTCTACAGCTCACGAACGAATGGCGACAGCGCCCGGATCCACGAGACGAAGGCAGCGCTGCGCGAGTCGCTCGAGCGCATCATCTCAGCGGCGGCTGTCTACCAGGAGCAAGAAGAGGAAGCTGGCTAGGGCTAGTAGAGCTCGGGAGCCCTGATTGAGTTAGGGAGTATTTGAGCAAGGGAGACTGCGAGGTTAGGAGTGGCTCTTACCTCGAAGTCTCCCTTGCTCTATTGCTCCCCAACTCTACTAGCGCTCCCTAACTCCCTCACGGGGTGCCGGCACGCGCCGGACCTTCGTCAGCAACTCCCGAAAGCGAGGTTCGCCGCGAAGCGGATCCCAGGTGGGATCTCTGGCCAGCGAGAAGACCTTGCGATCGCGGAGCTCGTAGGCCTGTTCCAGGCTCTGCAACGCTTCTTCGCGCCGGTCCAGCCCGACATAGGCGGCGGCATAATCAACCTGCGACACCTGCTCGCCGCCTTCCGCACGCTCATCGAGCTCCTGGAGCCGCCAGCCCCAGTAGCCTTCCGCGCCCCGCTCCGTCACCGCCTGCTCCAGAAGTGCAATAGACGAGAGGTCATCCGCATCGGCGCGCTTGCCCTCCGCACGTTCACGACGCAGCTGAGCGACGCCCTCGAAGTCGCCACGAACCACAGCTAGGTGCTCGAGGGCATCCCACGCCTCTGCCAGCGATGGGTCACGCTCCAACACCTGTCTCAATATCTGTTCCGCTCGTTCATAATCGCCCATCGCCACCATGCGTCGTGCGGCGCCGGCCTGCCGCTCCAGCCGCTGCGCACCCTGCGCCTCCGCCTCCCGCTCCAGGGTGAGCCTCTGCACCTGCTGACCGAAATCGGTGAACGATAAGACCCAGTCCTCGCTCGGGATGCTCAGCGAGTCGAGATCGGGAACGGTGATTCTGACACTTTCGCTCAGCGAATCGGCGACGACTACGACGTAGCGATCGAGCTCGGACAGGATCGCCCGGGCCTCGTCGGAATGCTCGTCCAGCTCCAGCGCTCGATGTACGGCTTCCGCCACGGCGGGATGCACATCCATGCTGTCCGACTCGCTCATCTGGAGCAGCAGCTGAGAGCCGGCCAGACCGGTATAGGCATCGGCATAGCTCGAGTCCCTCTCCACCGCCTCCTCGTAGTAGCCGACGGCTTGCCGGAATCCCTCGGGCGTCCCCTTCGACTGCTCGAAGCGGCCACGTAGATACGCCTCGTGCGCCTCGGGGTTGATCGGCGTCACCGAGGCGAGCCGCGTTTCCTCTTCCGGCGTCAGCTCAGCCTGAATCTCTCCTGCGATGGCCTGTGCCACTTCGCTCTGCAGAGCAATGACATCGGCGAAGTCTCGCTCGTAGTTGTTCGACCACACGTGCGTGTCGCTCGGCCCGTGGATCAGCTGCACCGTAATCCGCACCCGGTCGCCGGCCCTCAGCACAGACCCCTCCACCACACCCTCGACGCCCAGCTCTTGTGATATCTGTGGGATCGACTTGGTCGCGCCGGCGTACTGCATCACCGAGGTCCGGGAGACCACACGAAGCGCCGTCAGCCGGCTGAGCTGGGAAACTACCGCCTCATGCATCCCGGCCGAGAAGTAGTCCGGCTCCCCATCCTCCGAGAAGTTCTCGAACGGCAGCACCGCCAGGGAGCGGATAGGAGCGCTCGCATCCAGGGCCAGCCCGACGACCGGAGCGCTGGTGGTCGGGTCCGCCCCCACGGACTCCTCAAGCATGGCCGAGTTCATCAGCCACCAGCCAACGGCGACGACCGTGACCACGGTGAGGCCCAAGAAGGCGACGCGGGGGAAAAGGCTACCCGGGCGGTCGCGCCGCCCAGGCCCCGTCTCCAGGCTGGCCGTCCTGCGGATACCCTGTGGGGTGATCTCGTAGATCCAGGCCAACACCACCGCGATGGGAAAGCCCAGCAAGGTTACTACGACCAGCAGACGCAGGCCCCACTCCGGCGCTCCAAACGCCGGCAGCACGATCTCGCCGAGCTGCAGCAACACGAACGCCACCGCTGCGTAGGCGATCGCAGCGCGCCAGACGTGGCGCCGCTTCAGCTCCGCCAGGAATAACCCAAACCGCGAGGGTTTCTCGTTCATAAGCTCCGGTTCTCTACTAATAAGGATGCATCCCGGGCCAATAAGGATGCATCAGGCGGGCACCGTCTGCCTCCCTTCAATTACAGGACAGAAGGCGCGTCGAAGATGTTAAGCTACCCCTGCGGACGGCCGGAAACCAGGCGGTCAATGAGGCCGTAGTGTCGGTGTGCGACTGAACCCCGGCCGAGAACCGGGCATAAACATGATCAACCACCTGCGTCGAGATCTCGCCTTCGCCGCGCGGATGCTACTCAAACATCCGGGCCTCTCCCTAACGGTCATTCTCACTTTCGGTCTGGGAATCGGACTCACCACAACGGTCTTCTCCATCGTGAATGGGGCCCTCTACAAGGGACTTCCCTTCGAGGACGCAGACCGTTTGGTGGCGGTCGGTTGGACGGACCCGGCGCGCAACATCCGGTTCCTGAACATCGGCGTTCATGACTACGTCGACTTGCGGGAACAGCAGACGGTGTTCGAGGACGTGTTCGCGATGAGTATTCGCACCGTCAACTTGGCGGGAAGCGAAGGGCGCCCCGAGCGATTCACCGGAGCGTACGCGACCGCCGGCCTCTTCGAGATCTTGAGGGTGCAACCGATCCTCGGACGCAGTTTCCGAGAAGGAGAGGACCGCCCGGGCGCCGAGCCGGTCATCGTCATCGGCTACGATGTCTGGCAAGAGCGATTCGACGGTTCACCCGACGTGATCGGCCAAACGGTGCGCGCCAACGGAGAGATGCGCACTATCGTCGGCGTGGCACCGGAGGGTTTCCTCTTCCCCGACAGAGAACAGCTCTGGGTACCGCTGGAAATAGACCCATCTGCCAGTCTGCGCGGCGAAGGTCCGGCGTACCTGGTGATCGGTAGGCTGAGGGACCACGTGTCGCTGGACGAAGCACTTGTGCAGACCGCCACAATCGCCGGCCGGCTGGAGCAGGAGTACCCGGAGACCAATGAAGGGGTCGGTGCGACCGTCCTCACCTTCACCGAGCTGCTCTTGGGAGGTGAGGCCTACGGCATCTTCATGACGATGCTGGGCGCGGTCATCGCGGTTCTTCTGGTCGCCTGCGCGAACGTCGGCAACCTGCTGCTGGCCCGAGCCTCCGTGCGTGCCAAGGAAGTGGCGGTGAGAACCGCGTTGGGCGCGAGTCGTGGGCGCGTGATCTCGCAGCTCATGACTGAGGTGGCGTTGCTTTCGGTCACCGGCGGTGCACTAGGGTTCCTCCTCGGCCTCCAGGGACTGAAGTGGTTCAACATGGCTGTCGCCTCCGAGCCACCGCCGTTTTGGATAACGTTCGATCTCGATCACCGGGTGGTCCTGTTCGTCGTCGCCATGATTCTGCTCTCGGGAGTGGTCTCGGGGCTGGTGCCCGCCTTTCGCGCCACCGGCAGCAACATCAGCGAGACCCTGAAGGATGAGACGCGGGGATCGTCGGGCCACCGTCTCGGCAAGTTCAGCACTGGACTCGTGGTAGCGGAGGTGGCGCTGTCATGCGGCCTGCTGATCGTCGCCGGCCTGATGATCAAGAGCGTCATTCAGCTGAGAGTCCAGGATCTACCGTTCGCCACCGAGAGCATCTTCACGGCGCGACTCAGACTGCCGGCGGAGGAATACGCCGATACCGCCAGTCACATACGATTCTACGACCAGCTGCTGCCGCGGCTGTCCCAGATCCCCGGAGCCGAGGCGGCGACGCTGTCGGATGGCCTTCCCGCATCCGGCAACGGGTCCAGGGTATTCGAGCTCGAGGGCGAGTCCTACGGCTCGGACGAGGAGTTCCCCACGGCACGCGAGGGCATCGTCACGCCCGGCTACTTCGAGACCTTCGACACCCCGGTTCTGCAGGGGCGGTCGTTCAACTCCATGGATCTGACTGGCAGCCTGCCGGTCGCCGTCGTCAACGAGTCGTTCGTGCGCAGCTTCTTCCCCGAAGATGAACCCCTGGGCCGGCGGATCCGGATGGGCCAGCGGGACACGGCGGCCCATTGGCTCACGATCGTCGGCGTCGTACCCGACATGCTGATGGAGGGGATCGGCAATCCGGACGAAAGCCCGGCCGGCTTCTATATCCCTATCGCTCAGAGCGGTGTGGGAACGTTCGTGAGCATCGCGATCCGTACTCGTGGATCGCCAATGACGATCACGCCCGACGTACGAGAAGCGGTCGAGTCTCTCGACTCGAACCTGCCGATCTACGATGTATTGTCCATGAATGGTGTAATCGCACAGGAGACCTGGTTCTACTGGGTGTTCGGTAGCCTGTTCATGGTCTTCGGGTTCGTGGGACTTTTCCTCGCGGCCATCGGCCTCTACGGTGTGATGTCGTTCTCCGTCAGCCGGCGAACTCAGGAGATGGGCATCCGCATGGCGTTGGGGGCCCAGGGTGCCGGCCTCGTTCGCCTTGTGATGAAACGTGGGTTGGTCCAGCTGGGAGTAGGTCTCGTCATAGGGATCGCGCTCGCCGCCTTGGCAGCCGACCCGCTGACCCTTCTACTCTACGAGGTCGATGCTCGCGACCCCACCGTCTTCGGAGGTGTCGCACTGATCCTCGCTCTCACAGGGCTTCTGGCGAGCTTCGTCCCGGCGAGTCGGGTGGCGCGCCTTGATCCTGTGACGGCGCTGACGCCGGAATGATGATTCGGTAGCCGGTGGTCGGTGGGGCCTACTTCTGCGATAGGGTGAACCCGTTTCGTGAGAACAGCGCTTCCAACTCGGCCTTGTCCACCGACTTCCAGTAGGCCTCTTCGGGGGTGACCTTTCCGCTCTTCACTAGCTCGAGCAGAGAGTCGTTGAGCCTCCGCATACCGATCGACCTCCCGGTCTGCATCACCGAGGGGATCTGGTAGGTCTTGCCCTCGCGGATCAGGTTGGACACGGCCGGTGTGACGCGGAGGAATTCCAGGGCAGCCGCTCGGCCACCATCAGTCGTCTTGACCAGCGTCTGCGAGATCACGCCCTTGAGGCTTTCCGATAACATGGTCCGGATCTGGCCTTGCCGGTCGGCGGAAAACTGATCGATGATGCGGTCGACGGTTGACGCCGCGGTATTCGTATGCAGGGTGCCGAAGACGAGATGGCCGGTCTCCGCCGTCTCGATGGCGATGGCCACGGTCTCCAAGTCGCGCATCTCACCGACCAGAACGACGTCGGGATCTTCGCGCAGCGCGGCGCGCAGGGCGACCTTAAAGCCATTAGTGTGAACGCCGACCTCGCGCTGGTTGATCAGGCAGCGCTTGTTCGGATGGACAAATTCGATGGGATCTTCGATCGTTACTATGTGGTCGCTTCGGTTGTTGTTGATGTGATTGACCAGCGCCGCGAGCGTCGTCGACTTCCCGGACCCCGTCGGACCCGTGACGACGACCAGTCCCTTGGTCAGGTTGCAGAGCTCGATGATCTCCGGCCACAGCCCCAGGTCCTCCACCGTCATGATATTCGCCGGGATCACCCGAAAGACTCCGCCCATCCCCTTCCGATCCACGAACAGATTGCAGCGGAAGCGCGCGACATCGGGTATCTCGTAGGCGAAGTCGGTGTCGTGGTCTCGCTCGAACTCGTCCAGCCTGTGCGGTGGGATGATCGACAGCAGTACTTCCCGGGCCTCCTCGGCCGTCAACGGCGCTTCTTCCGTCAGGGCGATGATGTCGCCGGCCTTGCGGAACAGTGGCTGCGACCCTGTCGACAAGTGCAGATCCGAACACCCTTCCTCCACCATCTTCATGAAGAGCCGCTCGATTCTCTCACGGCCACTCGCGCTGGCCTCGGCCGTCACACCTCCCCCAGCAACCTCTATATCCACCGGGGTGACCCTGTCACCGCCACCTTCGGCCGGGGACGCCACCGCTTCAGCGGTCGCCAGTGGGCTCACCAGAAATCGCGGTAACTCATCCGTCTGAGGGATAGTCACACGGACCGCGCCCGACGGCGCATTGTACACGAACTGCTTCCCCTCTGGACCTTCGCTCATCGCACCGGCGCTTCCCGGCATGATCTCCTTCAGCAGCCGGTCGACTTGATCTACCGATACCGTCTGCGTCGTCGCCGCGCGGCTCGCGCCGTTCGCGCCCAGCATGATCTGGGCGCCCGGCGCCACCTCGAGGATCTCCGCCTCAGTCTTCAGCAGGATGTCGATGAACTTGTCGATCTGTGCCATGGTCTCTCTTTACGAATCGGCGAATGATACCGAGACTATCTTGTCACGGTTCACCAGGTGGATCTTTTCGCCCTCCCGTACCGGGATGAACTGCTCGGCGGTCTTCAGGTAGTCCTGCACCCTTCGCTGCCCCTGCGGCCGGAAATACTCCATCGCGCCGGCAACCCTCGTGTCATCCTCGAGGACAAGTTTGACATCGACGGCCGTGAATACATCCTCTCCCCCGGATTCCCCCGCCCCGTTCTCGTGCTCCGCACTCACGCTCAGGACCACCACTTCCGTCCGCTGGAACAGCATGAGGCGCCCATCCCCGTCGATCGCAGGGATGAACCGCTCGACTCCGTTCATCAGATCGCTCGGGTACTCGCCGCCCGTGTGCTTCTCCGCGTGCTCGGCGACGTACAGGCAGAGCCGCTTGGGATGCTGCCAGGCGAGCTTGAGCTCGATGGGAATCGGTCGTTTCGGTACGCGATATTCTTCCGTCACTGCGGGCATCCATCTGAAAAGTGCTGTGAGGGCTGTGGCTTCCGCCCGGACGCGCCGCAGCTAATGCAGGCAACGTGCCAGACGCCGGATAGGGTTAAGCCGTTATTTGTTGTGGAGTTACGCGCCCTGGCGGGAAGGTGCGGCCGATAGCTGGGTCGCTTTCGCCCGAATCCGCCGAACGATGTCGGTCAAATCGGCCGAATCGGCTCCGTCTTCGCCTGCCATAGAGAAGAGCCGTGCTTTACGGGTTCTTGACGATCCAGCCGTCGTGCAGGTTCATGATCCGGTTGCCGTAGTCCGCCCACCGGTCGTTATGGGTGACCTGGATGATCGTGGTGCCCTGCTCGTTGAGCTGTTTCAGCGTCTCCATGATCATCTCGCCCTGGCTCGAGTGCAGGCTCCCTGTGGGCTCGTCGGCCAGAATCAGCTTCGGGTCGGCGACGATCGCGCGAGCTACAGCCACCAACTGCTGCTGTCCTCCGGACAGCTGGCTGGGAAAGAGGTCCTTCTTCGCCACCATCTGGAACCTGTCGAGTATCTCGGCCACGATGCCCTGGCGCTCGGTTCTCTTTACGTCACGATAGGAGAGCGGAATGTCCAGGTTCTCTGCGACGGTAAGATCGTCGAGCAGGTGGTACTGCTGAAAGACAAAACCGATGTACTGCTTGTTCAGCGCGTTGCGCTTCTTGGTGTTGAGGTCATGGACGGCATTGTCATATAAGTAGTACTCCCCGCGCCAATTGCCATCGAACATCGCGATGATGTTGAGGAGCGTCGTCTTCCCTGCGCCCGATGGCCCCATCACCGTGAGGAATTCGCCCTCCCTTACCTCGGCGCTGATGTTGCGCAGCACGAACGTCTGCCCCGCTCCTGTGTCGTATGATTTCTCGACCCCATGTAGTCTGATCATTGGCTCCTGATCCTCCCCCTTTATCCTTCGCCTACCTGCTCTACGTTTCTCGAAACCCGATGTTTCGAGCTGAGCGCTGTGCAATCTGCATCAGCCGGTGCGCGGAGTAAAGACGAGGCCTGACGGCTGCGAAACCGGCCGATCCAGCCGAGCGTAGTGCCCACTGTCGCCCGTGAAAGCGAAGAAACGACTCATAGGAGGACACGCCGATGGTCAGCACCCCGTACGCTCCGGGCACAGGTCTCCTCGCCGCAGCACTTCTTCTCATCTCGACCAGCGCCGTGGCGCGGGCGCAGGACCCGGCATCGATCGAACGGATGAACCGCCAGCTGGAGAGCGTGCGGCAGGAGCTCATCGACGTTCGTCGAGACATCCACAGGCACCCGGAGGTCTCCGGTCAAGAGGAGCGCACGGCCGGCATCGTCGCTGCCAGGTTGCGTGATCTGGGGCTCGAGGTGCGCTCGGGCATCGGTGGACACGGCGTAGTTGGAGTTCTTCGCGGCGGCCAGCCGGGATCCGTGGTCGCCTTCCGGGCTGATATGGACGCCGTCTATTCCGGCGCCCCGGATCCCGTGCCCTTCGCGTCCGAGACGCCCGGCGTCCGCCACATCTGTGGTCACGACATCCATACGACCGTGGCGCTGGGGATCGCCGAGGCGCTGACGGCGATCCGCGATGACCTGCCGGGGACTGCAGTGTTCATCTTTCAGCCCGCCGAAGAGAACATCCAGGGCGCTCAGGCCATGATCGAGGACGGTGTGCTGGAGGACCCCGCTCCCGAGGCGATCTTCGCGTTCCATTCCGCTCCTCTCGAGGTCGGCCAGATCGGGAGCGTCGAAGGGCTGTCGCTCCCCGGCCTGGATCAGGTGGTCGTCACGTTCCGCGGTGACGGCGATCTGGAGGCCGCCGCCCGGGCCTACGCCGGTGCCATCAGCACCGTCAGCACCGGAATGGAAGTAGCTCCAGGCGACTTCATCGGCGCCATGGTGGGCCAGCCCCGCTCGGGCTCCGAGCCCGGCGAGTGGGTGGTTGCGGGCATGGTTCGGGCTGGCAGCCCCGAAGCGCGGGCCAGGGCGCGGCGCGGCATCGAGGAGGGCCTGGCGGCGGTCCAACGGGACGGCGTCTCGTACGAGCTCAGCTATGAGGAGCAGGCCCTACCCGACATGGTCAACGACCCGGAGCTGGTTCGCAGTACGCTCGAGACGATCCGCTCGGTCGTAGGACAGGAGGGACTCCTCGAGGTCAACGAGGTGACGCCCTACTTCAGCGAAGACTTCGCCCGCTACCAGCAGCACATCCCCGGCGCCATGTACTGGCTAGGGGTATCGAACAGCCAGCTGGGCTACGTGGGCATGCCACACAGTCCCGGCTTCGTTGCCGACGAGGAGTCGATCATCGTCGGCGCGAAGGTGATGGCGGCCGTGCTACTCGACTATCTCGAGAAGCACAACTAAAGCGCTAGCCCCTACTGAGAGGTCTGCCATGAAACGCACGAGATACGCCGTAGCCACAGCCGCTGGCGTCGCCATGCTTCTGCTGGCGACCAGCGGATGCAGCGACTCCACTTCTCCGTCCGACCCGAACGTCCACGGAGGGCCCGACAACCCAGCGCCCGACGGCAGCTATACCGAGGCGATCGTCAGCCCGAACGGTATCGCCTCCCTGGAGCCCGTGACGCTGGGCGGCGTTGAGCAGTGGCTTCTGATCCGCGGCTACGATGTAGACAACCCCGTCCTCATCTTCTTGCACGGCGGCCCGGGAAGCCCCGCCATCCACTATGCCAGATTCGCGTTCTCGGGCTTGGAGCGTCATTTCACAGTCGTAACCTGGGACCAGCGAGGCTGCGGGAAATCGTACAGCGCAGGGATCGACCCCCAATCGCTGACGTTCCAGCGGATGCTCTCGGATACCCACGAGCTCGTGACGATGATGAGAGCCCGGTTCGGAGTGGAGAGGGTCTACCTCATGGGCATCTCCTGGGGATCGACCCTCGGCGCGATTACCGCCAGAGACTATCCCGAGCTGATCCACGCTTATGTCGGCATAGGACAGGCGGTCAATCTGGTCCGCAGCTACGGAGTCGCCCTCCAGGTCGCCCTGGCAAGGGCGACAGATGATGGCGTTCAAGAGGCCATCGATGATCTGACTCCGCTGCTGGCCGCCTTCCAAACCGACTCCACTGTTAACTGGGATCAAGCTGGACAGCTTTTCGACTGGCTCGAGGTGTTCGGCTATGGTGACCTTCACGACTTATCACTGTACGAGACGCTCGCCGAGGAAGCCGGAGCACTCACCGAGTACACGGCGCAGGACTTCGCCAACGAAGACGATTGGCAAGCGCTCTACAGTTCGGCGCCGCTCTTTACCGACCTAGCGTTCTGGAACGACCTCGATATGATCGGCCAAGTTCCACGCATCGAGGTACCCGTCTTCTTCTTCGCCGGGGAATACGACTACAAGACTCCAATCGTGCTGGTCGAGGAATACCTGGCGACCTTGGATGCTCCTGCCGGGAAACAGCTGGTCCGGTTCGAGAACTCGGCCCACGTGCCCTTCCTCGAGGAGCGAGTGGCGTTTCGCAACGCGATGATCAACACCGTCTTGGTCGGGGCCACAGCCCCATCCGTCTTCTGATCAACGGAGGCTTGGATGCAGTCCTCATTCAAAGAACTTCGCTATATCGGCCGACGGCTGCTTCGCAGCCCGGCCTTCGCGGCAATATCGGTGCTGACTCTCGCGGTCGGCATCGGGGCCAACACGGCCATCTTCAGCGTGGTCAACGGTGTCATCCTTCGGCCATTGCCGTACCCCGACTCCGAGCAGCTCGTCGGACTGTGGCACTCGGCGCCCGGGATCGGTATTCCCGAGTTCAATCAGTCGGAGACCACATATAAGCTCTACAGCGAGCTCAACCGCACCTTCGCGGGTATCGGCCTCTACGATAACCTGACTCTCAACTTGATCGATGGTGGCGAGCCGGTCCGCCTGCAATCGGCTTCGGCGAGCTCCTCGCTGTTCCGCGTGCTCGCCGTTCCGCCGGCACTGGGTCGAGTTTTCACCGAGGAAGATGACCGGCTGGGAGGCGCCCCGATCGTGGTGCTGAGCGATGAGTTCTGGAAGCGACGCTTCGGCTCCGATCCGAGCATCGTTGGCCGGACGATCGTGCTGGACGGCGAGGCGCTCGAAGTGATCGGGATCATGCCCGCAGGCTTTGGCTTTCCCGACAAGGAGACCCAGCTTTGGGTTCCGCACCGCATCGATCCCGCCGATCTCGGCTTGGCCAACTTCAACTGCTACGCCATTGGGCGGCTCGGTTCCGGCGTTGTTCTGGAGACCGCCGAGGCTGACCTGAACCGGTTACTGCCCCAACTGCCCGAAGTCTATCCTGGCGAGTTCACGGCGGCGCTGATGGAGAACGCCCAGATAGCCGCCCAGGTGAATTCGCTGCATGAAGACGAAGTGGGCGACGTCGCGCAGATCCTCTGGATCCTACTCGGCACCGTCGGCTTCGTCCTGCTCATCGCCTGCGCCAACGTGGCCAACCTGTTCCTGGTGCGGGCGGAAGGCCGCCAGAGAGAGGTCGCGGTGCGAACCGCGCTCGGAGCGGGTTGGGGCGACCTGGTACGCTATTTCCTGGCGGAGAGCATCACGCTGGCCATTCTCGGCGGCATCGTCGGGCTTGGACTCGCCTACGCCGGCATACAGCTTCTCGTCACCCTCAGCCCCGGCAACATTCCAAGACTCGACGAAGTGGGGTTGCACGGGACCGTTCTGATCTTCACCGGAGCGATCTCGATCGTTGCCGGCCTCTTGTTCGGCGCGATGCCCATACTGCGATACGGCCGGCCGAACCTGGTCACGTCCCTCAAGGAAGGCGGACGCGGCGGCTCTAGCGGACGCCAGACCCACAAGGCGCGGAACCTTCTCGTCGTCTCCCAGGTGGCACTGGCGCTCGTGCTGCTGGTCGGCTCGGGCCTGATGGTCCGCAGCTTCTGGTCGCTGCGCAACGTGGATCCCGGCTTCGACGCCGAAGGGATTCTAACGCTGAGGCTCTCGTTACCAGAGACGGAGTACTCGGGCGCTCGTGACGTCGCCGCCTTCCATCAGCGGCTGCTCGAAACCATCCGGGTGCTACCGGGCGTCGAGGTCGCAGGAGCGATCACCAATCTCCCGATGACCGACACCGATTCCAACAGTGGCGTGACGGTGGAAGACTTCCCTGTCGCGCCTGGCGAGATTCCACCGGTCATCCGCACCAACGTGGCCGCACCTGGATACTTCGAAGCGATGGGAATCGCCTTGCAGTCGGGTAGAACCTTCGAGCGACGCGATCACGAGGAAGTCACCGGCGCCGTGGTCGTGAGCCGCGGCTTCGAGCGCCGCTTCTGGCCCGTTGGAAGTGCGCTCGGCAAGCGCGTCGCGCCCGGCCTGCCAGACGAGAACGAGACACGGTGGTGGACTATCGTCGGCGTCGTCGGCGATGTCCGAGATGACGGGTTGCAGGCCAACGCGCCGGAGATGATCTACTATCCGATGGTCAGCCCGGGAGGTGACGACGAGGCTGGTTGGATTCCAAATACGATGAGCTTCGCCATCCGCACCGCTGTGCCGCCTACCACCCTGGCGACACCGATACGCCAGGCCATCTGGTCTTTGGACCCGCATCTCCCCATAGCCAACGTCCAGACCACGGCGGCGATCGTTTCCGACTCGACCGCCCGAACGGCCTTCACAATGCTCCTGCTGACCATCGCCGCAGCTGTCGCCTTGCTACTCGGAACTGTGGGAATCTACGGAGTGGTCTCTTATGTGGTCAGCCAGCGAACCCGAGAGATCGGTGTCCGCATGGCGCTGGGTGCCACGCAAGGCGAGGTGGGCCGGATGGTCGTCCGCCAGGGCTTGGCGATCGCGTCGGCCGGAGTGGTCATCGGTCTCATCGGCGCCTTCGCCCTGACCCGACTGATGAGCGCGCTGCTCTTCGGCGTCAGCAGTACCGACCCCATGACGTTCGCGGCGGTTGCTGCATTGCTCTTCGCAGTAACCGTGGCGGCGAGCTACATCCCAGCGCGGCGCGCGGCTGGCGTCGACCCGATGGAGGCGCTGCGCTACGAGTGACCGCGGCTGACGCCTTAGCCTAAGTCGACAAGAATAGGGGAGCGCCCCGAACCGGGGAGCTCCCCTCTCGTTTTTCGAACGTAGCCGGACATCCCGCCCATTCGGTCTCATCGTATGCTTGCCCTAATACATCGCGACCCCACATCTTAGAGATGTCATGTATGGGCACTGCTTATTCTGTGGCCAGCCGTTCAAGGGTGACGGCGAGCCCGACGACCTCTGGCCCGAGGTGCGCATCGCCTTCGACCCGGAGCGCGGGCGCATCTGGACCGTCTGCGGCCACTGCCACGGCTGGAACCTCTGGCTGCTGCAGGACCGCCTCCCGACCCTCTTCCACCTGGAGCGCATCGCGACATCCGGCGCCCGGCTGCTCTACCAGACGGAGAATGTCGCCCTGCTCGAGGCAAACGGAATCGAGCTCATCAGGGTGGGAAAGACGGAGCTACGAGAGGAAGCCTGGTGGCGCTACGGCCGGGAGCTGCGGCGCCGTCGCACTCGCTACCAGAGCCGGTCGTCCAGGGTGGGAGCGGCGACCTATGCCGCACTTTCCTACGTCGGGGCCAACCTGGGGCTCTCGGGGATCACTGGCGACTTCCGTCATGACGACGATCGCTATACGGACATTCTGCGCTGGAGAACGTTCGGTCGCACCGCATGGAGCGGCCGAGCTCCCTGCCCCCAATGCCGCAGCGTCCTGATCAAGCTCCTCTTCTTCAAGTCCAGAGCCTTGATACTCCTCCCCGGCGAGGACCATGGGCTGGCCGTCGGGATGCCGTGCAGCAGGTGCGATCCCTGGACGCTCGAGAAAGTCCACCGCTTCGACGGACCGGCGGCGGAGTACGTCCTGCGGCGCGTCCTGGCCT
Source organism: Gemmatimonadota bacterium (assembly GCA_039589115.1). GTDB lineage: Bacteria > Gemmatimonadota > Gemmatimonadetes > Palauibacterales > KS3-K002. The sequence goes on along the minus strand of JBDHHZ010000019.1, from coordinate 5,021 downwards.
ACCAGAACATCGACGGCGCGACGCCCAACGAACTGGCCGACGCCGTTCGCCAGGTCGAGTCGGCCGGCTCGGCTCAGCAATTGCTGCGTGAGCTGGCCGCCCAGCGAGCGCCGCTCTACGAGTTGGGCCCGGCACGCTCCCTGGCTCTGGAGATCTCTGTGAACGAGAACGCAGAGCGCGAGCAGCTGGCACTCGAAGGCCAGGCAATCGATGCAGTCTGGCGTCAAGCCGAAGAGCTAGCCGCGATCATCGATGACGAGATCTCCAGAACCACGAGGCTGCCCACGAGCCATCAGTGAGCCACCTCGCCGTTCAGAACGTTGTCATCACCCAATCGCCCTTCAACATCTCCGTCAGCTGCACACCCACGTACTTCACCTCGATGCCGAGTGCCTCGAGCTGGTCCGAGATGCCGTAGCTGTCCGCGCAGGCTTTGCAGGCGACGACCTCGACGCCCGCCTCCTGCATCTTCCCCACTTCCTGCTGCAGCTCCGCATCCTCGGTCAGCAGCTTGGACGACGGTCCCCAGACGATCAGCTGGATCTCATCCCACCAACCCTGCTGCTTCGCGTATAGCGTGTACATGAACACCATCTTCAAGGCCACATCGCGATCGCCGCTCGTCCACAGCACGCCGAGCTTGGTCGGCTGGCTGCTGACGGTAGCGTCGGCGCCCGCGCGCCCCTGAGCGACGGGTCCCCAGATGAACGCCGCTGCACACAGCAGCCCGACGATGACTAACGAGGTGCGCTTCATGATCATCTCCTTGTCGAGGGTCTAGGCGACGCCGAAGTCTATTGCCTGGGACGCCACACGGATCCAGCCGTGAAGAAGTGGTCCTCCGTGAGCCTCCGCCGGTTGCTGCCATCGGCATTCATCACGAAGACCGCCGCGTTCCCAACGGTGAAGCCGATCCGGCTCCCACCGGGCGACCATTTCGGATACTCCTCCAGTCCCGGCTCGCTGGTAATGCGCTGCAGATCGCTGCCGTCCGCCGCCATCGTATAGATGTCGAACGAAATCTCGCGGCCGTGTCTCGCGGAGTTGAAGGCGATGCGAGTGCCATCCGGAGACCAGTCCGGGTGCTGGTCATCTCCGGTGTGATCGGTCAACCGCACCTGGTTGCCGCCATCGGCATCCATGACGAAGATCTCGGCGTTGCCATCCAGCCGAGATTCGAAGGCGATCCTGCTTCCGTCAGGCGACCAATCGGGGTTCCAGCTCTCCGAGGACGGGTCGGTCAAACATCTCACATCGCTGCCATCCACGTTCATCACGTAGATGCCAACCCTGGCGTCTCTGCTTGAGGTGAACGCGATCTTCGTTCCGTCGGGTGACCAGTCAGGACCGCCGTCCCGCGCACGATGATCCGTCAATCGCTGCAGGTTCGACCCGTCGGCATCCATGATGTAGATGTCCGTGTTGCCCGCACGTTCCGACGCGAATGCGATGCGTTGGCCGTCGGGAGACCATGCCGGCCCCATGTTCCGCCCGCTGTCTCGCGTCAGCTGACGCAGGTCCCCGCCGTCACCGTCTATACTATAGATGTCCCAGTCGCCACCGCGATCGCTGATGAAGAGCAGTCGATCGGATTGCGACTGGGTAGGCTTGACGGCTGATCCCGCAAGGAGGAGAACGGCGAGGCCTGGCAGTAGGGTCGCAGCAGACCTGTATGCCTTCATTGGCAGATGCCCTTCGCTTGGGCTGGAGCTATCCGTTGGATGTGCGGCGTCTGGCGAACGTTGCCCTAGCGGCCTGCGTCCCGTCTACTCCCGACCCGCCCGCTCTCGATCAGGTCCAGCGCATAACGCACTTCGGCATGGGCGTCGAAGTCGAAGCGCCTGTAGTCCTCCCAGACCATCGGGAAGTGAGGGGTAAGCGTTCGCGCGAGCTCCGGGTCATCCGGGAACATGATCTGCCGGGTGCGCGCCACCGAGCCCCGCAAGCCGGAGTTCGGCAACTCGTACTCGGTGACGTCGACGAAGGCGTTCCCCGCCTGCGCTGACGGCACGCCGACGAGCGTAGCGCCGAGATGCCAGAGGTGATACTCGAAGTGATAGGCAGCGCTGAACGTGCCCGTGTTGATCAAGACTACCAGTTCGGGCGTGTAGAGGGCGTCTCCGTTCAAATCCGCCAGGTACCGGGCGTGGCTGTGACCCTGGCGCTGCAGCTCGGCTACATATGCCTGCCTGCTCGCCGGTCCCTCTCCGCGATCCGGCTCTGAGAGGATCATGTCCCCTATCTCGTAACTCGCATCGAGCTCCCGGTTCAGCCCGTCGAGCGTTGTGCCCATCAGCGACAGGTAGGCCGGCGATACTCTGGTGGCGAAGGAGATGGGGAACTCGTATTCGAAGTAGCGATCGCCGAATACCAAATAGTAGAACGGCACCAGCATCGAGCTCCAGCCGCCGCCGTTGTCGCGCAGATCGACGATCAGGTAGCGTGCCCCCCTATCTTTCATCTCTTCGAGCAGCTTGTACGTAGCCTCGGTGAGGGAAGGGACTCCTGCGATCGCACTATCGACGTACTCGGGTGGTGATCCGCCCAGGTAACGCTGATAGTACCGCTCCACCTGTGTCCGCAGATTGCTTCGCCCTACGGAACGCAATTCCTCGAAGGGTTCGCGCCCGACGATGCTCCTCACGCGGAAATACGCGACCCGGCGATCTCCGATGAACTGCCAGAAGAAAGGCGCATCGCTCGACTGCAGCGCACTCCAGCGCTCGCCTCGCCATGCTGAAGAACTGTACTCGTCACTATTCAATGCGAACGGTACACGCCGCTCGACCTGAGAGTCGTCCGCGTCCACGAGGCCCAGCGCTAGACCTTCGTACTGCTCGCCGAGCAATTGCCACGCACCTCGATCGGAGGCCAGCAATCGCACCAGGCGTCGACCGGCGCCGAACTCGTTTTCCGTAGGAAACACCTCGCTGGCTAGACGGCTCAGTTCTTCCAGCGACCGGCCTTGCACGGTCTCCAGGCGCATGCCGATGAGCGCTTCGTACTCCCCCCACGCATCACTGATGAAGACGGCATCGGTAGCGACACGGAAACGCAGCGGAAGGTAGCTTCGTTCTCCCGACGGACCTGTACCGCGCGGTGAGGAGACGTAGGTGTGGCCGTCCCCGAGTTGAGCAAAGAGGGGCCGCAACAGCCTGTAGAAGCCCTCGACGCCGAGTCCCTCATCCGGTACCGAGTCCTCCAGCGCCTGTGCCCTCAGTCTGAACTCGTCACCGCCGCCGAATGCCGTGTAGGGATCGGGATGCGTTTCTTCGAGAAATGCTGTGAGGTACTGCAGGTCCTGCAGTACTTGCTCCCGGGTCAGAGCGTCTTGGGCGAAAGCCTGCCCGATTGTCCCCAGGGCTACCATGAGGCAGGCAACGGATCTCAAAGTCCTCATCGGGTCGCCGGTCCTCTATTGATGGGCGCGTGACTGGGTCCGCGTCGGCACGACGCGGACTATTGCCTGGTTGGATACCGTGCGGGGCGCGAAGGTTGGCGCTAGCCGAGGGTCAGTGTGCGGCTTCCGCCGATGCCGGAACGGGGTCGCTCGAGGAACTCAAGTGCTGGCTGACCAGTCGCGCGATCAGGATCGCCAGATAGAGTTGTCCTACTATAGCCTCGAGCGCGGCCAGCGAGCGCGCGGGTCGTGTGATGGGGGTGACCTCACCGTATCCCAGCGTGCTCAAAGTCACGAAGCTGTAGTAAGCGAAGTGAGAGATCTGCCCCCGTGCAGCTGCCGCCGCTCCAAGCCCGTGGACGATGCCGACCGTGAGGCAGACCGCGCTCGCGATCACTAGCGAAATATCTAGCGGGCTCAAAGCCATCCTTTCTTCTATTCCTGGCGGTTCGCTGAACATACGTTTTCAGTGTGTCTTCCAAAAGTGAGGAGTTGAGCCGCACCCAAGGTCAGACAGATGCCTGCCGCCAGCGTCCGTGCCACGCCAAGCGGACTCATCCGATCATCCCGGCAACCACAACGACATCCTTCTTCGACGGGTCGGCATCTCGTGACATCATCTTATGCGCTCCTGCTCGAGCACTTCGATCGAGCGGATCTTCCAGACACCGTCGACGGCCACGACGGCGACGCGAGTGTCGTAGCGGTTCTGGCGGAAGTGGCGGTGCCCAAAGTGGGTGACCGTCCCACCAACGGTCCAGGTGGCCTCGGCATCGAATCCGCCATCCTCCCTCGGCTCCACTTCCCGTACGTCCACTACCTCAACGGCGTCCACCCGGGCACGGGCGCCGCCGCGTTCTTCCATCTCGAGCGAGCGCCGATGCTCCAGATAGATGTCGGTCAGCGTCGCGCCGGTCACAGCAACGGCGAGCCGGTCGTAGGCCATGCCCTCGTCACGGAACTCGAAGGCGCGATAGACGTTGGGCAGCACGCTGGCCAGTATGCGCCGGGCCGAGTTCGCCGAAGGCACCGACCCGACGGACGCCGGCAACGCGATGGCCACCTGGGCCAGGGGTCCGGCGATCAAGGCGAGCGCCAGGGCCACGCGCGCCGCGGAGAACGATGTCGCTCGCTGCCAGCCGCGCGTGCCGAGGACGAATAGAACGACCGCCGCGCCGAACAACAGCATCGAGACGAGCGGCAACGGCAGCTCCACCGCTTCGACGGCCACGGCCGACACCGTGGTGATCGGGTTCTCCAGTAACTCGTTCTCCCAGCGCAATCGCGGCTGTCCCGCCGTCAGGATGGTCGAGCGCGACACCTCGGGATCGATCACCGTGGCCGGGATGGCCGGCGCGCCGTCGAGGTAACTCTCCCAGGCCAGTGCCACCGTCTCGGGCACCGCCTGCGTCAGGTAGACAATCGTTACCCCGACGATCGCTTCGTCCACCGATTCGCGTACCGGCGTTGGGCGCGGCCAGACGCCCTGGGCATCGACGGTCACGTAGAGGACGCGGTCGATGATGCCGCTCGCTCTTTCGCCGTCGATCTCGACGACCGTGGCGGCGTCGACGTAGCGAGCGGCCTGGCGTGCAACATCATCCTGCGTCGCAATCTCCAA
>JBDHHZ010000018.1:0-19804 GCA_039589115.1 Gemmatimonadota bacterium | reverse complement strand
GGAAGAAGAGGCTCAGGGAATCTGCCCGGATGGTTGGCATCTGCCGTCGGATGCGGAGTGGACGCAGCTGTTCGATCACCTCGGCGGTGAAGAGATCGCCGGTAGAGAACTGGCCGTTGGCGGCTCGACTGGCTTCGACGCGTTGCTGGCTGGCGGCGCCGATTTCCGCGGCAACTACCTATACTTCGAAACGATCGCTCTCCTCTGGAGCTCGACGGAGGTGAACGAGGAGAGGGCATACCATCACCACGTCGACAGAGACGGCGTGGCTGGCAGGTTCGCGGCCATGAAGGGTGCCCGCATCTACGTCAGATGCATCGGGGATGATTCGTGAAGACACCGGAGATCTCCGCCGAGGATAAGCGGACGCTGCTTCAACTCGCACGACAGGCCCTTCACGATTACCTGAGTGAGGGCAAGCAGCCGCAATGCCAGACCGACGCGCCGGCGCTGCTCGTCCCACGTGCGACGTTCGTCACGCTCAGGCAGTCGGGCGACCTGCGCGGCTGCCGCGGCGAGTGCCCCGCGCGGCGGTCGCTGATCGAATCTGTGGCGTACATGGCGATAGCCTCCGCCACCGATGACCCGCGCTTCTCGCCGGTTACGATTGATGAGTTGACTGACATTCGAATAGAGATCAGCGTGCTGACGCCGATGACGCCGATCCGGCCGCAAGAGGTGGAGGTCGGCCGGCACGGACTGATGATCAAGAAAGGTCGCAACTCGGGCCTGCTGTTACCTCAGGTCGCTGTGAGGTTTGGATGGGACAGTGAGAATTTCCTGGCGGGGGTGTGCCGAAAGGCCGGGTTGGCGGAGGATGCTTGGAAGGATGAAGACGTGACGCTGCTGGGCTTCGAGGCCGAGAAGTGGGGGGAGGAGGACTAGCTAAGCGCATGGCTGGCGAGAGGGAATCAGAGAGGCCGCAGGCGTTCGACTGGCTAGCGATGGCTGCGACACTGGCTCTCTTCGTCGGCGACTATTTCGTTGAACGCGGGAACGATGAAGTCCTCTCTGCATTGGGTGCAGCCGCACTGATTCTTGCAATCGTCTTCATTTTCCCGCCGTTCTATTTGCTGAGGAAGCACGGGCGGGTAGAGAAAGGAAAGCCTTTTTTCTTCACGGAGACAGTCGTAGACCGTGGACTGTACGCGATAGTCAGGCATCCCCAATATCTGGGCTACATCCTTCTCGTGCTGGGTTTCTCGTTGCGTTCGCAGAACCTGTTGACTGTAGCCTTCGGATGTGCAGCCATCGTGCTGTTCTACCTCCAGGCGGTGAGCGAGGAGCGTTTCTGCTCTAGGCAGCTCGGTGAGGAGTATGAGGCGTATCTTAGAAGAGTGCCGAGGCTCAACTTCGTTCTCGGACTGTTCAGGTATCTCGGCGGAAGAACCAGGCCCCAGCGGCCGGCAAACTAGGGACACGGTTGGAGACACGGTTCGGTATCAGGCCCCGTCGTGAGGCGACCTTCGCCCTCAGCTATTATGCGCTGTACTTCGCCTACCTGATGTGGCGGCAGGAAGGTGAGATCTCACACTGGGTCACGCTGGTCATCTTGCCGCTGCTCGGCCTGTGGTGGCTGCGCTCTGCTAAACGGACACGACGCTCGTTCTGGTCTACAGTTGGATCGGTGGGCCTCGCGCCGTCCCGGCTCAAGCTCGGCCTCGCCACCGCCGTCGGCGTCGGCCTGGTCCTCCAGGTCGTCCAGCTACTCAATCGAGCACAACGTGCGGAGCTCGTGGAGCTCTTCCAGTCCGGGCGCGGGCCTCTAATGCTCGTCCTGGCGTTTATCGTCTTGATAGGGACGGTAGCGTTCACGGAGGAGTTCTTCTTCCGCGGAATACTGCAGACGCGCCTCACCGCGCTGTTCCGATCCTCGCTGTGGGCCGTCCTTCTGACCTCGCTGCTCTTCGCCCTTTATCACTTCCCCTACGCCTACCTCGATCCCGACTGGGCATCCGCAGGCGATCCGGTCCGGGCTGTTCAGCTGGCGTTGGCGAACGGCATCCTGGGTGGACTGGTCATCGGGTGGGTGTTCGTGCGGGCGAAAGGGAACCTGGTGGCGACGATTCTGCTTCACGCCTTGATCGATTTGATACCGGCCGCGCTCTATCTGGATCGACTGATCGGGCGCTGATGCGATGCAGTCGTCGCGCGCGAAGGGCATCACGGGCGCGCGCCAGCTTGATCTGCGAGCATCCGCCCCGCAGGTTACTGTCTGACCGTCCGGAACACACCACTGGCCCGAGGAGCAGGCTATGACCTCGCTACGCAAGGCACTCCTCTTTGGCTTCTTCATCTGGCTCATCCCGTTCGTCGTCGCGTTTCTGATCTTCCCATTGCGCGAGTCTTCGCGGCCCCTGTTCGAGTCGATCATGCCGGTCGCCGTCACGGCCGCGGTGGTCTGGTTCGGCGTCCTTTACTTCAAGGGCGTCAAGCAGGACTTCGTGAGGGAAGGTCTGATGATCGGGTTGCTGTGGCTGGCGATCAGCCTGATCATCGATCTGCCGCTGATGCTGAGCGGCGGGCCGATGCAGATGACCCTGGCGGAATACGTGGCCGACATCGGTGTGACGTACCTGCTCATTCCGGTGGTGACGGTGGGGCTCGGTGCGGTGATCGCTGGCGCGCGCGCATGACACACTACAAGGTCGATTTCGAGCACCGCGCGTGGCTGCCCGCGTTGAAGGGAGTCCGCCACAAATTGGTCCGGCACGGTGGGAGGCAACTGCGGTTGGTCGAGTATACGGCCGAGATGGAGCCCCATTGGTGCGAGAGGGGTCATATCGGGTACATCTTGCAGGGGCGTTTCGAGCTCGAGTTCGATGGCTCGACGCTGGAGCTCGGCCCCGGAGACGGGGTCTTCATCCCTTCCGGCTACGAACATCGACATATGGGGCGGGTCCTATCGGGCCCGGTGCTTGCAGTATTCGTTGAGGATTTCGAGGCGTAGCGCCGGGGATGTGAACTACTGATGCGGAGGCACAAGCCGTGGGTGGAATCTTCGGGGTCGTATCACGCGATGACTGTGTAGCCGATCTTTACTACGGGACAGACTACCACTCCCACCTGGGCACGATGCGGGGCGGGATGGCGGTCCGAGGGGCGGGCGGGTTCACGCGCTTCATACACGACATCACGAACAGCCAGTTCCGGAGCAAGTTCGAGGATGACCTCCCGAAGCTCGAGGGCAACATGGGTATCGGGGTCATCAGCGACTACGAAGATCAGCCGCTGATCATCGGCTCGCACCACGGCACCTATGCCATCGTCACGGTATGTAAGCTGGACAACCTGGAGGATCTCGTGGCCGCGGTTCTCAAGAAGCGCGGCGCTCACTTCTCGGCGATGAGCTTCGGTGAGCCCAATCCCACCGAGGTCGTGGCCAACCTCATCGACCAGGGTGACACGATCGAGGAAGGGATCCGGCTGGCACAGGATGCCATCAAAGGGTCGTGTTCGCTCCTGCTTCTTACCGAGAACGCGATCTACGCGGCTCGGGACCTGGTTGGCCGTACGCCGATTGCGGTCGGCGAGAAGCCGGGCGCTTACGCGGCCACCCTGGAAACCTGCGCGCTTCCGAACATCGGGTACCAGGTGACGCGTTATCTTGGGCCGGGCGAAATCGTCCGGATCACGCAGGACGGCGTGGAGCAGCTGTCGCCGCCGGGGGAGAAGATGCAGATCTGCGGATTCCTCTGGGTCTATTACGGCTATCCGGCGTCGAACTATGAGGACATCAACGTAGAGGTCGTTCGTAACCGTTGCGGCGAGCTGCTGGCCGAGCGGGACGACGTAGAGGTCGATGTCGTCGCCGGTATACCGGATTCGGGCACCGGCCATGCCGTCGGCTACGCCAACGCCGCCGGCTTGCCGTACCGGCGTCCCTTCGTCAAGTACACTCCGACCTGGCCCCGCAGCTTCATGCCCCAGGACCAGCGGATCCGAGACACCGTGGCACGGATGAAGCTCGTCCCGATTCGCGAATTGATCGAAGGGAAGCGCCTGCTCTTTTGCGAGGATTCGATCGTCAGGGGCACACAGCTGAAAGACATCATCGAGCGGATCTTCAACTGCGGTGCGCTAGAGGTGCACATGCGGCCCGCCTGCCCACCCCTGGTGTTCTCGTGCAAGTTCCTGAACTTCTCACGCTCCAGGTCGGAGCTCGACCTGGCGGGGCGTAGAGCCGTGCACGAGATTGCCGGCGATGATCCAACTAACCTCAACGAGTACGCCGATCCCGATTCAGAGCCGTACTGCGCCATGGTCGAGAGCATCCGTGCGCGACTCGGGCTGACGACGCTGCGGTATCAGAGGCTCGATGACCTCATAGGGGCGATCGGCCTGCCGAAGGAGAGGGTCTGCACTTACTGCTGGGACGGTGTCGAACCTTGATTAGCACGATAACGGAGAGAGTGAATGACTGACCCCAAGGCCGAATGCCTGGCCTGTCACAGAAGCGCTCAGGAGACGCCGCTGTTGGCGCTGGAATACAAGGACGGCAGACTGCACATCTGCCCACAGCACCTGCCCGTCCTGATACACGATCCGGCGCAGCTCATAGGGAAACTTCCCGGTGCCGAGCACCTGCGACCGGCGGATCACCACGACTGAGGTCTGGGTCGAACCGCTTGGTGGGCCCGCCGGCGCCATAGTATCTTGTGGTAACATGGGGGGACGATATGGGTAAGTTCTGGCTGGGTTTTCTGGTCGGTTTAATCGCAGGCGTAATCCTCACCATCGTTGCGGTGTTCGCGATCCTATCACGGGACGAGCCGTCTCTCAGCCCAGAAGTCCAGATGCCGGGGCAGGTTCGCATCGGGGAGGAATTCGAGTTACGGGTCGTATCGCAGAACCCCCACGAAACAGAAGTACAGCTCCACAGCATAGACATCGATGATGCTTTCCTCGCTGCGTTCGACATCATGTCGATCGATCCCCTGCCAACCGATTCGATGTCGCTCATGTTCATGGACCAGTACAGCTACTTCTTCGAGCGTGATGTGCCGCCAGGCGACAGTCTGGTGGTCACGTTCACGCTCTTGGCGCTGGAAGCCGGAACGCACATCGGACGGCTCGAAGTCTGCAATTTCGCTCAAGTTTGCTTCCCGGTGGGACTAGAGGTCGAGACTCTCAACGGCAGCCCATAGCAGGAGGCCCATCCAACATGAGAGTCACTAAGAGGATCGTGCCGGCGCTCGCCGCCCTGGCGCTGCTGTCCTTCCCGTCGCTCCTCTCTGCGCAGAGCCGCAGGTTCGAGGAGTTCACGATGACGAACCCGATGGTGGGGGACATGGCTCCGGACTTCACGCTCCAGACCGTGGACGGCGAGGAGCTCACGCTCAGCGAGGCCTATGCCGACCGGCCGGTGGTCATCGAGTTCGGCTCCTACACTTGACCCCCGTTCCGTCGGCGGGTCGTCGACGTTGAGAAAGTCCGCGCAGAGTTCGAGGGCAACGTCACGTTCATCGTGCTCTACCAGCGCGAGGCCCACGCGGGCCAGATGCAGTTCAGCGAAATCGAGCAGCCGGAGACATACGAGCAGCGAGAAGTGCTGGCCGAGAAGGCGTGCGGCGAGTTGAAGATAGCGACCACCGTCGCGATCGATGATATGGAGAACTCCGTGCGGCAGGCGTACGGCCAGCTTCCTAACAGCGCCTACATCATCGACGTGGGCGGAACGATCGTCTACAAGGAGGCTTGGGCGCGGCCCGAAGGCTGGCCCGATATCCTGCGGGGATTGCTGGATACCGGGAACTGAGCTTATCGAGATCGATGCTCGAACGGCCGGGCGCTCCCACGACCATGGAGGCCCGGCCGTAGTACATCGAACGGTGGAGAGGAATGACTGACGCTGGCTCATATTGGGAACGACCCGAGCAGGTCGATGACTTCGCCGGCCGGGCAGCGGATCGCCGCCTGGTCGAGCTGCTGCCGTCGTATTCGCGACCTGGCGATGTTCGAGTGCTCGATCTCGGCTGTGCCGGAGGTCGGAACACGGTACTGTTGGCCGAGCGGGGATTCGACGTCTACGCTCTCGATGCATCAATGCCGATGGTGCAGAAGACGCGAGAGCGCGTCGCGGATGTGGTGGGGTCCGAGGAGGCGGCGCGGCGCGTGCGGAGTGGGCGGATGGAGGAGCTGGGCGCGTATGCGTCGGAGTGGTTTCATCTCGTGCTGGCGCTAGGCATCTTACACAGCGCCACAAGCCATGACATGTGGGATCGTGCGCTGGCGGAGGCCGCCCGAGTCCTCGTAGCGGGCGGTCTGCTGCTGGTCTCGATCTTCAGCCCGCGCTCCGACCCGAAAGGCTTAGGGCTTCGTCCAGTCGCTCGTGAGCCCCACGTCTATGAGGGCTTCGACTCGGGGCCGATGTTCATGTTCGAAGCGGACGAACTGGACGCTGAGCTGGCCCGGCACGGGATGGTCCCGGCCGCTTCCACCGAGACGGTGGAGACCACGACCGAATCGGGCGTTCGCGTCACGGTGAACGGCTTGTATCGAAAGCGTGGCAACGCTGGTTAGCCTGGCAGGAGGTAGTCTTGAGAATCGTGGTACGGAGTCTCGTGGCGGCCTGCGTCTTCCTCGCGGTGACGGACGGCTTCGCGCAGACGCGCGGCGCCTATTTGGGGGAGCTGTCGTGGCCGGACGCGGAGACGTGGCTGCGGGAGTCGCCAGTGGTCATCGTTCCGTTCGGTGCTGGTGCGAAGGAGCATGGCCCGCATCTGCCGATGAACGCGGACCAAAAGGTGATGGAGTACCTGTGCCGGCAAGCTGTGGACTCGCTGCCCGTGCTCGTGGCTCCGCCGATCCTGCACGGCTGGTTTCCCGCGTTCCGCGACTATCCAGGCACCGAGGTGAGCGATCCGGAGGTGTTTCAGGAATATGTGTCGGAAGTCGCCCGTTCACTCATCGCGAAGGGCGCGCAGCGCATCGTGTTCTTGAACACGGGTATAACGAGGGCGACCGGCCTACCCATCGCGATCGCCGCGCGGGAGATACGAGTCCAGACGGGCGTTCCGACGCTCGTGGTCTCTTGGGACGACCTGGAGACGCCGGAGATCGATGCGCTGGCGGAGCAGCGGGCGGGCGGCCACGCGGACGAGCTCGAGACCTCGATCCACCTGTTCCTGCAGCCGGAGCTGGTGAGTCCCGATCTGCCGCCGGCCGACTATCGGGAAAGCGGAGCCGGGGACTATCCCGGCTATCAACCCGGCCTGTTCTCGCGTGACCCGGAAGATCCGGCTTACTCGGAGACCGGCTACTACGGCGATCCAAGCCTGGCGCGTGCGGAGAAAGGTGAGGCGGTGCTAGCGATCATGACGCGAAGTTGGCTCGAAGCGCTGCGAGGATTCTCGCAGACGCCGCTTCGCGCGCCGCGCTAGCGCCTACGGACATTGAAGGAGGTTTACCGATGGCCTGGAAGACGGTGGAGAACTACCGGCTCGGCTACAGCGTTCCTAAACGAGCGTTCTACTTCTACTATCGGCTCGAGGGTGACACGACGGTCTATCAGATGTACCCGGGGTCGATGGAATTCCTGGCGTTGGCCGACATGTTCAGGAACGAGGGGCCGATACACTTCAACACGGACGGCAAGTACTTCGTGACGGCGGAGGAGGAAGTTGGGGAAGAGGAGAGCAATCCCTAGGCTACAGGCTTTGACCCGGAATTATCTATGATCTGGAATCAGCTGGAGAAGTATCGGGATGCCGGCCTGCTCGTCATTCGGCTGGGTGTCGGCCTGGGCTTTCTGTTCTACCACGGATGGGGCAAGCTGACCGGCGGCCCCGAGCGCTGGGCGCAGGTCGGCGGAGCCATGCGCTACATCGGAATCGATTTCGGCCATACGTTCTTCGGTTTCATGGCTTCGTTCTCCGAGTCGATCGGCGGAGTATTGATCGCACTCGGACTGTTCTTCCGCCCCGTCTGCGCGCTGCTCGCCTTCACGATGGTCATGGCGACTATGTCGCACTATGGGAGCGGTAGGGGGAATCCGGCTCATCCGTTCAAGAACGCGTTCTTCCTTATCGGCCTGATATTCGTCGGCCCGGGCAAGTACAGCCTGGACGCGCTGATCGCTCGCAAGCTGGGTGCCGCGAAAGAATCGGAGTGAGGGGATGAGAGCAGCGATAGTGCTGGTGGTGGCGTTCATGCTCGCGCCGTCGGTCGCGGCGGGGCAGAGCTATGTCACGGAGGATGGCATGTCGAGAGTCGCTCTGGTGAAGATGCCGTATTCCGGCTCGCGCAACGTGGCAGAGCTGTCGGACGTGCCTGACTACCTTGCACGCGGCGAGCTCGAGGATCGGCTGACCGGGATGGACGTGGCGCTCAAGCCTATGAGCACTGTCGAGCTGACGACGGAAGAGCAGCGAGATTACGGCGAATGGCACCGCCTCGGTCTAGCCAACGGACACCTGGCCGAGATGATCGCGGAGAATCGGCGCGAGGGTTACCTGTCGGTCGGCCTGCTGGCGAACTGCAGCTCGCTGATGGGTATGCTGGGCGGCCTGCAGCACTCCGGGGGTTCGCGCCGGCCGCTCAGGGTCGGGCTGGTCTGGATCGACGCGCACGGCGACTTCAACACGCCGGAGACGACGCTCAGCGGGATGCTGGGCGGCATGCCGGTGGCTGTGTCGGCCGGTCTGGCGCTGACGAACCTGCGACTCAAGTCGGGCCTCGATCCTGCCCTGCCCACGAGCTACATCGTCATGGCGGCGGTGCGGGACACCGACCCACTGGAGCAAGAGCTGATCGATCGCTCCGACATCGAGCATATCACGGTCGGGGATATCCGAACGCTATCGGAGAACATCCATCATCAGATGGAGCGGCTATCACAACTGACCGACGTGATCTACGTCCATATCGACATGGACGTGCTCGATCCGCGTGAGGTATCGGGGCATTCACTGAACGTGCCGGATGGACCGACGAGCGTTGAGCTGGGCGCCGCTCTGACCGAGATGTTCAGCTACGAGAAGGTGGCCGCTCTGGGGATCGCATCGACCCCGTCGGGAGACCGCGACCCGGAAGGCCTATCGCGTGAGGCGGCGTACCGGCTGATCGAAGGGGCGCTGGAGGGGTTGAAGCGCCGCTGATTCTGTGCGGGTCGGAGCGCCGGGGACGCTCGCTTCATGCTCGCGGCGCGGGGCCAAGGGCCGACCGCACCTTCGCCGGGGCCGCTCGCGAATGTCCGCTCGACGCCCCCGGCGCTCCTCCCGACAACTTGCGTTCACATCACCGCCGCAGCGCCACTCCGATCGCTATAACGACTCGAACCTGCCTTGGAAGAAACGCAGCTTCTCCGGTTCGTAGACGAACTTGAGTCCCTTGATCTCGTTCCGGCGGCCGTAGACTCGCTTGATCCCTTCCGCCACGGCCTTCATGTGATCGTTGGTGTAGACGCGGCGCGGGATGGTCAGCCGCACCAGTTCCAGCGCCGGCCGGTAGTTCGCGCCGGTCTTCGGGTCGCGCCCCTTCGACACGTTGCCGCGCTCCATCGCCCGCACGCCTGTCTCGACGTAGACCTCCGCCGCCAGACGCTGGGCCGGGAACTCGTCCTGGTCGACATGCGGCAGGAAGCGCTTGGCGTCGAGGAAGATGGCGTGGCTGCCGGGGGGCGTGACGATGGGGACGCCCATCTCGAGCAGCAGGGTCCCGAGATACTGGGTCTGTTCGACGCGTGAGCGGATGTAGCGGTCGTCGACCATCTCTTCGATGCCGCGGGCGATGGCCGCCAGGTCGGCGGTGGCCAGGCCGCCGTCGGTGACGTTGCCCTCGTAGATGCGGATCATCTCGTGCGCTTTTTGGGCAAGGTCGGCGTTCTCGTGGAAACAGAGGACGCCGCCGATGTTGATCAGGAAATCCTTCTTGCCGCTCACCGTGCAGCCGTCACCGTAGAGCATCATCTCATGGACGATGTCCTTGATTTTGGTGTCGTGATAGCGAGGGTCGCGGGTCTGGATCATGTAGGCGTTTTCGACGAAGCGCGTGGCGTCGAAGTAGACGGGGATGCCCACCGAGCTACAGTACTCGTAGACCTGCTTCATGTTGTCCATACTGCACGGCTGGCCGCCGGCCATGTTGACGGAATGCTCGAACGAGATGTAGGCGATCTTGTCGGGACCGTGCTCGTCGACCAGCGCCTGGAGCTTGTCGAAGTCGATGTTCCCCTTCCAGGGGAACTCGCTCTCGGGGTTGTGGGCCTCGTCGACGATGACGTCGACGAAAACGCCGCCGGCCAGTTCCTGGTGCAGTTTCGTGGTGGTGAAGTACATGTTGCCGGGCACGAGCTGGCCCTTCTTGATGCAGATCTGGCTGAGGATGTGCTCGGCGGCGCGCCCCTGGTGCGTGGGGATGATGTGCTGGTAGCCGGTGAGGTCCTGCAGCACCGCGACCAGTCGGTGGTACTCGTCGCTGCTCGTGGTGCTGGCGCGGGCGCCCTCGTAGGCGGCCCACTGATCGGTGCTCATCGCCGTTGTGCCCGAGTCGGTCAGCAGGTCGATGGTCACATCGGCGGAGCGTAGCAGGAAAGTATTGAAACCGGCGGCGCGGATCGCCTTCTCGCGCTGGCCGCGGGTGAGCACAGCGACCTTCTCGATCGTATGGATCGTGTAGGGGAACGTGTCGAAGGCGTAGGGCTCGAGTGTGGGAAAGACCCAGGTATACACCATCTGGTCGCGCCAGCTGCCGATGACCGACGCCTGGAGCCCCGATACCTTATCGCGCTGCGCGAACAGGCTGATGATAGCGTCGGCGACCTGGTCGAGCTGATCGTTGGTCATGGCCTGCCGCGGGAGCTGCACCGGCAGCAGGTTATCGCGGCCGACCAATCCCGGTGCCGTTGCCCGCACACCCGACATCAAGTAGAGGGCGGCGGACAGGGTGTCCTGCTGGTGCACCTTCACATTGGGCAGGAACTCGTCGGCCATGATGTAGGCGCCGTCGCAGCCGCGCTCGAGTGGCACGCCGCCGTCGCGGAGTCGCTGCGTGAAGCGCTCGGTTTGATGCATGTCCCAGTGCACCTCGTCCTCGTCGCACATCTCCATGATGCCGCGGGCGAGGACTTCCATGGTGCGGCCGGCCATTCCGCCGTAGGTATGCAGACCCTCGAAGACGACGACCTCGTTCATGAACTTCTCGTGGTCGTCGGGGTTGTCGGTGGCGAGGATGCCGCCGGTGTTGCACTTGGGATCCTGGGCGCCGTCCATCAAGAAGATGTGGCAGGTCTTGGCGATCTGCTTCACGATGTCGGCGATCGAGCGATCGGCCTGGCCTGGCTCGTGCCGCTGGATGTACCAGGCGTTCTCGATGACCCGGGAGCCGTCGCAGATAAGCCGTTTCCCGTACTTATCGGCCAGGGCGCGGACCCCGCGCAGGTTCTCGAGGCTGAAGGGGTGTTGCCCGTCGGCGAAGGCCTGAAGGCCGACGAACGCCACGTCACCTGCTCTGAGGATCTCTTCCAGCTTACCTAGGTCCACATCGCCGGTGAAGACGGCCCCCTGATGATTCCGCGTGTCGGGGTATTGAATGCCGAGAGGATCGAGGACATCGAGCTTCGTGCGGGCGTTGCTGGGCACGACCGACCCCGGCGGCACTATGGTCGTGACTACCAGTTTGACCGAACCGAGGTTGTTGTGCGTGGGACACACGTAGGTGTGACCTAGGACCTCGCGCACGGCCGTCTCCAGCGCCTCGAAGTTCCGGGAGCCGGCGTAGGCCTCGTCGCCGATGAACTGGCCGGCCAGCTGTTCCTGGCTGAGCGCGTTGGTGCCCAGCGAGCACATGTCGAAAGTGATCTGGCCGGGGGTCAGGTTCCAGACGTTGAAGTCGGCTTCCGCGAGGTACTTCTTTCGCTCGTCGACACTGGGCCAGGACAACAGGCGGACGGTCTTTATCTTATGCGGTTCGTGGTTCACACGTGCCTCCGTGCTCAGTATGCGGTGTGCAGTCTGCGGTGTGCGGTATGCGGTGTGCGGCGGCACACCGGCCACCGACTACCGACTACCGGCTACCGGCTACCGGCCATGGGGTTCATGTGCACGAGATGTACGGCATGCAACCTACGTGGGCTGCGCCGTAGGGAAAAGAGCGTTTCTAGCCCGAGCCGTGCCCGGCGCGTATCTTCCGGGACTTCTCATCAGAGGACGAGAGAACACACCGAGGAGGGACGGATGCAGGATACACTGACGATGGGTGGGAAGCCGTGGCCGAGGTTGCTGAGCTTCTTATCCGGAATAGGGATGGCCGTCTCGTCGGTTCTTACCATCGACCATTACTACTCCGCCAATTACCCGACAACGATCTTCGAGGGCTCGTTCTGCGACATCAGCGCGTTCTTCAATTGCGATAGCTCGGCCTACAGCGTGATATCCGAGATCGGCGGGGTGCCGCTGGGCTACTTCGGCTTGTTCGTCGGTGCGCTGGTCGCGCTGGGCGCGGTATTCCCGTCGGCTAGCTTCGAGCGGTCGAACAAGACGATCTCGCTGGCGAACGCGATCGGTGTGGTCGTGCTGCTGCTCTACTCCGTGTTAGGCATGGGAAGTCTCTGCCTGTTGTGCAGCGGGTTCTACATCTTCTCCTTCGTCAGCTGCTTCCTCTTTTGGAAGTACGGCATAGACAAGGAGACGGGCGTCTTCGCCGGCTGGTTCAGTCCTTCGGTCAAGCACCTGGCGACCTATGCGGTCGTGCTCCTAGTCGGCGCTTACGGCTTCACCCTCTACACGAGTGCCAGGAAGGACGCCCAGTCTGGAGGCATAGCAACCCGCGCCGTGAAGGAGTACTACAACCTCGAGGTCGTCGAGTGGCCCAGCTTCATCTCGCCGTTTTGGACGGCGAAGGCGACGGAGAACTTCGAGGACGCTCCGATCCGGATCGTCGAGTACGGCGACCTGCTGTGTTCCGACTGCCTCTACCTGCACGAGCAGCTGAAGCAGCTGAAGTCGGAGTTCGAGGGGCAGATGAACATCGCGTTCCAGCTCTTTCCACTCGAGGCCAAGTGCAACGATGTCGTGGAGAAGGATCTGCACCCAGGCGCTTGCGACATGTCTTACGCGGCCGTGTACGATCCCGACAAGTTCCTGGCGATTCACGACGAAATTTTCGCGAACTTCCGGCAGGCACGGAGGCAGGAGGAGTGGCGAGCTGCTCTGCCGGGGCGGTTCGGTGTGGAGGCCGCGCTCGGCGACTCGGCGACGATCGCGCTGGTCGATCGTATGATCGAGACCGGGAGGGAATACGAGAAGACGCACGAGAGGTACGCTTTTGGCATCAGGTCGACACCGACGATGATCGTGAACAAGAGGATGATCATCGGGACGCTGCCTTACGAGCAGTTGCGTGCCATCTTCCAGGCCCTGGTCGATGAACATGATGCCGGCGACCGTCGCTTCATAGAGAACTGGCAGGAGTAGCCTCCCGCCCCCCCTTGGAACGAGGGAGAACGCAGATGATCGATGGAGTTGGCGGTGCCTTCATCTTCTCGAACGACCCGGAGCGCCTGGCGAATTGGTACCGCGAGCATCTGGGGCTGGACTTCGAGCGGGCCGGCGAGTTCGCATACTACAAGGTGTTCTGGGGCGTCGATCCTGAGGAGCACTCGCGCAAGCTGGACACGACTTTCTCGATCATGCGGGCCCAGATGACGCTGCCCAAACGCGGCGCCGAGCCCGAGCCGCAGAGCATGTACGGCGATCAGCCGTTCATGGTCAACCTGCGGGTCCGGGACATCGATGCGATCCTGGCCCACCTGGCGTCGAAGGGGGTCGATCCGCTGAAGCGCCAGGACGAGGACTACGGCCGCTTCGCCTGGGTGCGCGACGCGGACGGCAATCGCGTCGAGCTCTACCAGCCGCTGCACGGCGGCTAGCCAGCAGGGCTATGCTCGAGTTGGCTGCAGTCGCTCTTGGGGCGCTCGTCTTCGTTGCGTTGGCGTACACCGGGGCCGTCTCGGTTCGTGAGGGC
The DNA here is from genome assembly GCA_039589115.1 of Gemmatimonadota bacterium. Lineage (GTDB taxonomy): Bacteria > Gemmatimonadota > Gemmatimonadetes > Palauibacterales > KS3-K002. Next base: position 5,842 of record JBDHHZ010000018.1, on the reverse strand, counting down.
GAGCCGCGGGCCGCTGGCATAGCTTTCTTCCTCTCGGTCGTCCTGCCGGTGCCCTACCTGGTCGTCGGACTCTCCAGCTTCGATGGACAGCGAACGGCCGCCATCGCTCTGCTCTCTCTCACCGCGCTGGCCGCTGTCCTTCTGGCCGTCCCCTTCGGCAAGAAGAAGATCACGGAGCAGGACGCGCCGACGGGCAGGATCGACGAACGCGACATCATGTTCTCGAGGAATCTCCTGGAGCGCGGCTCGGCCCGCTTCGAGGAGTACTATGCGGCGCATCCCGAGAAGCGGGAGCTCGATGATGCGTTCAGGGCGGAGGCGGGCCTGCTGGCGAAGGGATCGTCGATGTACGATCCGTACGCTTACTCGGCCGCCGGCGCTACCGAGAGCACCGTCACGCATCTGAGGCCGCTGGTCGACGGCGCGGTCTCTGACGAGAGGGTCGTCTCCGATCCGGGTGAGATAACCGGCTTCATCAAGGGTTGGGTGCGTAAGCTGGGGGCCGTATCCGTCGGGGTGACGGAGCTGCGGGACTATCACATGTACAGCACGGTGGGTCGCGGCGCTGACTTCGGCCAGTCGGTGAAGTTGGATCATTCTCACGCAATCGCGTTCACCGTCGAGATGGCGAAGGAGATGGTCTCAGGAGCGCCGAAGGCCTCGATCGTGATGGAATCGTACGAGCAGTACCTGGCGTGCGGCACTATCGCGATTCAGGTGGCGGCGTTCATCCGTAACGTGGGCTATTCCGCCAGGGCGCACATCGACGGCAACTACCGCGTAGTCTGCCCGCTGGTCGCTCGCGATGCGGGGCTCGGCGAGATCGGGAGGATGGGGCTGCTGATGACGCCGGAGCTCGGGCCGCGCGTCAGATTGGCCGTCGTCACCACCGACCTGCCGCTCATCAACGATACGCGCCTTTACGACCGCACGACGATCGACTTCTGCACGCATTGCAGGAAGTGCGCAGAGATCTGTCCCAGCCAGGCGATATCCTTCGAGGGCAGGAAGGACATAGACGGTGTGATGAGGTGGCGGATCGATTCCGAAGCGTGCTTCACGCTGTGGTGCAAGATGGGAACGGACTGCGGGCGCTGCGTCTCGGTCTGCCCATACTCGCACCCCGACAATCTGTTGCACAACTTCGTCAGACTGGGCGTTCGCAATTCCTCGCTGTTCCGGCGCCTGGCGATCTGGCTTGATGACTTCTTCTACGGGAAGCGGCCGCCGCCAGCCGAGCTGGTGGAGTGGATGAGATTGAAGCCCGTCGCTCAGGAAGACGAGGCGAGCTGAGCTTCAGTTTCCGCCGAAATCGATCGCCAGCGTTTCCTGCGGCGTGGAGGTGCTACGGATACCCGTGAAAGCCCTCATGTCGTCGCTGTCCGGCTCCCCAACACGAATCGTATAGCTGCCGCCTGCGAACACCGTCGGTGTGAAGCTGGCGCCGCTGATTCGCAGCGTATAAACCACTTCGCCCGTCGCCTCGCTGACGACCTGAACCACTGGATCTGCCAGGCCGCTGACCTCTAGCCGGGGCAGATAGGCGACAGCATCGTGGCCGTAATTATCCGTTTGAGCGAAGCTCACGGGCCAGCCGGGGTATGGGCCGTCGCCTGCCAGGGGATCGGCCCAGCGTGGCCAGGCCTCCAGGCTGATCGTTCGCTGCTGACGATCGAATCTGGCGATGCCGTATCCGGGGGCCCGGTCGTGCAGCGCTCCGGGCTCCACACCCGATCGGACCGGGTTCGATACGGCGAACACGGTCATCTTGTTCGCGAAACCGTCTTCGTATTCGCCGGCGTAGCGCGGGGCGCTGGCGGACCGGTGCCCCCCGGGCACCGGCGGGTACCAGCGACGCGGCCAGAAATTGGCGATCGACGGCACGCAGAGAGCGAAGCCGGCGTCGCCCCAGTCGCCTACACCGTATTGAATCGTGCTCCCCAGGTGCTGGTCGCCGGCGAGGTGCACGGCGAAGCCTTTGCGCATGGTGCGGAGCGCGTCGTTGCGTCCTGTCTGCGGCCAGCCGTTCGAGTCCATGTCGCTGACCAGCTTCTCGTTCTCTGCGTAGTCGGCCGGGCCGAGAATCTGGAGCGACGGGATGACCGAGCCGCTGGTGGCGCTGTCCGGCAGGGTGGCGACGTTGGCGAATATGGTCTGGGAGAGGACGACCTTCATCCAGGCGCCGTCGCTCCAATCTGCCGCCCAATCCTCGAGGAAGGCGAGCTGGCGATCGCCCAGCAGAACCGCGCCGGGCGCATCGGCGTCGGTCTTCGCGTCGAAGTCGGGATTCTGCGGCCAGCCGTTCCAGATCTCTCCTGCGGGCAGTAGCGGGGCGGGCGCCGACTTGAATTTGCGATCCTCGATGACGGCAAAGCTGACGCCGCCGTAGACGATGTCGGTGTAGTAGACCTCGATGCCCTGTCCGACAGGGGTCGGGTCGTACGGGTCGGGCAGGTGGCTCGCCTGGGTGCGCTGGACCATGTTCACGAACTCGGGGGGCAACTTGTAGCCGCCGGCGTCCTGCGCTGCGGCGCCGGAGATTCCCGGTGGTGTGGCCACACCACCCGCCCCCCAGATGTTTCCGTGATACACGTCATGGTCGTCGGGGATGCTGACCGACGGGATGTTCGCGGTCAGCTCTCCGAACGCCCAGTACCAGAGATACCATTTGTAGAGGTAGTCCTGGTACGGGTTCGAGAAGTCAGCAGCCGTAGGGCTGGCCCCTTGATAAACCTGGTCGCCGCTGAAGAAGAGGAAATGAGGCTGGTGGGCCGACACGTGTGCGACGATGTCGGCGTGTGGGAACCAGACTCCATAGTCCCAGGGAAAATACCCGCGGTCGACACCGGGGTGCGCTGTGTTGTGGTTGCCGGTGAAGGCGGCGACGACGATCTCCTGGTCATCGACCGGGTCGCGTCTGACCGTACCGCCGGTGTGGTATGGCCGGGCTGTGCCGTCGGTCGAGCTGAGCTCGTAGGCCAGGCGATAGGGCACGTCCCGGGAGTCGTCCCAACCCTCGAGCATGAAGGTCGCGGTGTAACCGGGCGTCATGACGGGCGCGCTGGCGATCGTCGTCCAGGAGCTGCCGTCGCTCACCTGGAGCTCGACCGACTTCGCGTCAGCGTCGCCCACCGGCATCAACTGCGCCGTGAGCTTGAGCGTCCCGCGGCTCAAGGTGTGTTGGCTGCCGATGAGCGGGCCGAATCCCCGAGACTCGTGAGCTTCGAGCGCTTCACCGCTCATTCGCCAGGTGTCGAACCAGAATCGTCTTGTGGCTCCGCGCCTGGCATCGCAGACGAGGGCGATGCTGCCGGCCAGTCTGGATGCGCCGGCCAGTCCGAGTCGTAGCGTCACGGGCTGGCCGGTCTCGGCGGCCGGGGTGGCTTTGAGCTCGAGGGCGTAGCCATCGCCCTCCGGTTCGGCGTGCAGGCTCAAGATGATGGTGCCCATCGTCTGGAGGCTACTCTCGCTAACAGCGATCCAGCCATCCTCGATCTCGAAATCGCGGATGAAGAGCGCCCCGCCGGAGTTGATGCCGGCGTAGATGCCGGCCCCTTCACCGTAACTGTTGTGGATGAGCGCCGCGGCACGGTAGTCGAGGTCGGCGCCGGCGCCGACCAGGAAACCGGCACCGCCTCCCGCCGAATCGGTCGCCGCCGATCCGATCGGGCCGAGTCGCACCGACATGTCGAATCGATCCAGACCGCCGCTCAGGCGACGGGTCAGCAGGTGGACCGTGCGGACCGGCAGCTCCGCGGTACACTCCAGCCTCCCGTCCTTCACCTGCCAGTCCTGAACGCGATTCGCCCAGTACTCGGGGCCGGCCCACCGGCGATCCGGGCTGTTCGTCCAGCTGCTCTGGAAGTCTTTTCCGCTTCGCTCGCCGCTGCATCCGACCAGAAGGACGGCCAGGCCCGCGACCAGTGTGAGGATCCGTGTCATGTCACCGCCGCTGTCAGTGCTTAGCGCGTCGTCTGCACAGGGCTCCAGTCGGGGTTCGGAACCGGCATGCGCGCATCGACGCGCCGGCGCCAATCCTGCAGAAGCTCGTGCATCTCAGCTGCCAGGTCCGGCATCGTACCGGCCAGGTCTTGGGATTCGCCGATGTCGGCGCTCACGTCGTAGAGCTCGATTCGTCCGTCCTCGAGCCACTCCAGCAGCTTGAAGTCACCGGCGCGAACGGCGCCGGAAGGTGTGTTGCCTGAGCCATGGTAGTGGGGGAAGTGCCAGAACAGCTGACGCTCGAGTGTGTTTTCGCCGCGCAGGAGGGGCGCGAGGCTCGCACCGTCCTGGTGCTGTTCGGGCCTCGAAGCGAGGCCGGCGATCTCGAGCATGGTCGGATACAGGTCCATGCTCGTCGTCGGCTCGTCGATCACCGTGCCGCCCGCTACCGCACCGGGCCACCTGATCATCAGCGGCGCGCGTATGCCCCCTTCGTACAACCACCCCTTGCCGGCACGCAGCGGAAGGATCGACGTAGGCATCGATTCGCGGCGGCCGGCCAGCGTGCTGAGCCCGCCGTTGTCGGAGACGAAGATGACGACGGTGCGCGAGGCGATCTCCAACTCGTCCAGCCTGTCGAGAACGCGGCCGATGCTCTCGTCGGTGCTGTCTATCATCCCGGCGTAGACGGGGTGATCCTGGCGCAGCTTGGTCGTCGCTCTGTCGCTCTCCGCCCGGAACTCGAGATCCACCGCCGGCAAGCTCGCCGCCTTCGACCTGTATTTCTCCGTCAGCTGCTCTTTGGATTGCAGAGGCGTGTGAACGGCGTAGTGGGAGAGGACGAGCAGGAAGCGGTCGTCGCGATGCTGGTCCAGGAACCCGAGCGCCTCGTCGGTGAGCCGGTCGGTCAGGTACTCGCCGTCCGCGCCGTCCTCGAGGTCAGGGACGTTTGTTATGGGCCAGTTATCGTTCACATAAGGGTAGAAATACGATCCGGGCTGTCCCGCGTGGTTGACCGCCTTCGCGAAGTCGAATCCCTGATCCGGCGGAAGGTAGCCTTCGGCACCGAGATGCCACTTACCCAAGTACCCCGTCACATAGCCGGCTTCCTTCAGCGCCTCCGCGAACGTCACCTCTTCCAGAGGCAGCTGCCGTATGTACTCGGCCTGCAACAGCCTGCCCTTCGCTTCGCCACCGATCCAGTTGGTCAGGCCGAGGCGCGCGGGGTGCTTTCCACTCATGATGCTGGCCCGTGTCGGCGAGCAGACCGGACTTGCCGTGTAGAATTGAGTGAAGCGGGCGCCCTCGGCGGCCAGCCGGTTGATGTGTGGCGTCTCGTAGAAGCTGCTCCCGTAGACGCCGGCGTCCGTCCAGCCCAGATCGTCGATGATGATGACCAGGAAGTTCGGCGCGCTGTCGTCCGTAGTACCGGCGGTGGCGCAGCCTCCGACGGCAAGACAGAGCCCGAGAATTGCGAGCAGAGGAGACTGGCGAGTCATGGGGCATCTTCCGTTGCAGGAGACTGCAAGCATGCGTGGCACGGGTCAGGGCTGCGTGGCCTGGATGTCCTTGCCCGAGATGATATAGACGCGGCCGGATCTGGAGCCGCTGATCGCGCTCCATGCGGATGTCAGCAAGAAGTCGATGGCACCGTCACCATCTATGTCTCCCATCCCGGTGGTGTCGAAACCGAAGCTCTCGCCCATCAGCTTGCCGGTGTAGGCTCGGATCAGCGACACATCTTCACCGGAGACGAGATAGACCTTGCCGCCCGACGGGGCCACGCTCGAGTGCTGCCAGGCCCCGACGATCAGATCGTCATAGCCATCGCCGTTCACATCGCCGGCGTCGGCGTTACCGATCCCGAAGCCGTCACCCGCCACTTCACCGGTCAGGGTCA
>JBDHHZ010000017.1:0-46772 GCA_039589115.1 Gemmatimonadota bacterium | reverse complement strand
ATTCTCCCAGCAACAGCCCTGAAGTCGTGAAGATCCCGACTCCTATCATGTCGGCGACCACGATATTCGTGGCCGGAAAGAGCCGGAGCTTTCTGGAGAGCTCTTGCACTCGGCTAGTCTTTCATGGTGAGATGTCTCTGGGGCCTCACATACAATGACAATTGGGGAACGCGAAACGTTGCCCGGCCTCTCCAGCCCTGCAAAGGGGCCAATGACAAAGCCTTGCGCGAATCACGGTTTTCGATAGCTTGGAGTTTGCCATCTCCCCGGCGCCGCTGTCGCGGCACATGATTCCCTGGCCAAAGCCCTTTACCGATAGCCTGTCCTATCGAGCGCGCCCCCGCTCCACCCCGCCCAACCACAAATCAAGGGAGGCAAGTGTGAAGACAGCGAGACCGTTCTGGCTGACCCGTGTCGCCGTGACCGCCTTGGTGCTGAGTTTCTTCTCGGCGTGCGAGGACACCACGGAGCCCACAATCCAGCTCGACCCCGAGAGCACCGCGGACATCGTTGACGAGCTGGTCGCGGATTTCCTCGAGGGGAACGACGCCGCGATGAGCCTGGAGGTCTTCGGCGATGCCATAGCCATGGCGCTCGGTGGCGGAATGCCGCCACTCAGTGCTGGCCCGCCCGCCGAAGCGGGTCCGATCCCGCGCCACCTGCTCGGCAACCCGGTGTACCGCGCAGCAGCCAACATCCCGGAAATCTTCGAGGGTGTGACCTTCGTATGGGATGACCAGGAAGAGGGTTATGTACCGAGCGAGCTCCCCGGCGCTCCGCTCAACGGCGTGCGCTTCATGCTCTACGCCGTCAACCCGAGCACCGGTGAGCCCCTAACTCCGGTTTCCGAAAACGAGATCGGCTACCTCGAAATCGCCGACGCCAGCTCGTGGCCATCGATCAACATATCCATGGCGGCGGTGGTCGGTGATGTCACGCTGATCTCCGCGACTATCACGGGGAACTTCGGCGAGACGAGCGCCTGGATCAACATCGACGGCTTCCTCTCCGACGGCACCGAGCAGCTGCTGTACAACATGTACGCCAGCGAAGGGCCGATGGCCTACACCTTCGAGTTCGGGCTGGAATACGGCAATTTCGAAGCCTCCTGGAGCATGACCTACTCCGAGTCCGGCCTCGAAGTCGAGGTGGCGTTCACCGACGGAACGAACACGATCGTCTTCAGCTTGAATCTCGTGGAAGACACGATCGTTGCGGGCAGCGGCATCACCATCAACGGCGAGACGGTCGCCATCATCGAGGGCTCGCTCGAGGGCGAACTTACGATCACCAACGCCGAGGGCGATCCGCTGACAGCTGCCGAGCTCGCTGCGCTCGAACAGGTTTTCGAGGCGATGGGCGAACTCAGCGAGTGGATGGAGGGGATGCTCCAGTTCGTCGCTCAGCTGGCACAGATGGGCGAGCCGATCGGCTAGTCACAAACTCAACAGGAATCGTCGGAGCGGGCGGTCTCTCGACCGCCCGCTTTTTTTGTCGTCGCCAAGCCGCCGCAACGCTGGCGCTGGCTTAAGCGTCAAAGTCAAGTGGGAGCGAAGCCCAAAGCGCTGTCACGCCGAAAGCTGATGCGACGGGGGTTGCGATGAGAAAGGCATACCGCGTGTCTGTGCCGCGCCAGTCGTCCTGGCTCTTACTCTGTGCCCTGCTGGCCGTGGGCTTCCAACCGACCGAGGTCCAGGCCCAGCGACGCAATCGCGACGACTGGCAGCGGGTGCCGGATGTCATGACTGCGCTGGCGATCGGCGAGGGGAGTCGCGTGGCGGATGTGGGCGCCGGTAGCGGCTACTTCACGGGGCACCTCGCCAGAGAGGTCGGCGCCAGCGGACGCGTGTTCGCCGTCGACATCAGCGAGCGGGCTCTAACGCAGCTGAGGCAGCTTGTTGAGGACGAGGGTCTCGACAACGTGGAGGTCGTTCGCGGCGAAATCGATGATCCCAAGCTCCAGGATGAATCGCTGGATGCGGTGCTGACGGTGGACGCCTACCACGAGATGACCGAGTACGAGGCGATGCTCTCAGCGATGTACAGGGCGCTGAAACCCGGCGGGCGTCTCGTGATCCTGGACCTGGTCGCGTCCAACCCTTCCCAGTCGCGCGATCAACAAATGAGGAGCCACGAGCTGAGCATCGATCTAGTCGAACAGGAGGTTCGGGAGGCGGGCTTCGAGGTGCTCGACCGCGACGAGCAGTTCGCTGATAGCGGCCACAGCGACGGGCAGTGGATGCTCGTCGCGCGCCGCTAGATCCACCTCACTCTTCCGGGTCGGGAGGTTTCCTCAACTTCTTAACCCGCTTGCGGCGGCTCTTCTCATCCAGCCGCTTCTCCGCCGCCGACTTGGGCGGTCGCGTCTTCACCCGGCGCTTCGGTACACGGAGCGCTTCCGCGACCAGCTCCCGCAGCCGCTGCTTCGCCAGCTCCTTGTTGCGATGCTGGCTTCGCTCGTCCTCCGCGACGACACGCAGAACGCCGTCCTTGCCGATCCGAGCCGCCAGCTTCTCCAGGATCCTCGCCCGCTCCTCGTCCGTCAGGCTGGGACTCTCCCGGACGTTCCAACACGCCTCGACGCGAGTGGCCCGGCGATTGACGTGCTGGCCGCCAGGACCGCTGGACCGCGTCGCCTGGAAGTAGATCTCATGCTCGGGCACTTCGTATGCGCCGTTGGCTGGCTCCATAGCAATAACTCTAGCTGGTCTATTGTAACCCAGCAAACAGCTCCTCGAGCCCGCGCGACGGGCAGGCGCTCGCCGGCAGGTCAGTTTGTCCCCTGTCCGGCTCGAAATGAGGCCCCGACCGGGCGAAGCCCGCCCCAGCCTGCCAGAAAACCGCACCACCGCTAGCCTTCCGGCGCCGGCACAGTGGCATGTTGTTTGCCCTACAAAGTAGTGCGATGCGGGCTGCTCCCGCACGCCACGAGCAAGGTCAATGACGATGTACCGTAGCCTTGAGAGTGCACGGTGAAGAACCGACGGAAGGACAGACAGATGTTGACCGCGATTTTGATTGCAAGCGTCATCCTAGTGCCCCCGGTGGTGCTGGTGTGGCGTTCCTACGAGGAGCAGGAATAGAGCCTAACGAGCGCTAATTCGCGCACCTTGAACAGGAATCTGCGCCGGGGCACCGATAGGTGTCCCGGCAATTTTTTTTGCGTAACTACTCGACATTCGACAGCCCACAATCGACATTCGACCCCCGAGTACTACTCGACGGTCAACGTTCTACGCTCGATCTTCCACGGACGTCGAACGTTGGGAGTCGGACGTCGGTAGTCGAGTTGTACTCGAATGTCGGCTGTCGGCTGTCCAATGTCGATCCTCTTTCTCAGAAACCGCAGCGACCACCGAACCGTAGGGTGGATAGGCCCCACAATAAACTTGACACCCTGGTGAGGGGGTACTACTTTGGGCCATATGAAAAGATTTTTTCATAAGCTGCTGGCCTCCTCCCCGGAGAGTGCCCTGTGAAGAAGACCCCGCAGAACCAGCTGAGCCGCCGCGAGCGAGAGATCATGAACGTCGTTTATCGCCTGGGCGAGGCGAGCGTGGCGGACGTTTTCGGCCGCATGGATGAGGATGCGGGATACGACTCTGTGCGGGTGACGCTGGGCATCTTGGAGAAGAAGGGCCACGTGAAGCACCGGCAGGAAGGCCGCCGCTACGTCTACAGCCCGACGGTCCCTCACGAGGCGGCCTCCCGATCCGCGGTACGCAATCTCCTGCACACGTTCTTCCGCGGGTCACCATCCCGGGCGATGCTGACGCTTCTCGGTATGTCGAAGCTGTCGCGTGACGAGCTGGACGAGATCGCCGAGTGGATCGAAGAAGAGAGGAAGTCCCATGGGTGAGGCTCTGACTAATCCATACACAGCGTTCGCCATCGACCTTGCGATCGATGTCCTGCTGAAGGCGACGATCGTTCTAGCCGTCGCCGGAATAGCAGCCTGGTATCTGCGGTGTGGCTCCGCAGCCACGCGACACGCGGTATGGAGTGTCGCGCTCGGCTGTCTGCTCCTTCTGCCGATCCTCTCCGGAGCGCTTCCAGCGTGGAAGCTGGGGCGGCTGTACGTCTCGATGGAGACGGAGACCGTGTTGCCGAGCGATGCCACGCAGTGCTGTTCTGAGCGCCTCGAGAGCTCCTCGCCCGCCGCGCGACCTGCTGCTACACGAGGGACGGTGGGAACGAGAGGGACTTCGCCTGCGGTCACTGTCCCGTTCGAGCAAGCGGACTCGCAGAAATCCGCTGCGTCGGGGGCCTCCCCTGTGGCTATCGCTCTGGTGATCTGGTTGCTGGGTGTGCTAGCTCTGCTTGGCCGCCTGGGCGTCGACACGCTGCGGATTCGGTGTATCACGCGGCGGGCTTCGAACTGCAGTTCCGCGGCGGTTCACGATCTCGCACGCCGACTGGCGGTGAGCTTGGGAATTCGACGTCGGATCCGCATCCTCGTGAGCGACGAAGTGAAGGTGCCGCTCACGTGGGGCGCCTGGACTCCCGCAGTGATCCTGCCGGAAGCTATGGCCACATGGTCGACGCAGCGAACCCACATCGTGCTACTGCATGAGCTAGCTCACATCAGACGGTGGGATTGGGCCGTTTTGCTCATGGTCGAGGTCGTGTGCGCGATCTATTGGTTTAACCCGCTCGTCTGGATCGCCGCAAAGCAAGGCGCCATGGAACGCGAGCGAGCCTGCGACGACCAAGCGCTGTACGCCGGCGTCCGCTCCGATGTGTACGCTTCGCATCTGTTCGAGATCGCCCGCGCGCAGGTCTCCGATGACGCACCACGCGCAGCGTTCGCCATGGCGCAGCCGTCCAGCTTGGCGACGCGCTTCCGCAGCATTCTCGCCAGAGAACTGGATCGAGCGCCCATGTCTCAGGGCCGGTTGTTCTCCACCGCCGTCGCCGCACTGCTGTTCGCTCTGCCGCTGGCGAGCGTCGACATCTGGGGCACGGTCCAGGTGGGCGACTCGGTGGAGCAGCGCGTCCGCCAGCTGCAGGACGACGATCCCCTCGTTAGACGGCATGCGGCTTGGGCGTTGGGTGAGCTCGAGAGCTCGCGCGGCGTGAGACCACTGATCGAAGGTTTGACTGACGAGAATGCCGACGTCCGCCTGGTCGCCGCCTGGGCGCTCGGCGAGATAAAGGACGACATAGCCATCTACCCGCTGGTCGAGCGCCTAGACGACGACGATCCGTTCGTCCGCGAGATGGCAGTCCTCGCGCTGGGGGAGATAGAGAACCCCTCGGCGATCGACCCGCTGATTGAGTCGCTCGACCGCCATCCCGAGCTCAGAGAACCGGCAATCTGGGCGCTCGGCGAGATCGGCAACCACGAGGCCGAGAGAGCCAGAAGCGCCGTCTTCGCTCAGATCGGACGACGCGGCTGGGACAACCAGGACGTCTGGAGCGGTTACCTGGGCAGCGACGCCGCTCGCCGCTTCGCCGGAGACCTGTCCGCCCTGATCGACGCTCTCGACGACGACGATCCCAAGATGCGGCGCTCCGCTGCCGAGTGGCTCGGGCTGCGCGGCGAGCAAAGCGCCGTCGACCCGCTCCTCGATGCGCTACGCGATCCGGAGCCCTCGGTGCGCGCCATGGCGATCTGGGCGCTCGACGAGATTAACCCGTCGCGTCATCAGAACACCGAGTAAGAGCTAGCCAACCCTGACGATGGAACGGAGGTAGATCATGTCCACATATGAAAAAACATTTACATTTAGACGACTCGCCTTCATCGCTCTCGTAGTCGCGGCGGTCATCGGCTTGGGCTCGGAACTCCACGCAACGCGCCTGTTCAGGATCGCCCTCGCGCAGATCGCACCGGCCGTCGAACTGCTGGGAGCAACTCAGAGCAGCGACGCCGCGATCCAGCGCATCCGCGAGCTGGAAGACAGCGATCCACTCGTCAGACGTTATGCGGCCTGGGCGCTCGGCGAGCTCGAGAGCACCGAAGGTGTAAGGCCGCTGATCGAGCGTCTGGAAGATCGCGATGCAGACGTACGCCTCGTCGCCGCCTGGGCTCTTGGCGAGATCAAGGACTACATGGCCATCCAACCGCTGATCGAGCTGCTGGGAGACGACGACCCGCTGGTGCGCGAGATGGCCGTGCTGTCGTTGGGAGAGATCGAACATCCCTCGGCGGTCTCCGCGCTGACCGAAGCGCTCGACCGGCACAGCGAGCTCCGCGAACCGGTCATCTGGGCGCTCGGCGAGATCGGAGAGGGCGAAGCCCCGAGAGCGCGCGACGCCATCTTCAGCGAAGCGGGACGCTACCCCTACGAGAACGACGAGGTCTGGACCGGCCACTTGGGAAGCTTCAGGGCCCGGCCGATGGCGGATGACGCCTCCAGCTTGATCACCGCTCTGAGCGACGACGACCCACAGACTCGGCTATCGGCGGCCGAACGGCTCGGCAGACTGGGCGACGAGCGCGCCGTGGATCCGCTCCTCGACGCGCTCCGCGATCGCGATCCAGCCGTCCGCGCCATGGCAGTCTGGTCGCTCGACGAAACCAACCCGTCGCGTTACAACGAGCACAAGCGCTCCGAGCGTGACAATGCGGGCCGGGACCGGGGCCGCGCCTCCGCGTAGCCCGGGTGCCGTCTACCGGAAGGGCCGCAGGGGCTCCGGCCCCTGCGGCTCCCCCGGACCATGAGGGTTTTCCCATGCGCATATATGAAAAAATCTTTACAGATAAGCCCGCAGCTCGCCTGATCCTCGGGTCGGTCGTGGCGCTGGCCGCAGCCTTTCCGCCAGGGGCTTCCGAGCTGGCGGCGCAGGAAGGCGCGGACCCGAGCTGGAGGGCACCGGACACGCTCATCGTACTGTCGCGGCTGGACGGGCCGGTGGAGCTGGATGGCCCGAGCGACGAGGCCGCCTGGCGCGGTATCGAGCCGCTTCCGATGACGATGTACACGCCATCGTTCCGGGGTGAGCTGACGGAGCGGACGGAGATCCGCATCGGCTATGATGATGAGTTCCTCTATGTGGCAGGGCGTTTCTACGACTCCGATCCGTCGGGGATTCAGGTGAACTCGATGTACCGGGACCGTTTGAGCGGCGACGACTGCTTCGGCATGGTGGTCGATCCATTCAACGACAACGACATCGGTCTCTGGTTCTTCACGACACCGGCGGGCCTGCGCGGGGACGTATCGATCGCCGGGGACGGCGCGGGCAGCTGGAACGGCAGCTGGAACACCTACTGGGACGTGGCGGCGGTGGAGACGGAGGAGGGCTGGTTCGCCGAGCTGCGGATCCCGTTCTCGAGCCTGGGATTTCAGGCCGTCGATCAGCGGGTGGAGATGGGCATCTCCGCCTACCGCTACATCCCGCGGAAGAACGAGCGGCAGGTGTTCCCGGAGATCCCGCCCGAGTTCGACTACCTGAGGCCGTCGCTGGCGCAGGACGCGATTCTGGAGGGCGTGAGCACGCACAGGCCGGTGTACCTCACACCTTACGTGCTGAGCGGTGTGGGACAAGACGCGGTGCTGACCAGCGTTGGAGATCGCTACCAACTGGACAGCGAAGTAGAGGGCCAGGTTGGAGGCGATCTCAAGTACAACGTGACGAGCAACCTGACGGCCGACCTCACCGTCAACACCGACTTCGCGCAGGTCGAGGCGGACGACTGGCAGGTCAACCTGACGCGCTTCTCGCTGTTCTTCCCCGAGAAGCGCCAGTTCTTCCAGGAGAGATCCGGCGTATTCGACTTCTTCACCGGCGGTGCGACGCGGCTATTCTACAGCCGACACATCGGGCTTTACGAAGGTGAGGCGATCCCGATCATCGGCGGTGCGAGGTTGGTGGGCCGGGTCGGCGATTGGGATGTCGGCGTCCTCGACATGCAGACGAAGCGGAGCACCCATCTGCCGTCCGAGAACTTCGGGGTCGCCCGGGCACGCCGCCGCGTCTTCAACCAGTACTCGAACGCCGGGGCGATGCTCACGACGAGGCTGGGAGACGACGGCTCCTACAACATCGCGTATGGCCTCGACGGCACGTTCCGCTACACCGGCGACGACTACCTGGGTATCCGCCTGGCCCAGAGCGTCGACGACCAGATCATCGCCGATCGCGGGTTCCGGTTCGCCGAGGCCAGCGCGGTACGCCTTTACCTCGACCGAGCACGGGAGCGCGGGTTCTCGTATTTCTTCAGCGCTCGCCGGTTCGGCGCGGACTACAACCCCGAGATGGGCTTCGTGACGCGCCGCAACTTCAGCGACTTCTACTACTCGGTCGCCTACTTCCACTACCCCGAGGCTGGGCCGTTTCGCAGGATCGATCCGTTCCAACTGTTCGGGTCGGTCGCATTGCGCAATCCGGACGGCAGCGTCGAGTCGGCATTCGTCGAGCACGACGTCGATTTCGGTTGGCGATCCGGGGCATGGCTGGGGCTCGATCTGGAGCTCTACTATGAGGACGTGCGCGAGACACTGGACTTCCCGCTCGGGACCTACGTCCCGCCGGGCAGCTATACGTTCCCGCGCTTCGAGTTCGACTTCAGCATGCCACCGGGCACGCCGTTCCGCTTCTTCGTCGGTGGAGGTGCGCAGGCTTTCTACGATGGTTGGCGAACGAACATCTGGCTGGTCCCACGCTGGAACGTCTCGCGCCACCTCGAGTTCACCTTCCAGTATGAGATCGACATCGTGCGGTTCCCGGACCGCGACCAGGGCTTCGACGCGCACATCGGGCGACTGAGGATCGGGACGGCGCTCGACACGAAATTCTCGGTGAACGCCTTCTTGCAGTACAGCAACATCAGCGATTTCGGCGCGGCCAACGTCCGGCTGCGTTACAACTTCCGCGAGGGCAACGACCTGTGGTTGGTCTACAACGAGGGGTACAACCTCGACCGGGACCGCAGCGAGCCGGCCCTGCCGCTCACCGATAACCGGACGATACTGCTGAAATACACCTATACCTTTGCTTGGTAAGAGGCCGGAGGACAGCCGACAGCCGACATTCGACAATCGACATCCGAGTACTACTCGACTCTCGACCTTCGACGTCCTACTTTCGACGTCCGCCGAGCGTCGGAAGTGGAGCGTTGAGACTCGATCATCGGGCAGTACTCGAGCGTCGAGTGTCGGCTGTCGAATGTCGGTTGTCGAATGTCGAGCTTTTCCTCAGACTGGTTCTTCCTTCGAGGACCTCGATTTCACGGCGTAGTATCGAAAGCTCCTCCCGCGTCTTCGTCCCTCCCCCGCATCCACAACGTCGGCCATTCGGCCACCGCTCTCTTCGACAATACGCTCGACTCGCTCACGCGCGATGTAGTGCATCTCGACTGGCGGCCGACCGCGAACGATCTTCCAGATTCTACGCAAGCGCCGACGCCGAAGGTTGTACAGCCAGGCACGCAGTGAACCGGCTTCGTATAGCTTACCGGTGTGGACGTGAAAGATCGCGATCCCGCCCGGTCGGAGCACGCGGAAGAACTCGCGGATATAGTTCTCTGCTGGTTCCGGAGGTATGTGCTGCAGGGTTATGTACGTGTACACGAAGTCGAAAGAGTTGCTGTCGAGGATCTCCAGGTTATCGGTGCTGTTGGCCCGATATTCGACGCGGTCGCCATGCCTGTTGAACTTGCGGGCTTCTTGGACCATGGATTCCGCGATATCCACACCCACGACCTGCTCGAAGTGTTCGGCAAGCGCCTGGCTCAGGCGCCCCACCCCGCAACCGAAGTCGAGCACTCGCTGCCGCTCGAGCGGAAGGGCGAGACGGTCGACGTACTCGAGCACTTCCCGAATCTCTCGCACTCCAGTCTGGAAGAACTCGGCCGGATCCCACTTGTTGTGCCGGAGCTTGTCGTCGGACAGCACGGCATATAGGGGATCCTCTCGACCCAGCTTTTCGTATGTCTTCTTCACGATCTCCAGAGTCATGGCACTTGGTTCCCCCAAGCGAGCGAGTTCGGTTGATCAGTCATAACCGACCGTGTTCTCCCAAACTAGGCATTATCGAGACGCCCGGCCAATCGGCCGGCAACAGGAAACCCGCCAGGCCACTCGTTCGTAGTGCTAGCCAGAAGCGCGAGCCTCAGCTTCACTCAGCCAGCGGCATGACATGGATCAACTGCGCAGGGATATCGGCTTCGCCCTACGGATGCTGCTCAAGCGTCCGGGACTCTCAGCAATCATCATCATCACGTTCGCCCTGGGTATCAGCGTCACCACCACGGTCTTCAGCTGGGTGAACGGCGCGATGTACAAAGGGCTGCCGTTCCCGGAGGGCGACCGAATCGTGGCCGTCGGGACGACCGACCTTATCGCCAGCGTCCGGTTCGGCAACATCGGCGTTCACGACTTCGTGGACTGGCGGGAGCAGCAGTCGACGCTCGAGGCGTTCGAGGTGGTCGCTATCAGGACGGTGAACCTGGCTGGCAGCGAGGGGCGCCCGGAACGACACACGGGAGCGTTCACGACGGCCAACCTGTTCGACCTGCTTCGTGTCCAGCCGGAGCTCGGCCGCTTGCTCCTGGAAGGAGACGACCGGCCCGGTGCCGAGCCGGTGATCGTCATCGGCTACGACGTCTGGCAGGACCGCTACGGCGGTTCGCCGGACGTGATCGGGAGAACGGTCCGCGCCAACAGCACCACGCGAACGATCGTCGGCGTGGCGCCCGACGGTTTCAGGTTCCCGGACCAAGAGCAGCTCTGGATTCCGGAGGTGCTCGAGCCGAGCGCCTATGAGCGGGGAGAGGGCCCAAGCTACATCGGCGTCGCGCGACTGAGAGATGATGTCACGCTGGATGAGGCGCGTGCTGAGTTTGCGACCATCGCCCGGCGGCTCGAGCTCGAGTATCCGGAGACGAATGAGGGAATCGGCGCGACTCTGCTGCCGTTCCCCGATCTCATAAACCCCCGGATGGGGGGGATGGTCTACACGATGCTCGGCGCCGTGATCGGCGTGCTGCTAATCGCCTGTGCCAACGTTGCCAACCTGTTGCTCGCCAGAGCGACGACACGTACTCGCGAGGTGGCGGTGCGCACGGCGCTCGGGGCCGGCCGCGGGCGGATCATCGCACAGTTCATGACCGAACTGTTGATTCTCTCGAGCATCGGCGGCGTCCTCGGGTACGCCATCGGCCGGGCCGGGGTCGTATGGATCGACAGGATGGCGATCCTCGATCCGCCACCGTTCTGGATCACGTTCGACCCAGACTACCGGGTCGTGCTCTTCGTAGCCTCGATGGTTATGCTCTCCTGCCTCGTCTCGGGGCTGATCCCGGCGCTCCGCGCCACAGGCGTGCACGTCAGCGAAGCGCTCAAAGATGAGGGCCGGGGATCAGCGAGCTTCCGCATGAGCAGGTTCAGCGCCGCTCTCGTCGTCACCGAGATCGCACTGTCGTGCGGCTTGCTCGTCCTGGCGGGCCTGATGACCAAAAGCGTCACCCGGCTGATAACGGAGGACCTTCCGTTCGCCACCGAGAGCGTATTCACGGCGCGGCTCCGCCTGCCGGCTGAGGAGTATCCCAATCCCGACCGCCGAATCCAGTTCTACGAGGACCTGCTGCCGAGGCTACGGGCCATCCCCAGCGTCGAGGCGGTGACCCTTTCCGATGGGCTACCGGCCGCCGGAAACGGGACGCGGGTCTTCGAGATCGATGGCGAGTCGTACGCCTCCGAGGACGATCTGCCGTTCGCCCGGGAAGGCATAGTAACCCCAGGCTACTTCGAGACCTTCCAGGCGCCCGTACTGGAGGGTCGGGCCTTCACCGCGACGGACCACGGCGCGAGCCCTCCGGTGGCAATCGTCAACGAGACTTTCGTCCGCACCTTCTTCAGCGAGGGCGATGCCCTCGGCCGGCGCATGCGGATCATCACCGGTGACACAGCGTTGGCATGGATGACGGTGGTCGGCGTGGTGCCGGACATGAAGATGGAGGGCATGGAGAACCAGAACGCCAGCCCGGCCGGCTACTACATGCCCATCTCACAGAGCCCGGTGGGCACGCTGGTCAGCATCGCCGTACGAACCCGCGGCGCGCCGATGTCGATAACACCGGACATCCGCGCTGCTGTCCAGTCGCTCGACACTAACCTCCCAATCTACGAAGTCCTGTCGATGAAGGAGGTGATCGCCAGGGAGACCTGGATCTACTGGCTGTTCGGCTCCGTGTTCGTGGTCTTCGGCTTCGTGGCCCTTTTCCTCGCCGTCGTCGGCCTCTACGGCGTCATGTCGTTCGCCGTCAGCCGACGTAGGCAGGAGATGGGGATCCGGATGGCGCTCGGCGCCGACGGCCCGAGCCTCGTCAGGCTGGTCATGAGACGGGGAGTCATCCAGCTAGGCATCGGCCTGGCGATCGGCATCGGACTGGCCGCCCTGGTCGCCGGCCCACTTCAGTTCATCCTTTACGATGTGAATACGAGGGATCTCAGCGTGTTCCTAACCGTAACGCTGGCCATGGCCCTGACCGGCCTGGCGGCGAGCTTCGTTCCGGCGCGCCGCGTGACACAGGTCGATCCGGTGTCGGCGCTGACGGCGGAGTAGGGTTACTTCACAACATCCGACAGCCGACATACGACAGCCGAGTACAACTCGGTTTTCGACGTTCCACGTCCTACGTTCGATGTACGCCGAGCATTGGACGCCGGCCGTCGGGACTCGATCGTCGGGAAGTACTCGAATGTCGATTGTCGGCTAACGGCTGTCGGCTGTCGAGTAGTTATTCCGCCCGCAAGGCCACTATCGGATCCACCCTCGTCGCGCGGCGTGCCGGGAAGTACGTCGCGACCAGTCCGGCAACGAGCAACGCTATCGCCACCGCTCCGAAGGTCAACGGGTCGAAGGGGCTGACATCGAACAAGAAGAACGAGAGGCCGCGGGTGACGCCGAGGGCCACGCCGATGCCCACGACCACGCCGATGAAGGCGAGCAGCGCGCCCTGCCGCACGACCATGGACAGGACATCACCGGTCTGTGCTCCCAGCGCGATGCGGATGCCGAGCTCCTGAGTTCGCTGCGAGACGGTGTAGGCCATCACGCCGTACACGCCGGCCAGCGATAGGACGAGAGCGATCACCGCCACCACCCCCATGATCTTCGCCATGATCGTGTCGCCACCCAGGGTCTCATCGATCATCGCTCGCATCGATCGGACGCTGTAAGCGGGAATGTTGGGATCGATGGAGCGGACCTCGGCCCGTACGGCCTCGACGATGCTCTGCGGCGGCACCCGGGTCTCGATCACCCAGCCGAGGCTGCGCGAAGTCGTCTGCATGGCGGCCAAGTAGACCATGGGCCGCATGGTGCTGCCGGCTCCGTTGAGCCTGGTGTCGGCCACCACCCCAACGATCTCGCGGGGCCCCGAGTACAACTCGATCTGCTGCCCGATAGGGTCGCTCTCGGGCCAGTGCTTCTCGGCCATCGTCTCGTCGATCACGGTGACGAGGCGCATGCCCGCCCGGTCACCTTCCTCGAGACCGCGACCGCGGACCACGGGGACATCCATAGCGGCGAAGTACCCGGGCAGTACGTACCGGTAGTTGGCTATCTTCCGCTGCGAGTCGTCCTCGATCACTTCACCGGGAAGCCAGTAATACGTCGCGCTGTTCCCTTGGAGGGGAAAGATCGAGGTCGCGCCCACGGCCTCGACGCCTGGGATGGACGCGATGCGCGACGCGAGCCGCTCGTGGAAGGCCCCTACGGCAACGGTGTCAGGGTAGTCGTTTTCTGGAAGCGCGACTCGCAGAGTGAGAACGTCCGACTGGTCGAACCCGAGATCGGCCAGGCGAACGCGCACGAACGCTTGCACCAGAAGAGCCGATGAGACGAGCAGGACCAGAGTCAGCGACACCTCACCCACGACCAGCGCCTTTCTGAGGCGCATGCTCTTGCCGGCCGTGCCTCCCCTTCCGCCTTCTTTGAGGGTCTCCGTCGTGTTCGGCTTGGAGCTCTGAAGAGCCGGCGCCAGGCCGACCAGTATGCTGGTCAGCAGCGAGACCCCGGCGGCGTAGAGCAGGACGCGCCCGTCCAAGCCGATCTCGTCGACGCGGGGAAACCACCCGGGCATGACCGAAACGAGCGCGCGGATGCCGATGACGGAGAGGGCGAGTCCAAGCAGCCCACCCATCACGGATATGATCGCCGCTTCGGTGAGGAACTGACGGACGATGCGGGTACGGTCCGCGCCGAGCGCGTTGCGCACGGCAACTTCGCGATCGCGACCCGCGGCATGTGTGAGCAGCAAGTTCGCGACGTTGGCACAGGCGATGAGGAGCAGGAACAGAACGGCTACAGTCGAGATCAGCGTGCCCATCTTGAATCCCTCACCAAAGACACGCTCATGCAACGTGATCAAGGTCCCGCCGTTGTTTCTGTTGGACTCGGGGAACTCGACGGCCAGCTGCTCCGCGATACGCTGGACCTCCTGCTGAGCTAGATCCTTCGACGTGCCGCCGCCCACTCGCACCAGGACGTCCAGATAATGACTGTTGCGCGCTTCCTCGCCGGTGATGCCGATTGGAGCCCAGATCTCGTTGCCCGGCCAGCCGAACCAGAACTTCGGCGGCATCACGCCGATGATCGTGTGGACTTCACCGTCCAGGAGCACTGTGCTACCCAGCACGTTCGGATCGGCTCCGAACCGCCGTTGCCAGAGCCCGTCGCTGATGATCGCTACATGGTTCAGGCCCTCGCGCTCTTCCTCCGGCGTGAAGCCGCGGCCCATCGCCGGACCCACTCCGAGAACCTGGAAGAAGTCCGCGCTGACCACCTGACCTCGCAGCCGCTCGGGCCGGTCGCCACCCGAAAGGTTGAAGCTCGCCCCGTTGAGTGCGGCGACACCGATGGTTTGGCTGCGCTCGCGCAAGTCGAGGAAGTCGGGTACCGAGTAGGAGACCCGGTTCCAACCTCTCTCGAGATTGGTCGTGTACGCCGCGTAGAGGTCGTCGGAATCGGGATAGGGCAAAGGACGGAGCATGAACACGTCCACGGCACTGAAGATGCTGACGTTGGCGCCGATGCCGATGCCCAGAGAGAGCACGGCAATCGCTATGAGGCCTTTGCCTCTACGGAGCGCACGAAGGCCGTACTTCACATCTTGCCAGATCCTATCCATGGTCAGGTCTCATCCATGCCGTCGTTGACTCGCAGCCTACGCACGCGGCTGGCTCGCACCCCAGATTGCGGGGACCGCCGCCTCATGATCTCTACGTTTCACGGAGGGTCCCAGGTTTCGTGGGGACGATGGGTCTGAGGACCAGCGATACGGGGGATTCAAAGTCTTCGTTCTATGGGCCGACCTGACCGGTCGGCACCTCCTTACTCCTCCGTAAGGACACTAACAGGATCGACCTTGGTCGCGCGCCGCGCCGGCTGATAGCAGGCCGCGAACGCCACGCCCAGCAGTAACAGAGATACCGCACCGAACGTCGCCGGATCCGTGGCGGAAACCTCGAACAGCAGACCCTCCAGTAATCGCGTCAGATACAGAGTTGCGGCGAGCCCGACGCCGAGACCGATGGCCGCCTGGACCATTCCGCGACGGACGACCATGCGCCGCACCGCTGACGGGTCCGCCCCCAGCGCCATGCGGATTCCGATGTCGCGCGTCTGCTTGCTGACGAAATAGGACAGGACACCGTAGATCCCCACCGCAGCGAGGGCGACGCCGACCGCGGCGAAGATGGCGACCAGCGTCGCCCAGTATCTCGGCCGGCTGACCGATGCCGCCAGCTGTTCCCGCATCGTCTGCACTTCGGTCAGCGGCACATCGGGGTCCACTGCGTTGATCTCGTTCCGCACCAGCGCCGCGGTCACCGACGCACCTCTGCCGCGGACGACGAGATTGGGTGAGCGCCAAGCGTTTTGGGTGTACGACTCGTACACCGCGCTCTGATCGACGCTGGCGAGGCCGCTGTACTTCACATCGGTCACCACACCGACGATGGTCACCGGGTTCGTCATGTTGCCGCCCGCGTACAGCTGTCTACCCACGACTTGTTCACCGGGATAGAACCGCGCCGCCCAAGCGCTGCTCACCGCCACGACTCGCGGACTGTCCGACGTGTCCGTCTCGTCAGGTGTTCGTCCTCTGAGCAGGCGAATGCCCATGGCATCGAAGAACCCCGGAGAAACCACTATCCAGGGCACCGCCGGCTGACTGCTGCCCGGCGGAACAGGTCTGTCCACCAGATCGAAGTTGTTGATCATGCCTGGGTTGTTCGGCGGCACTCCCGACCCTATCCCGACGGCCGCCACGCCAGGCATCTCGGCGAGCCTGGGAAGCGCGAGCCGCCACAGCTGCTGAACGGATGCGCCGTCGGGATACTTGGCGGCCGGTGCCGACACCCTAGCCAGCAGAAGGTTCTCGGGATCGATTCCGGCATCCACGTTCTGCAGCCGCCCCAAGCTCGTGAACAACAGCGCGGCACCTACCAGAAGCGGTAGCGCGAGCGCGAACTCCGCCGTGACCAGCGCGCTGCGCAAAGCGCCCGACCTCTTCCCTTCCGATCCCACGCGGCCGGCGCTCCGCAAGGTGCCGGCAAGATCGGACGAGAGCCCGTGGACCAGCGGAGCGAGACCGAAGAGCACGCCGCTGAGGACGGTGAGCGTGGCGGTGAACGCGAGCACCCTCCCGTCTAGACTCACCTCGTTGAGCCGCGGCAGTTGTGGGCCCATGCTGAGCAGCGCGTCCAGAGCCAGCACAGCGAGGGACAGGCCGGCCAGACCACCGAGAACCGCGAGGGTCGTGCTCTCGACCAGCAACTGACGGGTCAGGCGGCCCCGCGTGGCCCCCAGGGAGGTCCGCAGCGCGACCTCTCGCTCGCGTACGGTGGCGCGTGCCAACTGCAGGTTCGCCACGTTGGCCAGAGCGATCAACAGGACGAAGCCCACCGCGCCGAGGAGCATGAAGAGCGGGCCTCCGAGGTTCCCAACCATGACGTCCCTCAGAGGGAACGGGGTCAGGCGTGCCTCTTGATCTTGAAAAGTGTCGGCCCAAATGGGAAAGATGCGTTCGCTCACCTGAGCCAGGTCGCCGGCCGCATCGTCCAGCGAGACCCCGCTGCGCAGGCGCGCGACAGTCTGAATGAAAAACGGGCCCCTGCGCGGCGGCGGCTGCAATTGTAGGATGGGCCAGATGTCGGCTCGCCAACCTACCAGCGACTCAACGCCGCGCGGCAACACTCCCACAACGGTATAGCTGTCGCCGTCCAGCACGAGCGTCCGGCCTACCGCTTCGGCGCCCAGTCCGAAGTGGCTTTCGCGGAACGCGTGACTTATCACGGCCACTAACTCGGCACCGGGACGATCCTCGCCCGGGAGGAAGCCCCGGCCTTCAGCAGGGTGTACGCCCAGAGTGTTGAACCAGTCCGCCGTCACCCGGCCCACCCTGACTCGCTCGGGTTGCTCCCCGCCCGTCAGGATCGCTCTACTGCGTGCAAGGCCGCTCAGCCTATCAAAAGACCGCTGCTGCGCTTCGGCCGCCTGGTAGTCAACCACCGATAGCGGCCAGCGATTCGATGGGCTGTTCTGCTCGAAGATGACCACCAACCTGTCCTGCTCCGGATACGGCAATGGCTTCAAGAGCACACCGTCGACAACGCTGAAGATCGCTGTCGTCGCACCGATACCCAGCGCCAGCGTCAGTATCGTCACAGCAGTGAACCCAGGGTTCTTCCTGAGCATGCGAATCGCGTAGCGCAGATCTTGCCCCAAGTCGACCAACAGACGCGCCCCGCGAGCCTCGCGACCCCGCTCCTTATAGCGCTCGACTCCACCGAACCTCAGCAGCGCTTCGCGCCGCGCCTCCTCTCGGCTCAGCCCGCGCCCCACTAGATCCTCTATCTCCAGCTCGATGTGGAGACGCATCTCCTCATCCATCTCGCGCTCCACCCGCCTCCAGTTCAGCACGATGCGAGCGCGGCGGCCTATCATTCTGATCCATTCCATCATCATATGACCCTCTTCGACCTACTGACTCGTCTGCAAGATCAGCTCGACCGCTCCTACTGACTCGTCTGCAAGATCAGCTCGACCGCTTCCGAGAAGAGCTTCCAGGATCGCTTCTCTTCCCGAAGAGATCTCTTCCCCGCGTCGGTCAGCATGTAGAACTTCGCGCGGCGTCCCTCCGGCGAAATCCCCCACTCCGCTTCGATGAACCCGCGGTCCTCCAGCCGGTATAGCGCCGGGTAGAGTGAGCCCTGGTTCACTTCCAGCGCACCACGCGACATTTGTTGGATCCGCTTCGAGATGCCCCAGCCATGCAGCTTCCCCAGCGCCAGCGTCTTGAGGATCAGCATGTCGAGCGTGCCCTGCAGCAGATCGGTCTTGGAACGCGCCACGATTCGCCTCCGTAAGTGTTCGATGCCTAGATTGTCTACAATAGTGATGAGCTTGTTGTCGAATGTCAAGGTATCAGGACGCTAAGCCCCGCTCGACGACTGCTGAAGGGTCAATTCAGGGCGATGCCAGCCGGGCGAACCGCCGAGCGGAGCCGGGGAAGTCGACGCCCATGGCAAAGCCGGCCAGCAGGCCGTACAGGGCGGCGCTCACAGCGACTCTCGAGTCGAGCGCGAAGATGAGGCTCGGCGGTCCGCCGCCGGGGAGGGTCGTGATCAGGATGCCGAGGGTGGCCGAAAGCACGGCCATCCACTGGTAGACGCGCAGCCCGCCGACGATCGGCGTCTGAGGCTCGCCGCGGTACGACTCTTCGACGAAGCGGGCGAGGCCGGCGAGGATGAGATAGGTGCCGGCGATGAGAGCGTATGACACTCCCAGCGACCACAGTCGTAGCAGGAGCACCCCGGTCACGACGTTCGCCAGTATGGAGTAGAGTGGCGTGGGATGGAGGGGAACGCCTCTTAGCTCGGCCAATGTGCAGACGCGGGAACGTGGCATCCAGTAACGGATGCCTATCTCCTCCGGGGCTTCGGACCCGTGGCAACATCCCTGAACCAGGCAGCGCAGTCTGCCGAGCGCCTGTAACCACGGCCCCTCAATCGCGACGAGGGCGAGAAGAAAGATCGTATTGCCGCCTAACCGACCGGCGACGATCACAGCGGTCAAGACACCGATCACGCCGCCGTAGTACCCGAACGGGCGGGACAGCTTCGAGGACCCCTCCAGCTTCTGCGCCCACAGAGCCGCGCCCGCCAGGCCGCACAAGTGCACGAACACCAGCTGCCAGTAGACGTCCGGGCCGCCCAGCGAAGCTGAGATCCAGAAGCCCACGGCGCCAGCCAAGCCGGCGTACAGGCCATGGTTGATGACCCGGACGCCGCGCCAACGCCACTCGCGCCATGAGTTGGCGACGGCCTCCGCGGCTCGGCGCAATAGTCGCCAAACGCGGCGCCACTGCAGCAGGACTATGAATACGATCGCAGCCGCGGCGATGTCGACCAGTGCGTGCATGCCCGTCGTGATGCAACTGAGGGCGATGAGGATCGCCCAGGTCCAACCGGCGACGCCCCAGGTCCGGCCGCGCCGCGCCCACCCGTCGGCGACGATGAAGCTCCAGATGGCGTGAAAGGCGGGAAAGGCAGCGACCGTGTGCGACATGGATCGCTCGAACATCAGCGCGCGGCCGAGAAACGTCTGCGGCTCGAAGAAGCGCGGCGGCGCAATCACCGGCACGGTGATGTAGATCAGGGTCACCACGGCGGTCGCTATCAGCCCCAACTCCGCGAATCGGCGCAAGTCGCATCGTCTTCGCAGGATCAGCGGCGTGGCCAGGACGAAGGCGTACACGCTCCCATAGATCGCCTCGGTCCACTCGAGAACCGGCCAGTCTCGCTCGAAGGGCAGATGAGCGACGATAGCGTCTGTCGGTACGCCGAGGCGGTACACAGCCTCGTACGCAACCGCCCACGGAATGAGCACGAGCAGGTAGATCGACGCCCGGTTCCAAGACGTCGGCGGGTCGCGGCGATCTGGAGGCAGCGACACGAGCGGTACGTGAATCGCTTCCCTACCGAAGCGTCGACGAAGATCGTGCCGCTCGTATCCCAACGCGAGTGCGGTGAGCCCCAGTGCCACCATCGGCGATACCAGCCAGAGCCCGCTGGGCGACTCGAGCAGCATTGCTACACCGAAGCACGACACGACGCATCCTATATATATAGGATGCGCCGTGAACCTGTAGATCCCGCACGCCACGTACGTCGAAGGCGGGTACGGGTTCATCGGCAGGCCTTTTCCGTACGCGACGAGGGCGGCCATCCCCGCCACCATCAATGCCACACCGACGGCTATCAGTATGTACCCGGCCCAAGTATAGGGGACGGTGCGTAGCGGCACGGTCGGGCCGGTCGCCAGGGCCCACCAGACCAGCAGGGCCGGGATCACGACTACGAACAGAACGCCGTAAGCGAGCTTCCCGAGCGTCGTCTTCTTCATCGTAGCCGCACGATCTCGTGTATCGCCCAACCCGAGCTGCAGCGCGTGCCCGTCGTGAGCGTTCCGCGCGCCAGCCACTTGGTCTCGGAAGCGTTCTTGATCCCGCCCGGCAACCACAGGCCTGCGGCGGGGATCGCACGAAGCGCCGTGGATACTAACCGCCCCTCACGGAGCACGACGGCGTCCCGCAACTCGATGGTGCCGCTATCGACCGGCAACTCGATGCGTTCCGCGCCGACGGTCGCGCCCTCCAGCTCGCGACCATTGTGAAACACCCAGCGGCGCGATTCCCGGCCGCGCCACTCGATCCACGTCACAGCATCGTCCGCCGACAGAAAGCGACCCCAGCGCAGCTCCTCGAACGGCAGCCGCCACGGCCTCACCGACACACTGAGCCGCTCGGCGTATCCAAGACCCGAGACCTGGCCGGCCCCGGCGAGGTCGATCCGCGCGCGCCCGCATGGAGTGTTGCAGTGCCAGGTGATCGAGCCCTCGGCCGTCTCGAGCAGCACGCGCTCAATCGCAGGCATACCGGCGGTCCACACGCCACGAAGACCGAGGCGCTCGCAGTCCCAGCGCAGCTCGTCGTCTTCTATGGTTGGAGCGGCGCACCGACGCATCATGTAGCGCTCGCGCGGGTGCTCGCCGACCGGCTTGTGGAGGGTCGCCGCGTAGGGCAAGCTGAGCGGTCCCCACCGCATGCGGGCCCAGTACCCGATGACGGCGGCTCCTTCATCGCTCACGCAGTCGCAGTACCACTTCGAGAGAGAGAACATCAGCAGTCCACCTCGAACGTCAGGCGGTTGAGGCTGCCTGCAACAAGAGGGTGGGCGGTCAAGCGGGAGTCAAGCCTCGCTGACGTCGTCGTCGCGTCATCGCCCGCGCCCGCGACAGAAAGCACCCCGGCAGCAGACATAGTCTACCACCGGGGTGCAGGCGCACCGTCCCGTGGGGAGCTTATACGGTCCGGCGCATCACGCGTCGACGCGAATCCGGGCGGAAACGCTGAAGCCGCGCTCTTCGTAGCGCACGACGACTTGACCGTCACCGGCACCCTCGAGGAACTCTCGAATCGGCCCGAGGAACCACGGCCCATCGCCTGAATGAGATTCAGCACATGCGGCGAGCAAGCGGGCCACCGCCGCCGTGCGGATCAACGCTAGCTCGTCGGGCGGCGCCCCGTCGACGAGCGCCCAGGCCGGCGTGGTCCACGCCTCCCTCGAGCCGGCTAGCCCGACGCCGCGCTGAAGCGAGCTCTGGTCGGTCGCAACGATGAGTTGATCGTTGGCGAGCTGGAAGACGGGCGCGCTGACGGTAGCGAAGGGGCTCCGGAAGTCGAGCCCGTGCACCGTGCCAGTCCCCTCACCGGCGGTCCACGACCGAGGGATTGCCAGCCCCAGCGAGCGTCCCCAGATCTGCTCGGCCAGCCAATCCCGCAGGTCCACAACGGCCGCCTCGAGCCTCTCCGGGTCATCCGCCTCGAGGATCATGACGAACTCCACAGCCCCGTCGCCCTCTCCCTCGAAGACGAGGGCGATCCCACGCTCGCCCAGCGCGGCAGCGAGATCCCGTTCGACGTTCCTGCCGCTTCGCGCCTCGAACTCGGCGATCCAGAAATCGAGATTGCGCAGCGGACCGCGCGGATCATCGGCTGCAGCTGCCCGCAACCAGGCCAGCCCTGCATCGGCCTCCACCCGGAACGATTTCGCGAGCAGCAGGTCGGTGGGCAGATCGCTGGGAAGCACCGCGGGTCCGCGAGGCGTGGTCAGTGCCGTCGTGACGGCCTCCGGAACGACGTCGGTGTCGATGCCGATCCACATGTCCGTCACTATCTCACCAGCGACGATGTCGCGACGGAAGCCGGCGATCTCGATGGCCTCGAGGTCCGCGCGAAGAAGCGCCGCCATAGTACCGGCTGGGCCGGACCCCTCCACCTCCGCGAACACTGACAGATACTCGCGCAACGCGCGTGGGTGGATCACCGCCCGCACGAGACCACCCGGGGGAAGCCACTCCGCGAGCGCCGCAATGTCGACGGCATCGCGGAGCGATGTCCCGTCCCCGACGGCGATTCGCTCCACGAAGCGCGCCCGGCTCGTCGGCCCGGCCCAGACCGCGCCCCGTCCTTCGACCGCTACCAGCTTCCCGCTCCGCCCGAGCCGCGCCAGGGCCTCCGCCCTGGACGGCGGATCGAGGACGGCCACCGGCACGATCGCCCGTGAGCCTTCGTCGAAGACGAGCGCAAAGACTGCGTGTGAGCCGGCAATCTCCGGGACGTCGTCGGCGTCGAGCCCCAGCTCGGCGAGCATCCGGTCCTGCAGGCGGGCGAATCGATGCATCTCCCGCAGCTCGTCCCAGCGGTCGGCAACGCCACGCAGCTCCACCGCCGCCACCGCCGAATGGGGCAACAGGGCGATGATGTCGCCGCGGGCCGGTCCCTGGAATGAGGGTCCCGGCGGTGGACTCGGCGCGTCATCGCACGCGAGCCCCACGCCGAGCGCCACGAACAACACACTGCTCACTATCGCTCTCATGGGTCACCTCCTCATGCTCGCGCCGGACTCTTCTTCGAGTGCTCCCCGGTCTGCGGTGCGCCTATTCTCCAGAACTCGACGGCTCGTCGTCCTCATCATCCCCCGCCGGGTTCACCGCGCCGGCAGCCCCGGCCATGCCACCGCCGAACGCGGTCAGGCCGCCCAGCGCGCCAAGCCCCATCGTCTCCACCGCGGTCGACGGCACGATGATCATCGAGCCTTTCTGCCTGAGACCTTCGTACACCATGTTCATCGCCCGTAGGTGCAGAGCAACGGGATTGTTGCGATAGTGCTCAGAGGCGCGGGCAAACTTCTCGGCGATCTCGGTCTCGGCGGTCCCGAGGATGATCCGGCTCTGACGCTCCCGCTCGGCCTGCGCCTGGCGCGACATAGCGTCCTCGAGCCCCTTCGGTATGATGATGTCGCGGATCTCGACCGCCTGCGTCGTGACCCCCCAACCGCTCGTCTTCTCTTCCAGAAGCTTCTGGATCTCGTGGCCCAGACGGTCGCGCTCCGAGAGCAGGACGGCGAGATCGTTCTTGCCTATCGCGTTCCGCAGCGCCGTCTGCGCCGACATGACCACGGCATCGTCGAAATGCTCAACCTCGAGCACGGCCTTCTGCGCGTCCCACACCATCCAGAACGCGATGGCATCCACGTTGACCGGAACCGTGTCCGCCGTCAGCGTCGTCTCGGCGCTGAAGTCCGTGACGCGGATCCGCTGATCGACGAACTGGGCCACCTTGTCGATGACCGGGACGACTAAGAACAGTCCCGACTTGCGTAGCCCCCGGAAACGGCCGAAGCGCAGTACTACCGCACGCTCCCACTGGTAGGCGATCTGAATCGACGGAGCGACGATGACCGCGACGATCGCCGCAATTACCAGCACCTCGCTCTCGGGTCGCAGCTGCAGGAAGATCGCCAGCGCGTCGGCCGTCCCTAGAATGACGACCGCCTCCCAGACCTGAGTCACCCTAAACGCCACCGCCAGCATCACGGCCGAGCCCAGGGCGAGCATCACCGCCTTCTCAGAGAACGGGTACATGCTCAGATGAACGACGAGCCCCGCAACGAAGATCGCTACCATGATCAGCGCGTTGAACGGAGAGAAGCGGAAGTCGGCCCGGAGCGTTGCCGCGAACTTCTCCAGCGAGAAGCTCGGCAGCCTGGTCCTCGACTCGCCCCTTCCTATCGGTGATATCATGACGTGCCCTCCTTTCTCTGGCGCAGCCCCTCCAGCACATCGCCGAGGGAAAAGCCGTAACCGGCGGCCCGCGCCAGCAGGTCGGTGAGGATCTGGTCCAGCATCCGCTGCCGCTCCAGCTCGTCGACCCGCGGCTTCTGCCGGCCGACGAACGTACCCGAGCCCTGATGGGTCTCGAGGACTCCCGCGATCTCCAGCTCGCGGTAGGCGCGGATGACTGTGTTCGGGTTGACGGAAAGATCGACGGCCAGCTGCCGCATCGTCGGGAGTTGGTCGCCAGTTACCAGGTCGCCCCGGGCGATGGCGAACTTCACCTGCTCGATGATCTGTCGGTAGAACGGTACCCCGCTCTTCGTATCGATCCCGATCGCCACGCTCACTTCGTATCCCCCGCCCCCCTATTGATCCAGTGCTCTAGATCTCTATTGCTCTAGCACTCTAGTACAATTTTCCCCTGTTGTCAAGGACTTGTCGTTTCGTGGGACAGGTGGCTCGGGAGAGTCGTCGGCGTCGCGTCATCGCCCGCGCCCGCGTCCGCCTCCGCGATGTCTACAAGGAACGAGGGAATCGCGGGCGAGGGCGCGGACGCGGGCGATGGCGAGGCGATGACGCTGACGCGAGGGTTTGGACTAGTTCGCCGTGTAAGCTATGTCACCATCTTTTAAGACCAGGACAACCCTCTGCATGGCCTGAAGATCGGTCAGCGGGTCGCCATCCACGACTATAAGATCGGCGAGCTTCCCGGGCTCGAGAGTGCCCAGTCTGTCGCCTTGCCCGCATACAAACGCAGCGTTTCGAGTGCCAGCCAGGATGACTTCCAGCGGAGTGAGCCCGGCTTCGAGGAGCAGACTCATCTCTGTCATAGGCATACCCGGCTGGACGTCGGGGATGGCGCCGAAGTCGTTCCCGAGCGCGACGACTCCGTCCAAGGCATGGAAGCGGTGAACGGCCTCGACGTGCACATCAACAACGATCTGCTCTACGCGTGAACGGTCAGGCTTTCTGTAGAGAGTTCCGATATTCCCATCGAGAGTCGGCACCATCACGATGCCCTGTTCCACCACTCGAGCGAGTAGCGTGTCAAACTCCGGCGCGACGATCTCGAACAGGGTTGTGCGTGGGTCGTCGCTCTCCAGAACGCTGGTCTCTTCTTCGACAGACAAGATCGGAAAAGGTGAGTGTTCAATGACATCTACACCGGCCAGGAGAACGATGTCCTCGACGAGGTACGGCTCGAACACATGAGCCCGGACGAGCACGCCGAGCCTGTGGGCTTCCTCCACGATGGCTTGAACTCGTTCGAGGTCGAGAATGGGCCAGGGATCCTGGGGATCGCCGGGGGCAAGAGTGATCTTGATCATACTCGCCCCGCGGCTCACGAGATCAGCGACCGCGCTTCGAGCTTCCGCCGGCGTTGCCACTTCGTAGTTGAACTGGAATCCGTATACTGCACCGGGGTAACCGCCCGGTGCCGTGATGATCGGCCCGGCCCAGTACCCTCTCGCGGACAGACCCTCGGGCACCGAGGCATCCTCGAACTGGGAGAGCCGGTCCAGTGAGATCCCCACGTTGCAGACGGTTGTGACGCCGTCGATCAAGAACGCTCGACGAGTCGCAGGATCATCGGTGGCATGCGTGTGCGAGTTGATGATGCCGGGCATTATGGTGCCGCCCTTCGCGTCAACGACTCTGGCATCGCGGGGGATGGAGAACTCTGCCGCCTCACCCACGGCTATGACGCGGTCATCTTGGAGGACGACGATGCCGTCGGTGATGGGCTCGTGCCCGGTGCCGTCGATCACGGTCCCGTTGCTTATCACCACTGCATCATCCGGCACACGCGCACCACCAACAGCGCATCCGCCGAGTGCGATCAACAGCAGGGAAGACATCCGGCACCAGGCTGGCATGTACAGCGACTCCGTCATGGCGTGCCTCCGCGCGCTCCCGTCCCAGGCCTAGTTCTGAAGCACTTCCGGGACAGGCCTGTCAGGTGTGGGGATTTCGTTGGTGATCGCGGCGATCCACCAGCGCCCGTCCTTTTTGATGAGCGAAAAGCTGTCCACGCCCTGCTGCGGAGGCCTGGGCGAACCGGTTATCTGAGCCTCGTACAGGACGAGAACATGAGCCATGTCTCCGAACACCAGCGACTTCATCCTCACGATCTCTTCCGTGAAGCCCATATCGCCGGCGGGTGAATTCTCTACGAAATTGACGAAATCGCCGACGAAGCCCTCTACCGAAAACACGGTCGAAGCTTCCCTGCTGGTGCGAAGCACGACGACCGCCTCGGGGATGAACATGGACCTGACCTTGTCCCAGTCCGGCGTGTTCCCGGCCTCGAACGAGACCAGACCGTAGATCTCGGTGACCACGCCCTCCGCCGTCTCGAGGGCAGCCTGATCCGACGGAGCCTGCGCGTGCAGCAGGGTCGTGCCGGAACCGGCGATCAGGACGAGAGCCGCTGAGATACTTCGCTTCAAGACATCGAGCCACATGGTGTCACCTCTTCGGGTCGTCTGGTTCTTCACCGGGGCCGAGTCACACGAGGAGAAGCAAAGAGGTTTATCTCTACCTGGAGATCTCAAGTCGTTAGATGTGTCAGTCGTTAAGGCCGTTGCCTGAGCTTCCATCGATCGAGCTACCCGTCCCCCCGCAAGAAGTCTTCAAACGGCGGATAGTCGTGGAGAGGCTCGAGGTCCATGTCCCGGTGCAGCAACACCGAGAAGAGGCGGCCGCGAGCGTAGGCCTCACTCAGTAGCGCCATCGCCCGCTCGCGGTCGCCGAGCAGCGATGCGATGCACGCCTGCCAGTAGACGTCACGCCCGAAGTCGCCGGGGGCCGCCATACCGGTCAGTCCCTCGCCGATCGCGAGCGCGGTCTCGCGGTCACCGCGCCGCGCCGCCAGCACGCCCAGAAACCCCTGGACGTTGATGTGCGGGGGCCCCTCGGCAAGCTCCTCGAATATCATGCGGGCGTCGTCCCAGCGCTCTCTCATATAGAGAGCCTCCGCAACCTCGAAGCGATGGAACCCACTCTCCGCCTCTTCAGCCGGGCGCGATCGCAGCCACTCGAAGGCGCGATCGAGTGCTTCGAACGATGCTTCCCGGTGACCGTGAGCACGCAGCTCCGCCGCTGCTCTCTTCATGAGGTAGCCCGGCACCAGACCGTCTTCCGGCGGCAGCAGCACGCTCTCATCGAGCCGCTGCATGACTTCGTCGACCCGTCCCAGCGCCGCTAGCGCGCGCACCTCGGCGTTCAGCACTCGCATTCGGTCCGGGAAGACCCCGCGCCCGCCCTCCGCCTCCCTCAGCTCGCGCCTATAGTCGCCAACCGCATGATAGGCCTGCATCAGATCCAGCCACTTGTAGTAGAAGTCGGCGATGTCAACCGAGGCCAATATGTCGATCGCTTCTCGGGGGCGGTTCGCTCGGAGAGCTTCGACCCCGGCGTCCAGCCCGCCGTAGGCGCGAGTGGCTTCGAGTGCCGCCCTGCGATCGCCGCGAAGATGCGCTAGCAGATAGTCCAGCAGGTGACCCTGAGCCGCGGTCATGCGCGGCCGATGAGGAACGAGGAGTTGCGCGTTGGAGTCGGCCGCCTGCCACTCGCCGAGGTTGACATGCGCTAGGACGACGAAGAAGCGCGGTTCGAGGAAGGTCGAATCCAGTGCGACGGCCCGTTGAAAGAACGTCAGCGCCTGGCGCATCTGTGCCTGATGCATCTGCGCCGGCTCGCGATAGAAGTGGTCCCGACCTTCGAGGTACTCCCGGTAGGCCTCCAGCGACGGCGGCTCACCGCCGGCGGACGGGTCGGCGAGTCGCGAATCGAACACCCGGGCGACGGTTCCGACCACGCGCCGGCGCAGCGAATCGACGACGGCACCGGGGAACTCGATCGACCCACCGACAGGCGCCACCGCAGTCAGGAGTTCTCCGTTCCGAGCGTCGACAACCTGCGCCTGGAACTCGATGTTCGTTCCGCTGCGGTAATAGGCGCCGGCGACAACCGTTCCAGCTCTCGTCGCCTCGGCCAGCGCCTGGATATCGGCGGGGCCTGAGCTCGCGGCGTCGGCCAGGTCGGGGCGCGCCGTTAGACCGCTGGTGCTCGGCACCACATCGACCACGTCGATCCAACCGAGCCCCTCGGTCACCCAATCCGCCGCCATCCGGCCCAAGGGGTCGAGCTCCGGGTCGCCTGTCCTGTTCTCGAACGCGGCCACCACGACGCGTGTCGGGTCCAGCCCCGGGCCGCCGCCCATCGAGCTGAATGCCCAAACGATACCAAGGCCGACGACCAGAGCCGCACCAGCGATAAGGCCCAGACGAAACGGACGGGTCCCGACGAGGCGCCCCGCTGGCTCGGCCGGAACGACGGCCGACGCTGCCGCCGATTCCGCCGACGCCGCGGCCATCGCCGCCGGATCATCGCCGACCAACTCGCGGGACCTGATGGCTTCGATCAGCGCCCGCGTCTCCGGCGCCGGCTCTAACTCCAACTCCTCGGCCATGCGGCTGGCGAACGCATCGTACTCCCGTACCGCGCCCGAGCGGTCCCCCACTCCGGCGAGCAGCTCGATGACTTGCCGCACCAGCTCCTCATCCAGCGGCGCCAGCTTGAGAGCGCGCCGGGCCCAGCGAGCCGCATTCGCCGGGTTCTCGGCGCCCTGCGCCAGCTCCCACGCCGCCACGCGCGCCCGCTCCCGCAGCTCGTCGCGCCGTTCGTCCAGCCAGCGCTCGAATCCCGGGGCGCCGGGGACATAGAAGCCTTGCAGCAGATCTCCGCTGTAGAGCTCTAGAGCTTCCTCTTGGGCCCCGCGATCCACCGCACCCTCGAACGCCGCGACATCACACCAGAACAGGTCGCCGTCGAGGCCGACCTCTTCGTCGCCTCGAGTGACGACCACTCCCTCCCCGAGGAATTGTCTCAGGTAGTACAGCGACTGCCGCAGGGCGCCGCGGGCCCGCTCCTGGCTGAGCTCGCCCCAGAAGAGCCCCGTCAGTGTGTCGCGGCGCTGGAAGGCTCCGGGAGCCGCCGCCAAGAAAGACAGCAGGCCGAGCAGCTTCGGTCGGGCGATGACGGACCGGGGATCGGTACCGCCCGGCGCCTGGAGGTCGGCGGTACCCAATGCCCGGAACCTGATACTGCGTGCGGAGGAAGGGCTCATAACTCAGCCGTAACACAGGATATGACGCCGGCGAGTCGGTCAGGAGACGCCGCCCGCCTAGAGTTCGCCCATGAAGCTACGAAGCCCCGAAACGGCCAGCAAACCAGTGAAGGAGGAGGACTATCCATGTCTCGCTCGCACACAATACTGCTCGGCGGTCTGATGATCGCCCTGGGCACGTTCAGCGGATGCTCCAATGGCCCGACGTCCAGCCAGCCCGTCGATGACGTGCGCGGGCCCGCGGTCGACGGTTTCGAGAACGTCGCGCCGGAAGAGGTCGGGTTCTTGTCCGAGGACCTCAGGGCTGCCAGGGCCCAGTTCGATAGGATAGGCTCGGCGGCGTTCATGGCGCTACACGATGGCAAGGTGTTCGTCGCCTGGGGCCACGTGGACCGGCGCTACCTTCTGCACTCTATAAGGAAGCCCCTGCTCGGAGCGCTCTACGGCATTCACGTTGCCGGAGGGGCGATCGATACGGCGGCGACCATCGCGGAGCTCGGTATCGACGATATCCCGCCCAGCCTAACGGCCGAGGAGAAGCAGGCCCGGGTGGCGGATCTGCTCAGGTCGCGCTCTGGCGTCTACCATCCAGCGGCCGCCGAGCACCCGGACATGATCGCCGAACGGCCGGATCGCGGAAGCCATCTGCCCGGCACGTTCTATTACTACAACAACTGGGACTTCAACGCGCTGGGTACGATCTTCGAGCAACAGACGGGAACCGGGATCTTCGAGGAGTTCGAGCGCGAGATCGCCAATCCCATAGGGATGCAGGACTTCCGGGTCGAGGACTGCTACTACCAGTACGAGTTCCTGAAATCCATCCACCCGGCCTATCACTTCAGGATGTCCGCACGCGATCTGGCCCGGTTCGGTGTGCTCTTCCAGAAGGGCGGACGCTGGGATGGCCGCCAGATCGTACCCGAAGACTGGATCGCCGCGAGCTGGACGCCTTACTCCGTGGACGACGAAGAGAACGGTATCGGCTACGGGATGCTCTGGGGCGTCACGCTCGAAGACTCACCTCTCGGTAATGCCGTCCTGCACGGCGGGATCGGCGTCCACTACCTGTACATCATGCCTGACGACGACCTGGTATTCGTCCATCGCGTCAATACGGACGAGCCGTGGAGCATGACGCAAGACGATGTCGTCACACTGATCAACTTGGTGCTCAATGCGCGCACGGCCCAGTGAACAAAGAACGACACTCAAAAAACCGGAGATTGAACCATGTACACATACAGAGCGCTTTGCGTTTTGTTGCTGGCCACGTACCAAATGCCGGCACTGGCACAGACGCCGGCTTCGAACGAGACTGGCCCGTCGGAGTCCGTGACGGTTCGAAGCAAGCACACGATCGAGCTTAGCGTGGGTCTTCTGACCGACGTGCGCGCCCGCGTCGATGCGAGCGTTGGCGATGTGGGAACACAGACCGAGGCCAACGGCCTGCTCGGATCTCTGACCTACAACCTCTGGCTCGAGGACGATCTCGCCATTGGTCTGAGCATCGGGGTCTCGAACGCCGCGGTCGAAACGTCCGCGACCATCGGCGAGGCCGGCGTAGAATCGGCGGTGGTCATTCCGTTGCTCTTCGGAGTAAAGTACGCGCCCAGCGGCCTGGCCGTCGGCGATGCTCTGAGACCTAATGTCTATGCCTACGTCGGGCCCTACTTCGGGCTCGCCTCCAACGTTCAAGCAGGGAGATCGACCGGGACCGAATCTTACCAGGAGACAGCTTTGGGCACGCGCATCGGTATAGGCGCGGACCTGTCTCTCGGCAGGTCATTCTATCTCGGCCTCGGGCTCGGCTACCGTCTCGTCTCCGACTTCGACAAGCCGATCGGATCGGCGAAGAACCATAGCAGCCCCGAGCTCTCTCTGTCCTTCGGATTCGGCTTCGGGAAACGATGAAGCAAACGCGCACGTGACCCGGCCAAGAAAGGGGCACCGATACTCGGTGCCCCTTTCACTTGGGCGACGAATCTGAAAACTCAGGTCGTGTCCGGATCCGGCCCCTCGCGTCCCACGAGCGGACGCTCCCTGCGTCCGGCAATCACCGGGCTGCATCTTTAACCTGTTCTACTGCAATGGTTTAGGTTCGACAGACCCGCTGGCACCGCCCTTGCCTTTCCCAACGCCGGAATCGATCATCGACGCGAGGGCTCAATGGACCGTCTCATAGAGATCATATCTATAGCGCGCGACAACCTGGGTTACGCCATGCGGGGCCTGCTCAGGTCGCCCGGGTTCACGGCTGCGGTGGTGGTGACGCTGGCTCTGGGGATCGGCGTCAACACCACCATGTTCGGCATCCTGGATCGCCTGCTCTTGAGCGCGCCGGCGCAGGTGAGGGACGCGGATCAGGTGCGGCGGCTCTACGCTCATCTGCGGAACCGCGTTAACGGTCCTCTGGTCCACCAGCGGGCCCACGCCTACCTGGACTACACCGACTGGCAGGAGGCTGGCAGCTTCGCATCGGTGGGCGCCTACTGGCCCAACGAGATGACGTTGGGCAGTGGCACGGACGCGGTCCGCCTGAAGGGGAGCTTGGCCTCGGGTTCGTTTTTCAGGGTGCTGGGGCTCGAGCCGGCGCTAGGTCGGTTCTTCGACGAGTCGGACGACCAGGCAGGCGCCGCGGGCGTCGTGGTCCTGAGCCACGGCCTGTGGCAGGCGCGGTTCGGCGGCGACCCGTCGGTGCTGGGGCGGACATTGGACATAGGCAGAGGCGCCTACACGGTCATCGGCGTCGCGCCCGGCGGGTTCGCTGGCGTAGACATGGAGCGGATCGATCTCTGGGCGCCGCTGCACGCCTACACGATCGAGCGAGAGACCGATCGCTGGAAGCGTACCCGCAACTACTACTGGATCAAGGTCATCGCGCGGCTGGCTCCCGGCGTGAGCATCGAGGCCGCCGAGAACGAGGCCACGCGCCTCCATTGGAACGGTCGCCGCGAGGGAATCGATCAGGGCACGTACGACGAGAATGTACGGGTGGTCGCCGCCCCCCTGGTGGAGGCCCGTGGGCCGATGGCGTCCAGGGAGTCGAAGGTCTCGGTCCTGCTGGCCGGCGTTTCACTCGTCGTTCTGCTCATCGCCTGCGCTAACGTGGCGAACCTGCTGCTGGCTAGAAGCCTGCGCCGCAGGAAGGAGATCGCCGTACGACTCGCCTTGGGAATCTCACGCAGCCGGCTCACCGGCTTGCTGCTCACCGAGAGCGTCGTGCTGGCGGCGCTGGGCGGGGCGGTGGCACTGCTAGTGGCGTCGTGGGGCGCCGACTTCATCCGTCACATCTTGCTGCCCGATGTGATGTGGAGCGATTCGCCGGTCAGCGTCCGTGTACTCGCCGCCACCGCCCTGTTGGCGCTGGTCACGGGAATCGTGTCGGGGATCGTCCCCGCACTCCAGGCCGGGCGCTTCGATCTGAGCAATGATCTGAAAGACAGCGCCCGGGCGGGCACGGTCCAGCGGTCCAGGACCCGGGTCGCCTTGCTGGTCGTTCAGGGAGCACTATCGCTGGTTCTCCTGGTGGGGGCCGGTCTTTTCGTTCGCAGCCTGCAACGCCTGGAGGGCCTCGATCTCGGATTCGAGCCTAACCCGGTCGTCTATGCGATGCTGGAGTTGGAGCCGCGTGAGCGAACCCCCGAGGAGGTGGGGAATATCTACCAGCGGTCGCTGGAGCGGCTGCAGGCGCTCCCGTCGGTGGAGCACGCCAGCACCAGCGGCGGCCTGCTTTTCTGGGGTGGGTCGATCGAAGACGTCTTCGTGCCCGGCGGCGATTCCGTCCCGGCCCCGCCACCGGGACCGCACTTCGAGACAGTGAAGTCGGACTACTTCGCGACGCTCGGCATCGCGATGCGCCGCGGCCGCGACTTCAACGAGTCGGACGTGGCCGGCGCCCCGCGCGTCGCCATCGTGAACGAGTCGATGGCCCGAGGACTCTGGGGGAGCGACCCGCTCGACCAGTGTTTCTTCATCGCGTCGGTCGACGCACCCTGCACCCGCGTCGTCGGGGTCGTCGCCGATTCACACCGGATGCGGCTGACTGAGACGCGGAAGTGGGTTTACTACGTTCCCGCCGCACAATATGCCGAGGAGACCCCCTCCGCCATCCTCCTCCGGGCACGCGGCGACGCGGAGGCGCTCGTGTCCGTAGTCCAGCGAGAGTTGTTGAGCGGCGACCCGGACATCAGATACGCCGTCGTGCGGCCCCTACAGGAGCGGATCGACCCGCAGCTCCGCTCCTACCGGCTGGGTGCAACAGTGTTCGGCCTGTTCGGCCTCCTGGCTCTGATCGTGGCGGCGCTCGGGCTGTACAGCGTGCTCGCCTTCAACGTGGCGCAACGGACCCACGAGATCGGCGTGCGCAGCGCGCTGGGCGCCACGCGCGGCAGGATCGTCGCCCAAATACTGAGGGAGTCGGTCGCGCTCGCCGCTATCGGCGTCGTGCTCGGACTCGTCATCGCCATCGCCGCCGGCGGCGCGCTGGCGCCGCTGCTTTACCAGATATCTCCGCGTGACCCAGTCGTGCTGACCGTCGTGACGGTAACGCTACTGCTGGCGGCGGCGGCGGCGGGCATCGTACCCGCCTCGCGGGCGGCGCGGATCGATCCCAGCGCCGCCTTGCGGGTGGAGTAGCTGTAGGGATCCCGGTTCCGCACACCTGGTGACGTCGCGCCGTCTTCGCGTAGCCGCTGCCCCCCCACTAGGCGCCGTCACTCGGCCCGAAGCGTGCTCATCGGATCGACCCCGGCGGCGACGCCTCTTCACTACTGATACGATGACCTTCAGCGTCGTCGTCAGCGCCACTAGGATTCGGTGAAGTTGTACTTCTTCACTCGATAGCGGAGAGTATCCCGGCTCAGGCCGAGGAGGCGGGCTGCATGTGCTACATTGCCCCTCGTCCGCGTAAGGGCCTGCTCGATAAGGCTGCGCTCGACATCATCCATGCGAAACCCCTCGACCGGGAGTTGGACTACGTGATCCGCTCCGCCGGGCGGCTGCACAGCGCTGCGGATCTCGACCGGCAGGTGCTCCAGTCGAATCTCTTGCGTGTCTTCCAGAATAAGCGCTCGCTCAAGTACGTTTCGAAGCTCGCGGACGTTGCCCGGCCATGGATAGGCCTCGAGGACACGGATCGCGTCTAGAGTTATCGTGGGTGGTTCGCGCTTGAGATCACGGGACAACTGCTCAACGAAGTAAAGTGCCAGTGGAGCACAGTCCTCAGGACGTTCGCGCAACGGAGGGATGTATAGATCGACGACTTTCAGCCGGTAGTATAAGTCGCTTCGGAATTTCCCCGCTTCTATGGCCGTGGCCAGGTTCTGATTCGTGGCGGCGATGATCCGCACGTTCACGGGGATGTCGGTGGTACCTCCCAGCCGCCTGATCCTCGAATCTTCCAGGAACCGCAGCAGTTTGGCCTGAGCTCCCAGCGGCATGTCCCCGATCTCGTCCAGCAAGAGTGTGCCCCCGTCGGCAAGTTCAGCGAGGCCCTTCTTCCGCTCACGCGCGTCCGTAAAGGCGCCACGCTCGTGGCCGAACAGTTCTGCTTCGACAAGAGTCTCAGGCAGCGCTGTGCAATTTATCTCCAGGAAGGGCTGGTCCTTTCGGCTACTGCGGCCATGAATGGCGCGAGCTACGAGGTCCTTGCCGGTGCCGCTCTCCCCCTGAAGCAGCACTGTTGCCGAGTCAGTGCGAGCCACCTTCTCCAAGACCTCGATAAGATGACGCACGGCGAGAGAGCGGCCCACGAACTCCACGCTCGCAAACTGCCACCGATGCTGCTCGCGCAGGACCGCAACTTCCCGGCGGAGACGCTGAGCTTCCAAGCCCTTCTCCATGGTGATAAGCAAGTCATCAAGATTCACAGGCTTCTCGAGGAAATGGTAAGCCCCCGCCTTCACGGCCCGGACTGCTGTCTGCACCTCTCCATATGCAGTCACGATCACGACGACCAAGTCACGGTCGATCTCGTGAAGCCGGGTGACGAGTTCGAGGCCGTCAGCGTCAGGGAGCCGCAGATCGAGCAGCATCAATGCCGGGCTCTCCTCTGCCGCCAGGCGCAGTGCTTCGCCGCCTGTCGCCGCCTCCTTAACTGCGTACCCGGCTGCACCGAGGTGCTCGCTCAGCCAGCTCCGGAAAAGCTCCTCGTCGTCGACGACAGCGATAGCGGGTCGAGCGCTCATCGCACTAGCGCCTCCTGCGGCTTACCCGGTATGACAAGCGTGAACGTAGAGCCTTCACCAAGCTTGCTCTCGATTTTGATGTGGCCGCCGTGGCGTTCGACGATTTCACATGTTATAGCCAAGCCCAGTCCGGTGCCCTGGTGCTTGGTGGTGTAGAACGGCCGACAGATCCGGTCTATCTCCTCAAGCGCGATCCCCACTCCGCTATCAGAGATCGAGAAGCACACGTTGTCATCCACGGTCTCGAGGGAAACCCGAAGTATCCCCCCAGGCTCCATCGCCTGGATCGCGTTCAGAGCCAGGTTGACCAGAGCTTGGGTGAGGAGCTCCGGATCGACCCGTATCGTCGGTAGCGCTTCATCGTGGCGTCCCGTGATCTCCACTCCCGCAGCATCGGCCTGCGGACGCACGAGTGCGATGAGCCTCTCCACCAGCAGTTCAGGGTCGGTCCAAGTATACAGCGGTTCCTTGGGACTGGCGTAGCTAAGCAAGTCCTTTAAGGCTGACTCGATACGGCGAATCTGCGCGTGGATCTGGTCCAGAAGGACAGCGGACTTCGAATCTGTCCCGACTCGTCTCGAGAGCAGATCGACCCCGCTCGCCACCCCAATCAGCGGGTTCTTTATCTCGTGCGCGATCCCGGAAGCTAGCTCGCCCACCGACGCGAGCTGCGCCGCCCGGCGCATATCCCCCTCGTGAAGCTCCTGGATCTTGCGCGCCGAGGACTCGAGCTCGCTGGACATCTGATCGAATGTACGGCCGAGGTCACCCAGTTCGTCATCTCGTTCGATCTCGACAGTAGTACCCAGATCGCCTTTGCGAATACGTTCCGCCGCAACGACCAGGCGCCGGAGGGGAGCAACGATCGAGCGTGCTACGATCCAGACTATTGCGACCAGTAAGAGCGCGAACGCGCTCTCGAGCGTGGCCGCCAGAAGCGCAAGCCCGCGCAATTGGCCAAGAGCGCTGGCTACCGATACCTCGGAAATGTACAGCCACTGAACGTCGGGAACGGCTACGGAAGTGCCTACTACCTCGATGCCCTCGTAGTTAACGTAACGGGCCACCGAGCCCGGCTCCTGATCGACCAGAGGCGACGCTAGTCTCTTCCGGTAGTCAATGGGAATATGGGGGTGCGATGCGAACACAGGGCGGCCGAAGCGGTCTACGATGAAGGCGTGGACGTCAATAGCCAGATGCTCAGGAACGCTCAGAAACGTCTGCAACCTATCGAAGCTTACGGTACCCCCGAGCACGCCTATCACTCTTCGCTGTCCGTCGCGTATCGGCACAGCCAGCCGGTA
Source organism: Gemmatimonadota bacterium (assembly GCA_039589115.1). Taxonomy (GTDB): domain Bacteria; phylum Gemmatimonadota; class Gemmatimonadetes; order Palauibacterales; family KS3-K002. The sequence goes on along the minus strand of JBDHHZ010000017.1, from coordinate 10,014 downwards.
AAGGGGCACAACATTGCCGTTCTGCATGTCCCAATCGGCCGCGAAATATCGTTCGGCGCGGCCGCGACGGAATACCCATCTGTGCGACCAATCCTGTCCAAGCCGGTCGCTGTCCGTCGCTGCAATCACAGTTCCTGTCGTGTCGATCACGAAGAACTCGCCTACTGACCGGAGTTCCGTGAGCTCGTGAGCTAGATGCGCCTGGAGTGCTGTGAGAGAGCGATCTTGTCGCTGCCCCACTTGAAGGGCGGCAGCAGACATGGTCTGAAAGAGAGGCAGACTGCTGACCGTAATCCCTTCTAAGAAGAGCTGGTGACGCTCGACCTCTGTAGCTACCTGCTGCGCCTGGATCTCCGCCAGTGCGCCCAAGTAGCGTCGTATTTGCCAGTCTATGATCTCCCGCGTATAAAGGTACCCCACGGTGTTCGAAACAAGCAGAGGTACTAGCGAGAGCACGAGGAACCACAGAAGAATCCGGCGACCCAGCCCGCCCCGGAGCGGCATCCTCTGCCAGAGCGAGCGCCAGAAGCTATCTCGGGTCAACTCCGCTCTCCAGCAAGTCCCTTAGCTTGCCCAGAAGCGCTCCGTGACCAGAAGATTTCGCGACCCAGTACACCTCCCGCATTCCCTCAGGCGGTCCACCTCGTGCCGGCGGCGTCGCACTGTACACTAGCATCAGCGGAACCGCCGCCAATTCCTTCACCCGCTCAAGCAGCGATACGCCATCCATCCCCGGCATTCGGTAGTCGGTCACCACCACGTCGGGCTCCACCTCCCTGGTCAGTTCCACCGCCTCCTCCGTCGAATCGGTCGCCCATACCTGGTAGCCGCTCGCCTCGAGCGCAGCCAACACACTCTGCAAGACCAAGCGATCGTCGTCAACCAAAACGATCTTCTTGCCCAATCTCAGTCCAACCTTCCCGATTGCCTGGTTCCGAGCTGAATCGGACGAATGGGTCTTTTGCCCATTCTAGCATCGGGCAAGAACGGTACCCGCGAGCGACTACTGGAAGAATAAGCGATAATGATACTCCGTCGATACCCCCCGCCGGTAAAGAAGGGTGAAATCCCCCATTAGTAGTGGGGTATTTGCCCCTATGTCGGTCGGTCGTCCGCACCGACCCTCCCTGTAAGTTGCCTGGTAACAATGAGTTAACTATTTAGAAAAGCTGGTACGAGATCTGCCCCTAGGAAAGACGGAATGGCAGGCCCCAACCGCCAGGCCCCAACCATCGCCTGCCCGACCTCTGATCTCGCAGCATTCCAGTCGCCCACTGGAAGGAGGACCCATGTTCAGCCGATTCCGCTGCTCACGTGACCCACAGGAGGTGGACGCCGTGGATTCATCTCGCTTCAGGACCCTAGCCCTCGCGCTTGTCGCCCTCATTCTCGTCGGCCCGGCCGGTTGCGACGATGACGATGGCGGACCCGCCGTGACCGACCCGCCTGAATTCACCAACGCCGACGGTGTTAACGGCGGCACGATGTTTGACAAGTTCTGGACCTCGGAAACGGGCTGGAGCCAGAGCGATCCGAACCTGGCGACGTTCAATAGCTTCTCGAACTTCTTCCGCTGCAAGCAGTGCCACGCGTGGGACCGGCTGGGCAGAGCGGCGTCGTACATCGGCCGTGCGCCGAGCACATCGCGGCCGAACGTGGCCTCGCTCAACCTGAAGGCGGTCACGGCGGACATGACGCCGCAGGAGCTGTTCGACGCCCTGTCGGGCTCCACCGGCCGTCGTTCGGTGAGCGCGGATCTTTCCACGAAGAAGCGAATGACACCGATTTGCTTTATGACATCTCCACCACCGGGACGTACCCGACCGGGTCGATCACCTACTCGAACATCGGCGCGGGCGGTGACGCGACCAACGGTGATGCGATCTATGCGGCCAACTGCGCGACCTGCCACGGCGCCGACGGTACAGCCATCGTCGTGGACGGCGAATTCACGGTGGGCAGCTTCCTCCGTGCGAAGCCGTACGAGGTGCAGCACAAGGTCAAGTTCGGGCAGCCGGGCACGGCCATGGGCAGCGGCCTGGTAACGGACATCGACGACATACTGGATTTGTACGCAGCGCTGACGGACGAGGCCAACTACCCGGATCCGGCATTCGAGCTTGCCGACGGTATTAACGGCGGCACGATGTACGACAAGTTCTGGACTGCGGAGACGGGCTGGAATCAGAGCGATCCGAACCTGGCGACGTTCAATGGCTTCTCGAACTTCTTCCGCTGCAAGCAGTGCCACGCGTGGGACCGGCTTGGCAATGCGGCCTCGTACATCGGCCGTGCGCCGAGCGCAACGCGGCCGAACGTAGCCTCGCTCAACCTGAAGACGGCGACGGCGGCGATGTCGGAACAGGCACTGTTCGATGCCCTGTGGAGGTCCACCGCTCGTCGTGCGGTGAGCGCGGATCTTTCCACGTACGATCCGGTGACGAATTCCACGGTCGGCGACCAGATGCCCGACCTGAGTGACATCATGACGGAGGAGCAGGTCTGGGATCTGGTGAAGTTCCTGAAAGAAGAAGCGAATGACACCGATTTGCTTTATGACATCTCCACCACCGGGACGTACCCGACCGGCTCGATCACCTACTCGAACATCGGCGCGGGCGGTAACGCCAGCGCGGGCGATGCGACCTATGCCGCCCGCTGCGCCGCCTGCCACGGCGCCGACGGTACGGCCTTCCTGGTCGATGGCAGCTTCAGCGTCGGCAGCTTCCTCCGTGCGAAGCCGTACGAGGTGCAACACAAGGTCAAGTTCGGGCAGCCAGGCACGGCCATGGGCAGCCTGGTGACGGATCTCACCGAGATCTTGGATTTGTACCTAGCGCTGACGAACGCGACCACGTATCCGGACCCGGTTCCATAGAGCGGGACAGCAATTCGCCTCGGCAACGCCTGGAGTCTTTCCCCTGAGCATCGCTCAGGGGAAAGACTCCGAGCCTGAACACCAAACTCGAGATACCTAGAATGCAAGGTACTGCCGCTGATCGCGGCGGATTCGCACGCGTGTGGTGGGGCTACGTGGGGCTCGGCCTGATCCTGACTGCTGGGATCATCATCACAGTGGTTGTCACGGGCAAACCGTCCGTTCCGCAACCGGTCGCGTTCAACCATCGCAAGCATACCGAGGAGCTCGGACTCAATTGCCAGTTCTGTCATGTGCATGTGACGAAACGCGCGCATGCCGGGCTGCCGGATGCCCAAACTTGCTCTATGTGCCACCAAGCTACGCAAGGCACGTCGGCCGAGGCGGCTCGGGTCACGACACTGCTCGCCGAAGGCGACGCACTAACGTTCAACAAGCTGTTCCGCCTCGAGTCGCATGTGTTCTACACGCACCGCCGCCATGTCGGGATTGCCGAGCTGGAGTGCGATAACTGCCACGGCGCGATCGCTCAGACTGTACGTCCACCTGCTCGCCCGCTGGTCAGGATCGACATGGATTTCTGTCTGGACTGCCACCGCGAGCAGGGACAAACCCTCGACTGCAACGCATGCCACCGCTAGTGCGAGGAGGAACCGGATGAGCCCAAGTCGGCGCGATTTCCTGTGGACGATGGGTGCCGCCGCGGCGACAGTGGCCCTGAAAGGGACGCAGGACGTGCTCTGGACCTCGGAAGAGTCCGTGGACGTGGGGTGGGCGCCCGGAATCGAAGAGCAACGCAACTCCGCATGCCTGATTTGCCCCTCGCGCTGCGGGATCCGAGGCCGCCTGGTGGACGGACGCTTGGTCAGGATTAACGGCAATCCCCTCCACCCGCTTAGCCGCGGGGGCCTCTGTCCGCGCGGCGTCGCCGGGGTCCAGATGCTCTACCACCCAGAACGGCTCGCCGCGCCGCTGGTGCGCAACGGTCCTCGCGGCGGCGGCCAGTGGGAAACCGTCACGCGCGAGCAAGCTATTGCCCGCATCGGCGAGCAGCTGCAGGGGCTCAGGGCGGCCGGCCGACCGGAGGCGCTGGCACTTCTGGCGGGCTACAGCGCTGGCACGATGCAAGATCTTTGGCGTCAGTTCCTGCGCTCTTTCGGATCACCCAACTATGTGGCCGATGAGTACGAGGACGGAACGGACGCCGTCATGGCGCTCATGCACGGCATCCCGCGTCGACCCAGCTACGATCTCGACCGGGCCCGCCTGGTGCTCTCGTTCGGTGCTCCCTTGTTCGAGTCGTGGTGGTCTCCGCTTCAGGCATTCGTGGCCTTCGCGAGCCCGGACGATGAGAGAGAGCGGGGTCCTCGCTTCGTCCAGGTGGACACGCGTTTCTCTCGCACGGCCTCGCGCGCCCACGAGTGGGTCGGTGTGCGGCCGGGAACGCATGCCGTGCTTGCTCTCGGAATTGCCTATGTGCTGATAAGGGACGAGCTGTTCGACGCCGACTTCGTAGCGCGGCATGTATCCGGCTTCGAGGACTTCGTCGATGCGCAGGGCCAGCCCAGGGAAGGCTATCGATCGCTCGTGATGCGCAACTACCGAACCGAGGAAGTATCCGCGATCACGGGCGTACCGGTCGCGCGGATCACGGCGCTGGCCAGAGCGATCGCCGCAAACCGACCGGCTGTCGCCGTCTGCGGAACGGACGTCACGTTCGCCCCGAATGGGCTACTGGCCGGCCTGGCCGTCCATAGCATCAACGTGCTGACGGGGAGCGTCAATCGCCCAGGTGGAGTGCTGTTCGGAGAAGATGCCCCAATTGGACCGCTGGGTTCGCCCGTGTTGGACGAGACCGCCCGCGAAGGCGTAGGTCGCGGGCCGATCGGCGCCGCCCAATCACCGTTCGGCAGCGGCGGCGAGGCGCTCCGCTTCGCCGAGGCCGTAGCTGGGGCCGAAGCCCCGGTGGAGGCGCTGCTACTCTATTACGCCAATCCCATCGCTTCGTCCACACACCCCTCGGTATGGCGCGAAGCGCTCGAGAAGATCCCCTTCGTCGTCAGCTTCTCACCGTTCCTCGACGAGACCGCCCGCTACGCGGACGTGGTTCTGCCCGACTTGCTGCCGTACGAACGCTGGCAGGACGCGCCGAATCCAATGACCTACCCGTATCCGGTTTGGGGTCTCGCCCGGCCACTGGTCGCGCCGCATGAGGGTGCGATGCATTCGGGGGATGTCGTGCTTGCCCTCGCACAAAGCTTGGGCGGCAACGTGGCCGAGAGCCTGCCATACGAGAGCTTCGAGGGGCTGCTTAGGGAAAGGGCTCGCGGCCTCTTTGCCGTCCGGCGCGGCATGACGTTGGGTGGTCACTTCGAGCGCACGCACCACCGCCAGATGGAGGAGCGCGGCTGGTGGCTGCCGGAACACACCGATTTCGAGGCATTCTGGGAAGAATTGGTCGAGCGCGGTGGCTGGACCGATCTGTTCTACGATCATACCGACCCCCACCGCCTGGCCCGAACAGGTAGCAACCGAATCGAGCTGATGCCGGCGGCGCTGCTGAGCGTTCTTGACTCGGAAGGATCGGCGCCCAGGCCCTACCTCGACATCGCAAACCAAACCGCGGAGGGTTCATCCGAGTTCGGGTTGCGACTCATACCCTATCGCGTGTCCACCTTGGCCTCGGGCACTCTGAACCTCGAGCGATGGCTCGCCGAGCAACCGGGAATATTTCCCGACGTCCTTTGGCACCCCTGGGTCGAGGTGGCTCCGGAGACGGCGCATGCGCTGGGACTCAGCGACGACACGAAAGTGTGGGTAGTCTCGCCCCGCGGCAGGTATCGAGCCCACCTCAAAGTATCTCCAGGGACGGCACCCGAAACCGTCTGCGCGCCTTACGGACTTCGCCATCCTGACGGGCAGGCAGCTAATCCGCTCCAGTTGCTCGATGGCTCGAACGACCCACTCACGGGACTTCCGAGCTGGTCTTCCACCTTTGTACGCCTCGAACGGACGTGACGGATCAGAATATGACACGCTGGGGAATGGTGATCGACTTGGACCGCTGCACGGGCTGTGCGGCATGTGAGGTGGCGTGTAAGAGCGAGAACAACATAGCTGCAGTCTCTGCCGACCAAGCGGATATGGGGCGCGCCACCAGTTGGCTGAGGGTCATGGCGCATGTGGAAGGGGAGTTTCCAGATACGAAGATGCACTTCTACCCTCGCCCTTGCATGCACTGCGACAATCCACCGTGCATAAGGGTCTGTCCTGTAGAGGCGACCTATATCGATGACGAAGGTATCGTCGGCCAGATCTACGCGCGCTGCATCGGCTGCCGCTACTGTGCCAACGCCTGTCCATACATGGTGAAGTACTTCAACTGGTACGGACCGGAGTGGTCCGAGTCCGAGCGCCAGCACCTTAATCCAGACGTGTCAGTTCGGCCAAACGGTGTCATCGAGAAGTGCACGTTCTGTCACCACCGCCTGCAGAAGGCTCGGGAAGATGCGCGCGCCGAGGGACGCGAACTGCGTGAGGAGGACTATCAGCCGGCTTGTGCCGACATCTGTCCCACCGGCGCCATCGTCTTCGGCGACCTGGACAACCCGAGTCACAGGGTGTCCAGCCTGAAAGAGGATCCTCGGGTAATGCGTCTGATGGAGGACTTGGGAACCCAACCGAAGGTCTATTATCTGCGGCCGAGAGAATGAGAATGCGACAAGCCGTGAGAGAGAAGCTGGCCCGCATGTCGACCGACGAACAGGTCCTTCTGCGGCCGTTGGTCGAGACCTCGCGCAGCTTCTACGTCGTCGCGGCCTCGCTCGCGGCTATCACGCTTTGGGGGATGTTTGCGTACTACCTGCAAGTCAGTTTCGGCCTCGGTCGTACCGGACTGAATCGTCCCAGCTACTGGGGCATCTACATCATCTGCTTCGTCTTCTTTATCGGGATCAGCCATGCCGGCACATTGATCTCCGCCATCCTTCGGGTGAGCAAGGCGGAGTGGCGGCGTTCTATCACTCGCTCTGCGGAATTGATCACGGTTCTTGTCATCGGCTTCGGCGCGATCCAACCGATCACCGACCTGGGCCGCCCCGACCGAGTGCTGAACGTCATGCTACACGCGCAACTGAGCTCGCCGTTGCTCTGGGATGTCGCGAGCATCGGCCTCTATTTCATCTCGTGCACGCTCTACCTCTACGTCCCCCTGCTGCCCGACCTGGCAATCATCCGCGACTCGGGTATCAAGGCGCCCCGCTTCTACCGGTTCCTTGCTGCCGGCTACCTCGACACGCCGGCGCAGCGTGCGCGTCTCGAGCGGGTTATCGGAGTTCTCTCGATCATCGTGATACCCATAGCGGTTTCCGTCCACACCGTGATCGGGTGGATTTTCGCAATGACGCTCCGACCCATGTGGCACAGCACCATCTTTGGGCCCTACTTCGTCATGGGCGCGATCTACTCCGGTATCGCTGCCATCCTTGTCGCCATGGTCGTGCTGCGGCGAGCTTTCGGCCTACAACAGTACTTCAAGGACATTCACTTCGATTACCTGGGCCGCCTGCTCCTCTTGTTCAGCTTGCTGTGGTTCTACTTCACATTCGCAGAGTACCTGACCGCGTTCTACGGTGGGGAGCCCGGAGAGATGCGCGCCTTTTGGGCGAAGCTGGCGGGACCGTTCGCCATCCCCTTCTGGGCCATGGTTCTGGGCTGCTTCGTCATACCGCTCTCCCTCATGTCGCGGCGCTCGATGAGGACGCCTCGGGGCACACTTATCGCCGGAATCGCGGTGATGATTGGCATGTGGCTCGAGCGGTTCAACATAGTGGTTCCGACGTCGGTGAATCCGCGCTGGGAAATCGAGTCGATCGGTCAATACCTACCCTCATGGGTCGAGCTGTCGATCATGGCAGCTACGTTCTCGGGCTTCATCTTGCTGTACATGCTCGCCACCAAGTTCATCCCGATTGTTTCGATCTGGGAGATAAAGGAAGGACGAGAACACTCTGTGCGGGAGGTCGCCGACCGGGTGGCTGAGTACTTGCCGGAGAGCGCGTAGCTTGCCGGCCGGAGATATGTGATGCTTAACCCACGTGCTATTCGGACTCTGTTGTTCGCCTCTTTCGGGGCGCTCTGCTGCACATTCCTGCTGGCTGTGGGGGCAGCGCACGCGCAATCTGACCAGTCATTCCCCGGAGATCCCATCGCCGGGCGCCGGATTTTCGTAGCGCGGGGTTGCGATCGTTGTCACGCCATCTGGGGGAATGGCGGGACGCTCGGTCCAGATTTCGCCCTGGTCGGCGCCGGCCGCAGCTTGCAGCAGCTCGCCGGTATGTTTTGGAACCACACACCTCAAATGATCCAAACCGTGCAGGTCAGGGGATTCCAGTGGCCGACCTTCACCGAGGAAGAGCTCGCTGACATCATCAGCTACATCTATTACGTGAAACTGTTCGACGAGCCGGGGGATCCTGTTCTTGGCGAGCGGTGGTTCCGCGAGATGCGCTGCATTGAGTGTCATGCGATTGGTGATGAAGGTGGCCAAACCGCCCTGCCCCTCGACGGCTACGCCCGTTACATAGCTCCGCTAATGCTGGCCACAGGCATGTGGAACCACGGCTCAGCCATGCAGGCGCAGCAGGCCACGCTCCGTGGGGTTCCCTCGTTCATGGGGCGAGAGATGGCAGATATCCAAGCGTACATCCGGGAGGTTTCGAGCCTTCAGGGCCGTGATGTCATGTTCCTCCAACCCCCTGACCCCAATACCGGTCGCGGTTTATTCCTGGCGAAGGGGTGTTCGAGCTGCCACGGGCCCAGCGGCGGTGGAACACGGTTCGGACCGGATCTCCGCAGTGCGACTCAACTGCTCCGTGTCTCGGAGATAGCCGGAACGCTTTGGAATCACTCATCCCAGATGGCGGCGGCGATGCGGGCTCGCGGGATCACCTTTCCCCGGTTTGAGGGCAAAGAGATGGCGGACGTTATCGCCTTCCTGTACTACTTGCGATTCTACGATACCGGGGGTGACGCACGCGCGGGCGAAGCAGTGTTCGCGCAGAAAGGCTGCGCCAGCTGTCACGCAGTCGACGGTGGCGATTCGATCGGGCCCGATCTTTCTCAGTCGGACGTCATACTGGCGCCGATAAGGCTTGCTACAGCTATGTGGAATCACGCCCCTGCAATGTACACGGTCATTCAACTCGAGCAGGTGGATTGGCCTCGTTTCGAAGAGGCCGAGATGAGAGACCTCGCGGTATACCTGAGAGACCTGGCCGCCAGTAGGTGACGCTGTCTGCGCCAAAGAACTCGCGGGACCTGGAGGACCACTATGATCGGCAAGCACCCATCAATCAGTCTAAGCGGAAAAGCCGACGTAGCCTCGAGCCTGACCGTGGCTGTACTTCTTCTGTGGGCCTTACAGCCGGCTTACGCTCAGGAACGCTGGGGGCTGACGCAGAACCCCTTGGCTGGCTCCCAAGTCTTCGGTTCTAAAGGTTGCGTCAAGTGTCACTCGGTGAACGGGTTGGGCGGAACGCTCGGGCCGGACCTGGGGCACGTCGCGGAGCGGCGATCGCTCTACGATTTGGCCGCCACGATGTGGAACCACCTCCCTCGTATGGAACAGCGGATGCACGAACTCGGTATCGAGCGCCCGCAGCTGAGCGAGCGCGAAGCGGGAGACCTGGTAGCGTTTCTGTTTACGCTGGACTACTTCGACCCGCCCGGCGATCCAGACGCTGGAGAGCAACTGTTCGATGAAAAGAAGTGCGTAATGTGTCACCAGGTGGGTGTGCACGGTGGCGTGGCCGGGCCCAGCCTCGACCACCTCGGGCAGTATGGCTCACCGATCCTGGTTGCAGCAGCGATGTGGAATCACGGGCCTGGGATGCAGGCCATGATGGAGGACAAGGGGATAGAACGCCCGACCTTCTCCGGTTCCGAGCTCACAGATCTGATCGCCTACCTCGAGTCGATCTCGCCGCCGTCACTGGCCGGGCCCTTGTACGTTCTACCGGGAGATGCCAACGAGGGTCGCGTCACATTTGAGGAAAAAGGTTGCGCAGGGTGCCACAGCGTTCGGGGTGTCGGCGGCCGAGAGGCACCGGATCTTGCTCGGCGTGAGGTCAGTTGGG
>JBDHHZ010000016.1:0-26549 GCA_039589115.1 Gemmatimonadota bacterium | reverse complement strand
GTTCCCAGCGCTCAATCTCCCCGACTGGACCGTCACCCTCGTCGTCGCCCTCGCCATCCTCGGTTTTCCAGTCGCCGTCGCCCTCGCCTGGGCCTTCGACATCACCCCGTCAGGGGTCGAGCGCACAGCCGACTTGGACGCCGAAGCCGAAGTACGCTCCATCGCCGTCCTCCCCTTCGCCGATATGAGCCCCGAAGGCGACCAGGAGTACTTCGGTGACGGGGTGGCCGAGGAGGTGCTCAACGTCCTGACGCGCATCCCCGACCTGCGGGTCGCCGCCAGGACATCTTCCTTCTCCTTCAAGGACAGAGGTTGCACCGTCCAGGAGATCGCCCGTGAACTCGGCGTGGCGACGGTGCTGGAAGGGAGCGTGCGTAAAGCGGGCGACCGGCTGCGGATCACGGCCCAGCTCACCGAGACCCCCAGCGGCTTCCACCTCTGGTCCGAGACGTACGAGCGGGAACTGGAGGATGTCTTCGCCATCCAGGACGAGATCGCCCGCGCCATCGCGCATACCCTGCGGGTCACGTTACTGGGAGAGCCGGACGAGCCACTGATTAGAGTCGCGACGAAGAACCCGGAGGCCTACGACCTCTACTTGAAGGGCCGGCACTGCTGGATCCGCCGCTACAAGCTGGGCCTTCAAACGGCCCTGGAATACTTCCAGAAATCCATCGAGAAGGATCCCGACTACGCCCCTCCCTACACCGGCATCGCCGACGTCCACACGATCCTCGCGATCTACGGACTTCACGATCCCGCCGAAGCTCAAGGCATAGCTGAGAAAGCAGCCGAGAGGGCGATGGCCCTCGATCCCGAACTACCCGAGGCCTATTTCTCCACGGCCCTGATCCGAGACTGCTTCCACTATGACTGGGATATTGGCGACGGGTTACTCAAGCGGGCTGTCGAGCTGAATCCCAACTTCGCCACGGCACACGCGTGGAGGGGCATGGCGCTGGTCGATGTGGGGGTGCGAGTCGATGAAGGCTTTGAGTACACCCGGCACGCCTGCGCCCTCGATCCGCACTCGCCCTACATCTCGGGGATCGCCGGTTTGGCCAACCTCTTGGGCGGGCGGTACGAAGAGGCGCTCGACCACATCGAACAGGCGCTCGAGCTGGAGCCGGAAGATATCCTGGCTCTGTATTGTGCCGGGACCTGCTACAGCGCGGTAGGAAGGCACGCGGAGGCCATCGCCACACTGGAGAAGGCGGCCGCTCTCTCGCACAGGATGGCGTTCGTCATCGGGCTACTCGGTGCCGCGTACGGGCGAGCGGGGATGATCACCGAGGCTCAGGCCATGCTCGAGGAATTGCGGGAGCGCGCGGGCCGAGAGTACGTCACTCCAGTGGCCTTGGCCTTTGCCTCCGCCAACGTCGGGCTACCGGAGGACGCGCTTCGTTACCTCGAGCAGGCGCTGGCTGAGGCCAAACCCGCGCTCGGCAACTCCATCCGCTACCCGGTCTGGGACGCGATACTCTCCGACCCCAGATACACCGCCGTTGTGACCGGCATCAACTTCGAGCCATGGGATCTTTCCTAGCCGAACTGAAGCGCCGAAAGGTCTATCGCGTCGCGATCGTCTACGCCGCCGTCGCCTTCGTCATCTGGCAGGGAGCAGAGATCGCCGTCCCGGCTCTGCGGCTGCCGGAGTGGGCACTCACGCTCGTCGTCCTGCTAACGATCGCCGGCTTCCCGATCGCTGTTGTCCTGGCCTGGGCGTTCGACATCACGCCGGCGGGCGTGAAGGCGGCGGAGCCCGGCAACAAGGCCGTCGCGATGACCGCGGGTGTCGTAGTCGTTGCCCTGGTCATGGGCGCCGCCTGGCTCGCATTCCACGATAGAGCCTCTACCCCCTCACCCGACGGCAAGTGGATAGCGGTCTTGCCCTTCACGAACATGAGCGCCGAACCGGAGAACGAGTACTTCAGCGACGGGATCACCGACGACATCATCTTGCACCTGTCGAAGATCGCCGACCTCAACGTCATCTCGCGTACCTCGGTAATGCAGTACAAGGACACCGAGCTGAGCCTGCGCGAGATCGGCGAGGAGCTCGGCGTCGCTACCATCCTCGAGGGAGGCGTGCGGCGTGTCGGCGAGCGCGTGCGGATTAACGCCCAGCTCATCGATGCACAGACCGACGAGCACATCTGGGCGCAGCAGTACAACCGCGAACTCACCGACATCTTCGCCATCCAGAGCGACGTGGCGGTGAGGATCGCAACCGCCCTCGAGGCTGCGCTGACAACCGATGAGAGGGAGCGCATCGAGAGAGAACCGACCGCGGACCTGGAAGCCTACGACCTGTACCTGAGAGGCCGCTACTTCTTGAGCCAGCGGGGAGAGGGGATCCGGCGAGGTTTACAGTATTTCCAGCGGGCGCTCGAGCAGGACCCGAATTACGCCCGTGCCCACGCCGGCGTCGCCGACTGCTACAATCTGCTCGGCTTCTACGCCTACCTTCCGCCGAGCGAAGCCTTCCCTGCAGCAAGAGCGGCTGCGCTCATGGCGCTGGAGATCGATGAGACGCTCGACGAAGCACACACCTCGCTGGGTTTCGTCAAGATGTACTACGATTGGGATGCGCGCGGAGCAGAAGCCGAGTACCGGCAAGCCCTCGAACTCAACCCCAACTCGCCTCAGGCGAACCACTGGTACTCGGCGGCGCTGCATGTGGTGGGCCGGTCCAATGAGGCCATCGCACACGTCGAGCGCGCAGTCGAAATCGACCCCCTATCTGTGATGGAAAACGCAGGCTTCGCCTGGTCACTAATCAGTGTGCGCCGCTATGCCGAGGCGCGAGAGCGACTAGGCAGCGCGATCGAACTGAATCCCGACTTCGCTATCGCACATTGGTTGTTGGGCCAAGCCTACGCGTACGATTCACGGGTTGCCGAGAGCCTGAGCCACTTCCAGAGGGCCGTCGAGATTTCCGACCGCGACCCCTGGATGCTCGCAACGCTCGGCTGGGCCTACGCGCGACACGGCGACGAGACCAGGGCGCGAGAGATACTTGACGAGCTGTCGGAGCAATCGAACAGCGAATACGTTTCCCCGTTCTTCTTCGCGACAGCCCACTTGGGTCTGAGTGAAAAGGGCGAGACCCTCGACTTCCTCGAGCAAGCGTTCGAACAACGTAACCCAAACCTCGTGAGCCTCCACTACTACCCGTTCTATGACGACCTCCGCACGGAGCCCAGGTTCATCGCGTTGGTCGAACGGGTCGGCCTCGTCGCTCAGTCGGTGGGCGAATAACGGTTCACGACATACCGCCGCGGTTGTGCGGCACTATTTCCCCGGATAGCTTTGCCCGCTCATGAGCAACGGGGCGATTCACGCGGGCACCTCCGGATTCTCCTACCCGGAGTGGAAGGGCTCCTTCTATCCGGAGAAGCTGCCCCAGAAGGCGTTCCTGGAGTTCTACTCCGGGAAGTTCTCCACCGTAGAGATCAACAACACGTTCTACCGCTTCCCCAGGTCGAGCCTTTTGGAGGGATGGCACGACGGTACGCCCAACGGATTCACCTTCGCCGTCAAAGCGAACCAGGGGATCACCCACAAGGGCCGCCTCCAGGATGTCGAAGAGCTGACCCGCGATTTCATCGAACGCTGCAAGCTGTTGGGCGAAAAGCTGGGCCCCATACTCTTCCAGCTGCCGCCCAACTTCAAGCGCGACGACGAGCGGCTGGTCAACTTCCTCGATCACCTCGACCCGCGGCTGCGCTACGCATTCGAGTTCCGGCACGATAGCTGGTTCGACGACGAGACCTTCAAGCTGCTCTCCGATTCCGGGGTCGCGCTCTGCGTCTCCGAGGGGGACAAGCTCGATACCCCCAGGGTCGCCACCGGCAGCTTCGTCTACGCGCGCCTCCGCAAGGACGATTACAGCGACGAGGAGCTGGCCGACTGGCATGCCTGGATGAACGAGTGCGCCGAAAAGGGGCTCGACGTCTTCACCTACCTGAAGCACGACGAGGAAGGGGCTTCGCCGGAATTCGCCCTGCGCCTGCTGGCCGGGGCCTAGGGGCAACGACCCAGACTGGGAGCCGTGCGGGCGGTCCGAGCGCAGGTGGTGTATCCGAAGCGAGACCGCCCGCCGGCGACCTCCCTAGCGTCCCTGCTTGCCGGAGGGGCACGACCTCCACATGTTTATTGGCCTTTCGCGCGCAGCTCCGGCCAGATACCGATACGCTGACGGCGGCATGCCGGGAAGCGCCGCGAGGACCCCGACTTCAAGGAGGGAATAGGATATGGGCGGAATTTATCGTTCGCTCTACTATGCCGATGTAACGGTAGGTAGCGGTGGCAGGCTGACCATCCCCCAGGAGGTGCGCGAGGACCTGGGGATCGAGGATGGCTACGCGCTGACGCTGCGCGTCGAGGAGAGCCCGGACGGCCAGCGCCAGATGGTCATCTGGAAGTCGGCCCAGCAGCCGGAAGAGTAGACCCCCGGCTGCGCGCCGGCTTCTCGGGGTCGGGAAGTGTCGGCTAGCTCGCCGGTGTGGCCACCCCGTGGATGTAGTCCTTCAGCATCCGATTCTCGAACTCCGTCTTCCGTAGGTGGGCGCTCACAACATCTCCGATCGAGATGATGCCCACCAGTTCCTTCCCGTCCAGTACCGGAAGGTGACGGATCCGGTTCTTGGTCATCACCCCCATCACATAGTCGAGATCGTCGTCGGGCACACCTATGATGACGTCCCGCGTCATCACGCCCCCCACCGACGTCACCTTGATCATGTCACAGCGCTCCGCGCCTTCCTTCAGGATATCGCGCTCCGTGATCATCCCCACGACCCTACCGTTCGCCGCCGTCACTACCAGCGAGCCGATGTTGTGATCGTTCAGCGACAGGATCGCTTCGTGAACGGTCACGTCTGGCCCGATCGTCACGACTTCGCTTCCCTTGTTTCGCAGGATGTCTTTGATCCGCATGGCTGGGGCTCCTTTCGGTAGGCGCCGCCGGGGATCGATCGAGCACGAGGATTTAGCCCCAGACGGCAATTCTTGCGGTGTGCTCCACCTGTTGAGATAACAATAATCGCTCTTCCTGACCCCCCGACGCCAGTCCTACCGTGAAAATGTACACTGTCTTACAGCAAAGAACGGCGGCCCGACTCAACATCGGACCGCCGGCTTAGCACGGGATAAGACCGTTCCTACAACTCCTTCACATGGATATTCCTGAAGTAGACGGGGCTCTGGTCGTCGTGGTTCTGTAACCCGATGTATCCGCGGTCCGCGAAGTCCTCGACCTTGCCGCGCGGCTCTGCCTCCCAATCGATCACCACCACGCCATTCAGCTCGACCTCGATGTGGCTCCCCTGGAAGGTGATCTTGAAGTGGTTCCATTCGCCGGGCGGGTTGGAGGGCGCCGAGCTGGGCGCCTCGGCATCGTAGACGCCGCCGGTCTGGTGGATCCCCTCTCCCGCGTCGTTGATCTGTATCTCGAAGCTGTGGTAGATGTAGTCGTCGCTGACCGGGACGCCGGGGACCCTGACGAAGACGCCCGAGTTCGTGGTCTCGTCGGAGCACATGAAATCCAGCTCGAGCACGAAGTCTCCGTACTCCCGGACGGCGTACCAGAACAGCCCCATCCCGCCGTGCGATTTGAGGATCCCGGTCTCGGGATCCAGCTCGAAGTAGCCCGGCCCGTAGTGATTCCAGCCGTGCTTCGAGTACCTGTCGTTGTGCGACTTCGATGTTCGGACGAAATCACTTCCGCGGATTCCATTCGCCACGCGCCACTGCCGGCACATATTCGCCAAGTCCCGGCGGCGGGAAGACGATCGTCTTCTCTTGCTCGGCGCTCATGTACGCGGTCATCAGCAGCTCGCTCACGTTGACGCCGTCGCTGAAATTCTCGGCGGGACGCTTCCCTGCCAGGAAGCACTGAACCATGTGGCGGTTTTCGCCGACGTAGCCGTACTCGGCTTCCTCGTCGCTGACCACCGGCATGAGGCCTATCTCGGCGTTCTGTTTCTCCACCAGGTCCTCGCCTTCAGCGCCCTGCACCTGTCTGGAGAAGAACACCTGCGGGCCCGCGTCCAGCGAGTTGACCGCGAGCGAGTACTCGGGACCCAGCAGCTCCATGCTCAAGCGCAGACCCGCGCCCACGAAGCACCAAGACGTTGTGGCCTCGACGATCCGCTCGTTGCCGTCCTTGTCGCGGTACTCGACCAGCGCCCGGGCGAAGTCTTCGGCGGGTCGGTTCGTATAGTCGGTCTGACCGGCGCTGTTCTCGGAGAGGATCTTAGCGTAGTGAGGCTGCTGCCACTTGAGGCACGACGTATGGGCCGAGACTTTGACCGGCGTGAGAACGCCGCGTTCGGCGCCCGGCGGGGTCAGCAGGTGACGCGCGACCTCGACCGAGTGGCACATCATGTCGTTGAGCACGCCGCCGCCTTGCAGCGCCCCCTCCCAGAACCATGGCATGTGGGGGCCGCTGTGCTCCTCCGCAGCGCGGGCCAGGTAGGGCGGTCCCGTCAGCGCGGCGCCACGGCTCCAGAGGATCTCCTTGCCTCTGACGACGGCGGGAGAGAAGATCTGATTCTCCAGGTAGCCGTCGAGAATCCCGAGCTTCTGGACCAGCTCGAGCATCTTGCGGGCTTCGGCCGCGTTCCTGCCCAGCGGCTTCTCGCAGGCGACGCCCACCAGCTCGCCAACACCCGATTCGATCGCCTGGACGATCTCCTCCATGATCTCGACGCGGGTGAAGTTCGGTGCGCAGATCCAGAGGGCGTCGATATCGGGATCGGCCACCATGTCGGTCACCGACTCGAAGGTCTTCGCATCGCCGACGCCGAGTCGTCTGGCAAGCGCCACGGCTTCCTCGGCCGTCCCGTCCTTGCGGCTGGTCACGCCGAGGATGTCGGAGTCGCGCACGCCCGCCCACGACCGGATGTGGAACTTGCCTACGAACCCGCCACCGATCAGCCCTATCCCCAGTCTCTTGTTAGCCATTCCGAACGTCGCCTTTCTATCCGCTTGGACGGCTGAGCATCCTCACGCCTGCACCGCAGCCTCGGAAGGCGCCGCGCCACCCTCCTCTCGGAAGAAGAGCACGAAAGCCAGGGCGCAGAGAATCGTCAGAGCGCACGGCACGAGGAACACGCCTGTCCAGTTGGTCACGTCGCCCACGGTGAAGACATCCCTGATCCAACCCGCGAACAGGCTCCCCAGGAAGCGCCCGAACCCCAGCGCGACGATGGCGATCATGCTCTGCGCGGAAGCGCGGATGTCCGGTGGCGCCACGCTGTCGACATAGATGAACGCCGCAACGAAGAAGAACACGTAGCAGAAGCCGTGAAGAGCCAAGGACGCGATCACCAGCCAGGCCGGTGTCCCGATGGCGAATATGATGTAGCGCAGCGGCCAGGCGATCACTCCGATGGCCAGCGTCTTCCTCATCCCGTACCGCTTCAGGACGTACGAGAGCAGGAAGGCCATGACGAAAATCTCCGCCATCTGCGCGATGGTCATCACGAGCGGCGTGTTCGCCGATACGACGCCGATCTTGTCAGATTCGAGGAACGGCGCCGTCAGGATGTAATAGAACTCCAGTTCCGTGGCGACCACGAACGTGATGCCGATGAAGATCGCAAAATCTCTCGCCTTCAACAGCTTCAGCGACTCGAGAAACGCCCACGGCTTCACACCTTCTTTCGCCGGCGGCGTGTGTGGCAGCGTCAGCGCCTGGAAACCCATGATGATCGAGAACAGGCCGGCCAGCACCAGCATGTCGCCACCGCTGACCGGCAATTGCGCATCCGGCGCCAGCCAACGCCAGCCGGTCAGCAGCCCACCCGCCGCGATCCAACCCAGCGTCCCACCCACTCGGATCCCGCCGAACTCCTTCTCGGAATCCTTTAAGTTGATCATCGCGATGGAATTGGTCAGCGCGAGGGTCGGCGCATAGATCAGGCAGTAGACGAGCATCAGCACCGCCATGACCGTGAAGTCCGTCGTACGGGCGACGACCAGTAACAGGATCCCGCCGGTGAAAGCGAGGAACGCGATCACCTTCTCCGAGGAGAAGTAGCGGTCCGCCACCTGACCGCCCACGAACGGCGAGATGATCGTCGCCAGAGGCAACAGCGCGTAGATCCAGCCGACCTGCCCACCGCTGAACCCGAGGTCGTTGATCAGGTACGTCGAGAGCACCGGAGCCCAGGCGCCCCAGATCGCGTACTGGAGGAACATCATCGTGCCCAAGCGGATCTTCGCGCTCACCCCGCGCTCCTTTCAGAGCGAAAGCCCTATGATGAGTGACCGGTGGCCAGTGGCCAGTGACCGGTGACCAGTAACTAGCGAACGACGAGTCTCGAGCTACGACCGGACGCTAGCACCGACCACCGGCCACTGGTTTCGGTATGCTGCCGAACCTCACACTATCGAATTTCGAACTGGATCCCACTCCACTTTGCGACCTTCGAGGTACGAGCGGGTCGCCATATGGCAGGTGATCGCCTCCTCGAACCCGCGCTCGATGTTGCAGCTCACCTGGCCGCCGTTGCGGATGACGTCGAGCCACTCCTTGATGTGCAGGTGATAGGCGCTCATCCGCACTCCGCCACGGTAGGTATAGAGGAGTCCGCGGCTCGCGAAGTACTCCTCCGAAGCAGATGTCACCGCGTCGATACCTCTGAAACCGGGCCGGTAGGTGAACATCGGGATCGAAGTATCGATCACGTCATCCTCGATCTTCTGTTCGTAACGTGTGGAATCGCGCTCCGCCTTGATCGTCAGGCCGCTCCCCACCGTCATAGTGGCGTCGTGCCCCATGAACACCTTGCCGCGCCCCCGGCCGTTGGCCAGCGTCGCGCTGTAGACCAGCGTCAGGTCGCGGTCGGGGTACTCGAGCACGGCCTGGAAGACGTCGGGAACGTCGCGGCCATCCTTGAAGAAGTAGACGCCTCCCGATGCCACCGCCGATTTCGGGATGCCCAGATCGAGGATCTGATTGGCGGCATCGTACTCGTGCGACAGAAGGTCACCCGACAGGCCCGTACCGTAGTCGAACCAGCAGCGCCAGCGGAAGAACCGCTCCAGGCTGAACGGCACCTTGTTGGGGGCCGCCTCCTCGAACTGCGCCCAATCGATGGTCTCGGGGCTCCCTTCCTCGTGGATATCGTAGACCCAGGCTCCTCCCGGAGTATTCCTGTTCGTAGTCGTTTCGATCAAGGTGATGGGGCCGAGGATATCCGCCTCGATGACCTCGCGGGCCTTGAAGTGGCTCTCGACCTGCCGATTCTGATGACCCAACTGGAACACGATGTCGGAGTTCCTCACTGCCTCCACCATGGCGTGAGTCTCCTCTTCCGTCCGGGTCATTGCCTTCTCGCAGTAGACGTGCTTCCCGGCGCTGACGGCATCGATCGTGATCCTCGAATGCCAGTGATCGGGGGTCCCGATAATCACTGCATCGATATCGTCGCTCTCCAGCATGTCGGTGTAGCGAGTGAACCGTCTCGCACCTCTCAGCTCGCGGCCGCCCACCGGGCCGACGGCGTTGCGTGACGCCGCTAGCCCTCGCTCCGCCCTGACATCGAATAGGTCACAAACACCGGTCAGCTCGACGTTCAGGTCCTCCTGGTTCAGGAACACCTCCAACCTCTTGCTGCGCGGGTTCTCCCGGGCATCCTCCTCCGCACCCTCGACCCAATCGGGATGCGCGAACCCGGCGTTCCTGACCAGCGACTCGCCTTCCCCACCGTTGCCGATGATCCCCAGCCTGATCCGGTCGCTCGGCGGCCTCGATATCGCCTCCGGGATGACCGCCGGCCCCCCTTCGCTCACTCCCAGCTCCGCCAGGATCTCACGCTTCCTGTAGTCCTCGTCGAACTTCCTCTTGAAGAAGCTGTAGAAGAACACGCCGAAAACCGGGATCGAGGCCAGTGCCTTGACCACATCTCTACGACCGATCCCACGCTCCGCGCTCGCCTTCTCAGGCTCCACACCCGAAGGTCCCTGGCCAGTCTCGTTCATCGTACGTCCTCCGCTAGCGTGAGAGCCTTTTGGGATCCTCTGTTCCAGAATATCAGTCGATCCAGACCTATGATCCGCCCGGTCGGGAACGCCAGCAGCACGACCAGCGCCGCCAGCTCGATCAGGATCTTGTTGACGAGCAGGTAGCTACCCTCGGCAGGCATCGAATACGTGTATCCGGCGAACGGAGGGGCAGCGATGTAGTAGAGGGCGAGCAGGACGATGCCGGCGATCGTGGCGGCACGCGTCAGGCAACCGAGCATCAATCCCAACCCGATCGCGATCAGTCCCCACTTGTTCAGGAAGTCTACGATCCCCAGTGGCGTCGGGCTGGCGGCGATCTTGATGAACAGGCTCGAGAACCACCACTGCGAGGCCGACAGGTAATCGGCCGCGGTCCAATACGAGCTGAGCACTTTCGCCAGGCCCTCATAAAAGATGTGCCATCCGATGATCATCCTGAGAGCCACCAGAGCACTCAACTGAAAAGTACCGTAGCCCGGCGAGCCACCCGCTTCGGCCGTCGCTTCGCTTTGCATCATGAGCCTGCCCTTTCTAGGCGAGCATTAGGTGCGCTCTTCCAACGCGTCGACTTCACCTGGTGTCCATCCTTGTCGACGATCAGACACTCACAGCGGGGAAGAGAGTTCACGAACTCTATCGCATCGTTCGGATCCATGACGAAAACGCTCGTCGCCAACGCGTCCGCCGCCATAGTCGAAGGTGCGATCAGCGAGACGCTCATGTTCAGATCCGGCGATCTGCCCGTTCTCGAGTTGATGATGTGATGGAACAGCTTCTCGCGATCGAAGTAGACCTCGTAGCTGCCCGACGTCGCCACGGCGGCGTCGCGCACGTGTATCACATCGGGGAAGTCTCCGTTCTTCGATGGGTCCTGCACAGCCACGGTCCACGGTCGCCTCTTTTCCTTCGTGCCCGCAGCTCTGATGTCACCGCCCGCGTTGATCAGATAGTCCTTCACGCCGTCCTCGCGCAGCAGCTCGGCGACCTTGTCGACGATGTAGCCCTTCGCGATCCCGTCCAGGGTGATCTCCATGCCGGTCTTCCCGAACGCGATGCTTCCGTCCGACACCTCGATGTCCCCCGAGCCCACCAGCTCGAGCGCTGCCATCACCTGCTCGTGGGACGGCTCACTCGAGCTCGCTCCACTCAGACTCCGCCTGAAAAGATCGACGAGTGGGCTGACCGAGATGTCGAACGCCCCCTGGCTCAGCTCATGGTAGTACAGCGCCCGGGCGACGACCCCGGAGACCTCGGGCGGTGCCCGGCGGAGACCGCCTTGCTGATTCAGGTAGGATACGGCCGACGACCCGTCGTAGCGGTTGAATAGCCCAACCAGACGGTCCATCTCCCGGAACGCCCGGCCGATAGCCTCTTCCGCCCGGTCACGCGATGGATCGAGGGCGGTGACGGATACGCAGGTGCCCATGGCGGGCCGACTGCAGGTGACCTTGTGGGTCGCCCGATCGACCTGGACGGCCTCTGTCGTGACGGGAGAGATCTCGACACGCTCGAAGCCCAGATCTGCCAGAGCAGAGAGCTTCCGGGCGATTCGGGCAGCCTCTTCCATGGAATATCCGGGTATTTGGGCTGTGCTGAGGACGCTGGCAATATATCAGCCGCCAGTGAGGGAAAGCTAGATGTCGGTATGCGTGTGAGGCGTGCGGCTTGTATCAGTATGCGGTGTGAAGTGTGCGGTGTGCGGTAAGGAGTTCACGATTACTGCATACTGCACACCGCATACTGCATACCGAAACCGGTGCTAGGTGTACTCCGCTGCAAGCAAGTCCCGTGTTCGCTCCAGCAGGATTTTGGTCGCCCGGATCCCCTCGAGCTCGCTCAACTCGCTACCTTCGTACTCGATGCCGACATATCCGCGGTACCCCGCCTCGAGGACGATCCTCAGCATCCGCAGGTAGTCGGTACCGCGCTCGTTGCCCTGCTCATCGAAGTCGTTCGACTTGGCGCTCACGGCTTTGGCGAAAGGCATCAGCTCGGCGACACCCTTGTAGCGGTCGTACCAGACTCCTTCCTCTATTCGGAAGTTCCCGAAATCGGGTAGGGTCCCGCAGCGATGATGGTCGACGGCCTGGATCACGCTCGCCAGCCAGGTTCCGTTCGATGAGATGCCACCATGATTCTCGACGATCACGTTCATCTGGCGCTCGGCCGCGAACTCGGTCAGCCGGCGGAGTCCGTCCACCGCAAGCTCTCGCTGTTCGGCCGGCGTGCCTTCGGACCTCGCGTTGACGCGAATCGAGTGACAGCCGAGGTACTTCGCCGCCTCGACCCACCTGTAGTGGTTCTCGATCGTCCGCCTGCGCTCGGCATCGTCCGGATCGCCCAGCGCTCCTTCGCCGTCGCACATGATCAGCAAGCTTTGCACGCCGTGGTCATCGGCCCTTTGTTTCAGTTCGCTCAGATAAGAAGAATCCTCGGCCTTGTCCTTGAAGAACGAGTTGACGTATTCGATGGCATCGAGCCCGTAGTCGATCTTGGCGATCCGGGCGAAATCGAGGGCGCCGAGCTCGCCGGCGTTCAGCGCGCGATGCAGCGACCACTGTGCCAGCGAGATCTTGAACAGCGGTTCCCCCGCTTTCGGTCTCACGATTCTTCCAAGCAGCGTCGACGGGTCGGCGAGCATGGCGGCCGGCAACGAGGCCGCGACGCCCGCCAGGAAGTTGCGGCGGTTGATCACTGAGAGGCCTGGTAGTATGGGTCGGCGCCCATCGTGTGATCGGTCACGTCGATTACTTCGGCGACCTCGGGGATCATATCCTTGATCAAGCGCTCGATCCCCTGTTTCAAAGTCACCCTGGCCATACCGCATCCCTGGCAACCGCCGGCCAGCTCCACGAACACCACGTTGTCCCGTACGTCGATCAGCGAGACCCGCCCGCCGTGCGATGCCACCGCCGGGTTGACGCGCGCTTCGATCACCTGCGCCACCCGCTGCGCCAGCTCGCCGCTGGGCGGCTCCGAGCCAATCGGCCTCATGTTCGGGTTCTCGACGTTGAAGCCGCCGCCGTCGACGCTCTCGATCCAATCCACCGTCGCACCCTTCAGCTTGAGCGCGCTCGCGTCGTCGACATAGACCTTGAAGCCGCCGGCATCGATGACGGTGTCGTCCGGCTGCTCGTCCGACGCATCGACCAGCGCCAGCTCGTAGTGCGGCGCCAGCGGGCTACCCGCCTGGACCGCCACTCGTAGCGCTACCTCGTGATCCTCCTGCTCGATGAACGAGAGGATCTGCTCCTTGGCTTTGTCTGTAAAGGTGAGCATTCCAGCTTGCCTCCGGGATCTCGGATTCACGCGCGGCCGGCCTGGCCGCGCCCTCATGAACGCGGATAATATCCACTGGTAATATAGCAGGGTCCCGCGGCGCCGCAGCCGCCCCGCGGGCGCCAGGCTCCGGCAAGCGAGGAGGAGCGACATGGGCTCACACACGGTAATCCGGGTCGCCCAGGGCGATCTGACGGAGTATTCGGGTGACGCCATCGTGAACGCCGCCAACAACCACCTGCTGCTCGGCGTCGGCGTCGCCGGTGCCATCGCCAGGGTGGGCGGGCCCAGCATCCAGCGGGAGTGCGACGAGCACGGTCCGATAAGAGTCGGCGAGGCGGCGATAACCGGCGCCGGCGACCTTGCCGCCCGCTACGTTATCCATGCGGCTGCGATGGGAGACGAACCGGCGAGCCGCGCCTCCATCGAGGGCTCGACCCGCTGCTCCATAGAACTGGCCGACCGCAACGGCCTGACGTCCATCGCTTTCCCGATCCTCGCTTCCGGTGTCGCCGGCTTCCCTCTCGACGAGGCGGCGCGGATTATGGTCAATACGATTCGCGACTACATAAGCGAAGGGGGTACGCAGATCGCAGAGGTCGTGCTCTACGGTTACTCGGCCGCCGACGCCGATACGGTACGCGAGGTTGTAGAGGAAGGCGAGGGGCCGGTAGCCGGTGGCCGGTAGCCGGTATTCAGCTGCAACGTCTCAGAAACGCACTGGCTACCGGCCACCGACCACCGACTACTGGCCACCGGCCACTGACTACCGATAACCCGGCCTTGCGACAGGGGCGTCCCCGGCGCTATCCCTACTCTGCCCGCGCACGGCCGATCGAGAGGAAGCGGATGGCTGCGAAGGAAGGCTGGACACCAGAGCGAATCGAGCAGGTCGCCGATTTCTGGGCTGACAGACTGGTCCTGGAATCGGCCGCGCTCGATGTCTATGGACAGTTGGCCGACGGCCCGTTGACCGCCGACCAGCTCGCCGAGCAGCTTCGTTTGGAGCCGGCCGCGACCGAGCTCTTTCTCGATGCCCTGGTGGCCCTCGAACTGCTGCTGAAGGACGGACGCGAGTACTCCCTCAGTAAGGACGCAGCGCGCTACCTGGTTCCGGGTTCGCCGGACTACATGGGCCACAGGCTGGTCGCCGCCCAGCAGAACTGGGAGCTCTGGGGTCGGCTGCCCACCGCGCTGCGCACCGGCAAGCGGCAGCGCGCGAGGCGCATCCTTCTCGAGGACCCGGACGCCGCCCGCCACGTCTTGTTCGCCCGGCACAGTCGCGCCCGCTCTCGCGCCGCCGACATCCTGGACCGTGCACCGCTCGACCTCGATAGCCGCCGCCAGATGCTCGACTTGGGCGGCGGCGCCGGCACGTATTCGGTCGTCTTCTGCCGCGCCTACAAGAAGCTTCGCTCCACGCTGGTGGACCGGCCCATCGCCGCGGCGGTCGCCCGGGACGTCGTAGCATCGGCCGGCCTCGAGGACCGGATCAGCGTCCTCGAGTATGATGTCGATGAAAGCGAGCTGCCGGCCGACTACGACTTCATCTGGATGTCGAACGTCATACACACGCGCAGCTACAACGCGAACCGCGCGCTGCTCGAGCGGCTCTACAACCGGCTGCAGCCCGGCGGCGCGATCGCCATCCAGGACATGATCATGGATGAGACGCGCACGCAGCCGTCCCCCGGCGCTGTCCTCTCTCTGCATATGCTGCTGGTTTACGGTGTGGGCCGCTGCTACACGTTCCAAGAGATCCACACCTGGCTCACCGGGGCCGGCTTCACCGATGTGCACTGGCTCCGCGAGGACGGCGACGAGCTTACCATTGTGACAGCAAGACGATGAGCCAAGACGATAGAGAGAGCGCACGACTGCTCGAGCGGCACGAATCGCATGTCAGAGCTTGGAACGAGTTCGATCTCGGGGCGCTCGGCGAGATCTACGAGCCCGACTGCTACATATTCGACACGATCGCGCCGCCCGTCTTCCGCAGCCTACAGGAGTTCCTCGAGCACGTCGCTCCTGTATTACACTCCTACACTGCTTTCAAGCTCCGTACCTTCGAGCACGTCGTTCGCGTCGATGAACGGCGCGACGACAGGATCGGTTGGGTCGCATCACGCTACGAGATCGAAGTCCGCCGCGCCGAAGGCGTGCATCGCCGCTGCGGGCGCTGGACGGAGATCTACGAGAAGCGCGACGACGATTGGAAGCTGATCCACCTCCACTCGTCGGACGACCCTCCGGAAGCCTAAGTCTCAGAAGAGCGAAAGCTGCGGGTTCAACTCGTCGGGATCCGTCACCGGCTGTCCCAGCCGCTCGAGCATCTGCCGTGCGCTGGCCGGAGAATGGCCCTCGTAGTGGTTGTTGAAGAAACCGTAGATCTCGAGAACCTGTCCGGCTAGCTCTCTCAGGACCTTCGCCCAGCTGAGGATCTCGCTCGAACGGTCGATCCGTGTCTCCGCATAGTCGGCGAGCTGCGGGCGGTCGCCCAGCCAGCGGATGTAGGCGATCTCCGCCGTCGGACGGAGCGCCGCCCGCATCACCCGCTCCCGTTCGATCCACGGCCCCTCCGAGACGGCGTGGGCGACACCGGCCGCGCGCAGCGACTCGTAGGTGGCCTCCTCCAGCCAATCGGGGTGACGAAACTCGACGGCGAATTGGATCCCCTCCGGCAGCCGCTTCAGGAAGGACTCCAACGATGGGCGCTCGGCCGGCGTGAAGTCGGGCGGCAGTTGCACCAGGACCACGCCCAGCCTCCCCTCCAGAAGCTCCGCACGCTTGCAGAAGGTCTTCAGCACCTCATCGCCACCTCGCAGCCGCCGCTCGTGCGTCAACTCGCCCGGTAGCTTGAGAGCGAAGCGAAACGACTCGGGTGTGCGCTCGCGCCAGCCCAGGAAGTGCGAGGCCGGCGGGATCGCATAGAACGAGCTGTCCACCTCTACCGTAGTGAACGCTTTGGCGTAGACGGAGAGATACTGCGAGCCCGGTGTGCCTTGCGGGTAGAACGGTCCCGTCCAGTCGGGATACGACCAGCCCTGGGTTCCGATGTAGAACTGCGCGGACATAAGCTGGCTACTCGCGCTTCGGTTGTGAGGGCCGCAGCTCCACGCGGCTCGGCAGCGAACGGTCTTCGTGCTCGAGCAGCTGCATCACGGCGCGCGCTACATCATCCGGCGTCAGCTTCCACGACGCGCCCGTCGGCTCCTGCTCATCAAAGTAGGTGTCCACGCTACCCGGCATGACGCAACTCACCCGAATGCCGTGATCTCGTACGTCCAGCATCGGAGCTTCCGTGAAGCCCAGCAGCCCGTACTTGGACGCGTCGTAGGCGCGGCCGATCCCTTTGCTGCCCGCCGTGACGACCGCGACCTTTCCACCCAGATCCGCCATGCACCCCTCCAGACTTGTCTCGACTCTCTCCCAAGAATCCTCACGGTGCCCCTCCCACCGGGCTCCGCGCAAGGCCAGGTACCTCTCTCCACTTCCCAAATCCCCGACACCCCGATTCCCCGAATCCCTCGGGTCATCCTGTCCCGCAGCAGTTCGCCCGCCTGGGACAAGAAAGAGCCACGCGACCGCCAGAAAGCGCTGATCTCCGCGAAAAACCGGGTGGCCCGGTATTTGCTTATCCGGATATCCGGATACGCCCCAACCCTCGGAGGTGATTGATAAATGAACCCGGATCCCAAAGACGTCAGACGCGCTGCCGACATCTTCAAGGCCCTGTCCCACCCTTCCAGGCTGAGGATCGTCTGCCTGCTGTTCGACGGCCTTCCCAAGACGCAGAAGGAGCTCATTCAGGAACTTGGCTGGCCACAGTCGACGGTGGCCCGGCACCTGGCCGAGTTGCGGCAGGCGGGTCTGGTGACGGCGACTCGCAAGGGTTCCGAGGTGCTGCTCGAGGTCGGCAGCCCGGTGGCCGGCCAACTGATGACCGCTGTCTGCGAGTGGGTGCACCCGGAGACGGGCGAGCGCTTCACGGAGAAATACGACGCTATCCTCGCCGAGGAGAAACGATGAAACGAAGGGAATTCATACGGGCCGGCAGCTACGGAGTCGCGGGGGCGGCTCTCCTGGGCGGAGTGTCAAGCAACTGGTACGGCCTCTACGGCAACCCGCTGCCCGACCCCCAGAGCGACGGCGACCAGGTGATCCCGTCGTTTTGCGAGCTCTGCTTCTGGAAGTGCGGCATTCTGGCGCACGTGAAAGACGGCCGGGTGATCAAGATCAAGGGGAACCCGAAGGACCCGCTCTCCCAGGGTCAACTCTGTCCCAGGGGAGCCGGCGGCACGGGCCTGCTCTACGATCCCGACCGCTTGAAGAAGCCGCTGGTCCGGGTGAACAAGCGGGGCGACCAGACGTTCGAGGAAGTCTCATGGGAAACGGCGCTGGATGAGGTGGCCGAGAACTTCGAGCGAATCAAGGCGACCCACGGCGCGTCAGCTCTCGCCCTCTTCCTCCACGGGTTCGGTGCCGGCTGGATGAGGCACCTGTTCAGAGCGTACGGCTCCCCGAACATCGCCGCACCGTCCTACGCACAGTGCCGCGGGCCGCGAGAGGTCGGCTTCGACCTCACCTTCGGCTCGGGGATCGGCTCGCCCGAGATCACCGACATGGGCAACAGCCGCTGCATCGTGCTGATCGGGAGTCATCTGGGCGAGAACATGCACAACACCCAGGTGCAGGACTTCGCGGCCGCGATTCGCAACAACGCCGACATAATCGTCGTCGACCCGCGCTACTCCGTCGCGGCATCGAAAGCGCGATACTGGCTTCCGATCAAGCCCGGTACGGACACGGCGCTGCTGCTCGCCTGGATGAACGTGATCATCGGCGAAGGGCTCTACGACAGAGATTACATCGATCGCTATGCCTACGGCTTCGATCAGTTGCGCGAGCACGTCAAGCCGTATACACCCGAATGGGCCTACCCACGGACGAGCATCGAGCCGGAACTGATTCGCCGGACCGCCCGCGTGCTGGCGGCGGCGCGGCCCGCCTCGCTGGTCCATCCCGGCCGCCACGTCACCTGGTACGGGAACGACACTCAGCGAAGCCGCGCCATCGCGATTCTCAACGCGCTTCTCGGCTCCTGGGGCCGGCGGGGCGGTTTCTATATCCCGTCGAGGATGAGCCTACCGCCCTATCGCTACCCAGGATACGAGCCGGCGGACGGCGAGGCGGCGGACCGGCCGGCCCCCAGCGACTACCCGTTGGCCGACGAGGCGCTGGCCCAGGGCCTCTGCGAAGCGACGATCCCCGGCGTACGCGGTGATCCGAAGATCAAGGCGTGGATGGTCTACGGATCGAATCTCCCCACCACGCTGCCGAACCCGGAGCAGACCTACCAAGCCATCCAGGAGCTGGACTTCCTGGTCACCGTGGATGTGTTGCCGGCGGAGATCGTCGGCTGGTCCGATGTCGTGCTTCCCGAGGCGACCTACCTGGAGCGCTGCGATGAGCTGCGCGTGGCCAGCTACCGCCAGCCGTTCATCGGCGTGCGCCAGGAGGTCGTTCCGCCGATGTACGACAGCAAGCCCGGCTGGTGGATCGCCAAAGAGTTGGGGAACCGACTGGGACTCGCCGACTTCTTCCCGTGGAAAGACTCGATGGAGTACGCGAAACTGCGGCTCTCTATGGCCTGGCTGGACTGCGATGTCCTGCAGCGCGATGGCGTGATCCTCGGCGAGCCCAGTCCTCTCTACTTCGATGAGGGCGCCGTTCCCGAGTTCTGGACCGACTCCGGCAAGATCGAGTTGTACTCTCAGCGCCTCGCCGGCCACGGCTTCGACCCGATGCCCGTCTATCACGATGATGAACTTGAGGAACCGCCGCCGGGCTATTACCGGCTGCTCTTCGGCCGGGCGCCCACTCATACCTTCGGCCGCACGACAAACAACCGGCTGCTATCGGAGGTCTACGCGGAGAATGCGGTGTGGGTGAGCCGCGAGGTGGCGCGTAAATGGGGGCTCGAGGACGGGGAGCGCGTCTACCTGCAGAACCAGGACGGCGTTCGCTCGAGCTTCACCGCGCCCGTCAAGGTGACGAGCCGGATCCGACCCGACTGCGTCTACATCGTGCACGGTTACGGCCGCAAGCCGAAGCAGCTGCGCTTCGCCCACGGGAAAGGGATCGACGACAACGAGTTGATCACCCGCTACAAGGTCGATCCGATCATGGGCGGCACCGGCATGAACGTGAACTTCGTGACCTTCATCCGTGCCAGCGACGTGACACCTGAGGTAGCGACCGACGTCGCGGCGCGTGAGGAGGTGGAAGCATGAGCGGCGTACGCTACGCCATGGTCGTGGACACACGCACCTGCGTCGGGTGCGCCGCCTGCGTCATAGGCTGCAAGACCGAGAACGGCGTCGCCGACAGCTACGCCCGGGACTGGGTCTACACCGAGACGGCCGGCACATTCCCGAACCTCAGCATGACGGTTCGCTCGGAACGCTGTAACCACTGCGAAGACGCGCCATGCATCTCCGTCTGTCCGACCGGAGCCTCCTACTACGGCCCGGGCGGCACGGTGCAAGTGAACCAGGCCAAGTGTTCCGGATGCAAGGCGTGCATAGCGGCTTGCCCTTACGGCGCCCGCTTCATCGATCCAAACGTCGGCGCCATCGACAAGTGCACCTTCTGCGTACACAGGGTCGAGAACGGCACTCCGACTACGTCCTGTCAGGAGATCTGTCCGACGCAGAGCATCTACTTCGGCGATCTGAACGATCCAGACAGCGAGGTCTCGAGACTGCTCGCCAAACGCGAGCACTACGTCTTGATGCCTGAGGCGGGCACGAAGCCCAGACACTTCTACTTGAAGTGAGCTGACGACATGAACGAGATCACAACAACGCGCGCGAATCACTTGATCGACCCCGTGATGGGCGTCTGGCACGGCGAAGTCGCGCTCTACCTGTTCCTGGGCGGTCTGGTTGCCGGCATCATGGTGTTGGCCGGACTCGCCATGCTGGGCAAACCGGCGACTGAGCGGTCACGCGCCGCCTCGCTGATGCTCTGGGCCGCGCCCGTTCTCATATCGGTCGGCATGTTCTTCCTCTGGCTCGACCTGGAGCACCCGTTCAACGCCTACCGCTTCTACCTGGTCCTGCGTGCCAGTTCGCCGATGTCGTGGGGTGCCTGGATCCTGTTGCTGATCTACCCCGTCTCCATCCTGTTGGCCTGGGTGATGACGCCGGACGACGTGCGGGCGCACTGGCGGCAGCGGCTGTCCTTCATGCCCCAGTTTGATGCGATCACCGAGTGGGCAGAGCGCAACGTGCGCGCCCTGGCAATCCTGAACATCGTCGCCGGGGTCGCGCTTGGTATCTACACCGGCGTGCTGCTGGGAACGATGGCAGCACGGCCGCTCTGGAACTCGGCGGTCCTGGGACCGCTCTTCCTGGTCTCCGGCCTCTCGACCGGCGCCGCCTTCATGCTGCTCTACCGGTTGAAGGACGCGGAGCGAGTTCAGCTCGGGGTGCTCGACATGGGATTCATCGTCGCCGAGCTGGCGCTGCTCGCCCTCTGGTTCATCGGCATGGCCAGCGGCGGAGCCGCCGCGCGCGGCGCGCTCGCGGTCTTTTTCGGCGGACCTTACACTGCCGCGTTCTGGACGTTGGTCGTGGCGCTCGGACTGCTCGCCCCTCTGGCGGGAGAGTGGATCGAGCACCGCCACGGCACCGTGCCCGGGCGCGTCACGCCAATCCTCGTTTTGATCGGCGGCTTTGCCCTGCGCTGGATTCTGGTCTACGCCGGCCAGTATGCAGGGCTCGCAGAAGTCGCCATGCGATAGGAGTGGATCGATGCAAGCGAAACCCTACTGGAATCCCTACTTGGCCGGCGCGTTGCTGGGGCTCACCCTGTTGGGGACCTTTCTGATCGCCGGGCAGGGGCTGGGCGCTAGCTCTCTACCCAAGCGGACGCTGGCGGCGGCCGCCGCGGAGGTGTCGCCCGAGTGGGCCGCCCAGAACACGGCCCTGGGCGCCTACGTTCAGGACGGCCAGCCGCTGCGGAACTGGATGGTCATAGAAGTGATCGCCGTCTTCATCGGCGGACTGATCGGCGCGATGGGCGCGGGCCGCTTCAAGGTCACCGTGGAGAAAGGGCCACGGATATCGACCCGCGGTCGCCTGCTCTACGCGCTGGCCGGCGGGACGTTGATGGGTTGGGCCGCGTCATTGGCACGGGGATGCACCTCCGGTCAGGCGCTCAGCGGTGGCGCCACGCTGGCCGTCGGCAGCTGGGTCTTCATGATGATGCTGTTCGCGGGCGGATACGCGTTCGCCTACGTGGTGAGGAGGCAGTGGCTATGAGCGCAGCGATCTTTCCCATCGCGTTTCAGAGCGAAGAGTTCCGCCTGCTGACCGCCATAGTACTCGGCTTCCTGTTCGGCTTCTCGCTGGAACGGGCCGGATTCGGAAACGCGAGGAAGCTCGTCGGCCAGTTCTATCTCTACGATATGACCGTCTTCAAGGTCATGTTCACGGCGGTCCTCGTGGCGATGGTCGGCCTCTACTCGCTCGCCAGTTTCGGGCTGGTCGACCTGCAGGTGATCTGGATCAATCCCACGTTCATGTGGGCGCAGATCGTCGGCGGGTTCGTAATGGGAGCCGGCTTCATCATTAGCGGCCTCTGCCCCGGGACATCGGTGGTCTCTGCAGCGTCCGGTCGCTGGGATGGCCTTGTCACCTTCGCCGGAGTTTTTGTGGGTGTCGCCGTCTTCGCCCTCACAGTCGACTGGTTCCCCGGCCTCGCGGCACTCTACACCAGCGGGTCGCTGGGCATCATCACGCTGCCCGACCTGCTGAGCGTACCAGCCCCGCTCCTCGCGCTGGTCATCGTAGTCGTGGCCATCGCCGCGTTCGCCGGCGCAGAGAAAGTGGAACGCTACTTCCAGCAGCGCTACCAGGCCGCCGAGCTGACACCGCGATCCAAGCCGCGCATCAAGTTCGCGCTCGGCGGCGCGTTCGCGGCGGTGGCCATCGTCGCGATCACCGCCACCGCGCCTCGACCAGAGCCGGCTCCCGTCGCGATGACGCGAATAGAGCCGCTGGCGCTGGCCGAAGCCATCATCGCCAGCGACCCGGACCTGCTGATCCTCGACCTGCGCGTACCCGCGGAAGAGACAGCCGCCGGTATCCCGGGCGCCTACAGCGTAGCTCCCGACAGCACCGCCCTGGCGGTCCTGAACTCCGCCGGCCCACACACCACCGTCGTGGTCTACGACGAGGATGGCTCGTTCGACCACGCACCGAGCAGCTGGCCCCGCGATTTGAATTACAGGTTCCTGCTCGGCGGGTTCGCAGGGTGGGACGTCGACGTCCTCACCCCGCTGGAGTTGGATGGCTCCGATCTGCAGCGCCGGGAGTACGTGCTCAAACAAAACCAGATCGCCGCCTTCTTCTCCGGCGCCGCCGTCCAAACATCGAGCCCGGCCGCGCCACCACCGGCCATGTCGACCGGAGGCGCGAAAAAGAAGAAGAAAGCAGGAGGCTGCTGATAGCAGATGGGGAGTCGGAATGACAACGGAGCACCCCAAACTCCGGATGGTTGCCGAATCCCCGAATCCCTGAATCACCTTCGAGAATTCCCAAAGAATTCCTAGTTCACACTTCGATAATCCAGAACCCCCGCTGGGAGTGCCGCCGCGAGAACGCGATCTCTGAACATTGTGAGTATCTGCCACACCTGCTGACCGATGTCACCCTGGTCATAGCCGGCCGCGGTTACGATGACCATGTCCAGCTCCGGGACTACGAATATGTACTGGCCGCCGTATCCGCTGGTGTGCCGAACGTCGTAGCCACCCACATTCTCGAACCACCACTGGTAACCGTACTGCGTGTTGCCCCAAGCACCGATGAACGGACGCGTGGAGGCGACGACCCATTCCTCCGAGATCACCCGCTCACCGTTCCACATACCGTCCTGGAGATAGAGTTGGCCGAACTTGGCCATGTCGCGGGGACGCAGATACAGCCCGCCGTGCGTCGAGACGTGCCCACCAGCCATGATGGGCCAATCGTAGGTCCGGATGCCGAGTGGACCGAAGAGGTATAGGCTGGCGAACTGGTCCGCCCCCAGTCCCGTTGCGCTTCTCAGGATCTCGCCCAGCGTCATCGAGCAGCCGCTATTGTACCACCACTCGGTCCCCGGCACTCTTATCACGGGCTTGGCTAAGGCATAGGCGACGTAGTCGTCTCCCCTGTTGCCTATCATGTTGTCGTTGGATGCATCGAGCGTCGGAACGAACATCTCGTTCCATTCCAGGCCCGGCGTCATGGTGAGCACGTGCTCGAGGGTGATGCTGTCCTTGTCGGAATCGCGCAGGTGGGCATAGCGCGGCAGGTAATCGAAGAACGGATCGTCGACTCCGCCGATATAGCCCCGGTCGATGGCGATCCCGATCAAGGCCGAGGTGAAGCTCTTCGTCGTCGACTGAAGGTGGTTCAGGTTGTGGCGTCTGAAGTCGCCGAAGTACTCCTCCAGCACGAGATTGCCATTCCTGACGACGAGCACGGCATGCATGAAGTCATTGAAATTGTCACCGTACGCCGTGTTCATCATGGCGTGGATGGCGAGCGTGTCGAAGCCCTCCTCGTGTAACGTCGAGGTCTGCCAGTCGTCGACGACCTGCTCCGGCGGGAAGTACGCCCAGCGCAGCCACACCGCGATCTCCTGGCTCGCAAACGCACCACCATCGTCTTCTACGACCACTCTCAGCTGACGAAGACCGACGACCGCGTCGATCGTGCTCCAGCGATATTGATAAGGACTGGTCGAATCGACACCGATGTAGACGCCATCGAGATAGAACCTGACGGCGACGACGACGCCGTCGTCGGAGGCTTCCACGTCTATGTCGACGGTATCGCCACGCGAGAAGGACGCACCGTGCGCCGGGCTCGCGATGTAGATGCTGGGGCGGTTGTTGTCGGCATCGGTGGAAGTAGAGCAGCCCCAGGCCAGGAATGGGACTACAAGGCACACGTACACGAAGCGGCCTCGGGATGTCATGGTCGCGGCTCCGCCTTTAGAAGCTGCCCCACCTTACCATATATACGAGAGAACGTTGCCAGAAGAGTCAGAGAGCTGGGACGCAGGTGACCGCAGCTCCCAGTGCACCGGCGATTCTTGATGTCCGTGACGTCAAGAGTCTAGATTGTCATCTGGGCAGACCCAGCGCTCGTCTCGTGTCCCAGCCGCAGCGCCGTCCACTGCCCGCGGGAGGCTAGATCTTGCCCGGCCCAGCAGAAGGTCCCCAGTTGCTCCGTTGGCTTCGCCGGCGGAAGCTGCTCCAGGTACTAGCCGTCTACATCGGCGCTTCCTGGCTGATCCTAGAGGCGACCGGAGCCTTCATCGACAAGCTAGGCCTACCGGCCTGGTTCTTCCCTGCAGCTATCATCCTGCTGCTCATCGGCCTCACGGTAGTGGTCGCCACGGCGATCCTCGAAAGCGGTGTGGCCCGTGAATCACCGGATCGCGAACACGATGCCAAGCCCGTCCCGGCCGCGGCGACCCACGGCCCGCTCTGGTCCCGCGCCGCCCTCGGCTTCGCAGCGGCCGTCGCCATCATCGCCGTGGCAGCGGTCATCTTGAAGTCTGGGGGCGAGGACGATGATGCACTCGTCGTCGAAGTGCCCGCCAACGCCATCGCCGTCCTTCCTTTCCGCAGCACCGGTGCAGACCTCGAGCTTTGGCGCGAAGGGTTGATGGACGTACTCTCCGCCAACCTCGACGATGTAGGCGACTTGCACGCCATCGATACGCGCACGGTACTCAGCCGCTGGCGGTCCGAGGTTGGAGATAAAGAAGCGACGATCGACGAAGCGATTGCGGTGGCCAACGACCTGGGTGCACGGTGGGCGATTCGCGGGCAGGCTGTGGAGCTGGGCGGCCAAATTCAGATAGACGCACGTTTGCACGAGACCGATACCGGCGACCTGGTAGCTTCGTCAAGCGCCGCCGGATCACCTGACAGCATCATCGTACTCGTTGAGGAGATCACCGTAGACTTGCTGCGCGGGCTGGGCGAGGAGGAGGGCTGGCTCACAGCCACGCGGGCGCTCTCAACCAGCTCGCTCGAAGCCGTCAAACCCTACCTCGAGGGTGAGCAGGCGATGCGTCGCGTGCAGTTCGACGAAGCAATTGAGGCCTACCAGCTCGCCCTGACAGCCGACTCGACCTTCGCGCTCGCCGCCAGCCACCTCGCCCTCGCCTACGCTTGGCGCTACCACATCGGTCACGAAGCGGCGATCGCGGCCCACGAAAGGGCCGTCCGGTTCGCGGACCGGTTGCCGCCCCGTGAACGCGCTCTGGTGGAGGTCAATTACCTGCTAGACCTGCAACGACGGGAGACCCTCGAAAAAGCGAGGGATCTCACTCACCGCTACCCCGATGACCCAGAAGCGTGGACCCTGTTGGGAGAGGCCTACTATCATCTCGGACTTGCGGGCAGTCTTCTGGTTCATGAGACATTGCCGCCTTTCGACCGGGCGCTCGCACTCGATTCCACATTCACGCCCGCGCTCTTACATGCGCTCGAGGTGGCGGGCGAAATCAACGACATCGACCGCTTCGAGCGCTACGTCCGATGGTACCTCAATTCTGACTCGACGACCGTGTATGCTGGGGCACTCAGGCTCGCGAGGGACTTGGCACTCGGCTCACCCGAGGACTCGGCAGCCGCGCTCGAGTCTCTGCCAGAACGCGAGTACGATGCGCTCGATTGGGCAGTGATCTTCCTTAGGGGAAATCCGCGTTGGGCGCCACTAGCCCTGCATGTGGCGCGCGAGATGGCGGCTGCGCGCCACCCAATGGACGACCGCGCCTGGGCGTTGGCGTGGCCCGTGCACATGCTCGAGATGTGGCGTGGGCATCGAGCGGCGGCGTTGCTCGCCCTTGAGCAGGCCGAGGCGGTTAGTCCCCGGTATAGTCTGCCGGACTTCCTGCAGGTGCACTCCTTCGTCAGCGGTCTCGGCGACTCCGCTATGGCGGCCCGATCGGTAGAACGCCTGCTGACGCTCTATCCTTCGCTTCATCGCTGGCCTCAGATGCGACGCCTCGTAGGCCATTACTACTTGTACGTGGGCGACATGGCCGGCCTGAACCGCGAGATGGAGATACTCGCGATGCTTGCCGACACCCTCCGCGCTACCGGCGACTCGCTGAACGCCGAGTTGGCGGCGGGGATGGCCACAGGTCTCCGGGGTCAACTCGCGGCCTCGCGAGGAGAACAT
>JBDHHZ010000015.1:0-21031 GCA_039589115.1 Gemmatimonadota bacterium | reverse complement strand
CGCTACGTGGACGAACACGATTGGCGATCCGGAGCTTTTGACCGTGTGGACCGATCCGGACTTCGACCCGTCGGTGCCGGCGGTCTACTACGCGCGGGTGCTCGAGATCCCGACGCCGCGCTGGACGGCGTACGAGGCGTATCGCTACGGCATCACGATGCCCGACGAGGTCCCGATGATCACGCAGGAGCGCGCGTACACTTCGCCGATCTGGTATACGCCGTAGTCTGTGTCGCTGTAAGGAACGGTGTGGACGAAAGCGCCCCGCGAAAGCGGGGCGCTTTGCGTCTGCTAGATCTGGCAGCCCGGACGAAAGAGCGCCGAGCGGTCGTTGCTCGCCGATCCTCGCCATGTCATCTTAGGACGCCCCCTGCCTCATCGGTTCCCCTTGAGCGAAAGATGACTGACGACCTGCACCGCGTTCGAGAAGCACTGTCCGATCGCTACGCCATCGAGCGGGAACTCGGCGCCGGCGGCATGGCCACGGTCTACCTTGCGCGCGACATCAAACACGCGCGAGATGTGGCGGTCAAGGTCATGCGGCCCGAGCTAACCGCCGCAGTGGGCTCCGATCGATTCCTGCGTGAGATCCGTATTACGGCACAGCTCAACCACCCGCACATACTCTCACTGTACGATTCCGGCGAATCAGATGGCCTGCTCTACTATGTGATGCCGTACATCGCTGCGGGCTCGCTGCGGGTGCGCCTCAAGCGCGAGGCGCCGCTGGCCGTCGAGGAGGCGTTGCGCATCACGACTCGGATCGCGTCGGCGCTGGACCACGCCCATAGCCATCGGGTCATCCATCGCGATGTGAAGCCGGAGAACATCTTGTTCTGGGAAGGGCTCCCTGTCATAGCCGACTTCGGCATCGCCAAGGCGGTCAGCGAAGCCGATCGCGATCATCTGACGCGCACCGGCGTGCCGGTCGGAACACCGGGCTACATGAGCCCCGAACAAGCGATGGGCTACACCGTGCTCGATGAGCGCACGGATGTGTACAGCCTCGCCAGCGTGGTCTACGAGATGCTGATCGGCGCCACCCCGGCCGTCTGGTCGGCCCGCGATTCGCAGCGGTTGGGGCGCTTCATCGATGCGCCGCCTGAGCATCGCGAGCTCCTGAACCTGCTACCCGGTCGCATCGAGCAGGCGCTGGTGAGGGCACTGGCCGTGGCCCCCCACGATCGCTTCCCGTCGCCCGGCGATTTCGCCGCGGCCCTTGAGGACGCGCTCGAGTCGCGCGGGGTCTTCTCGGACGAGCAGGTGCGGGAGCTGCTCGGTCGAGCCGCGGAGCTGCAAGCCGAAAGCCCCGGGGAAGGCGAGAGCCTGACGATCGGCGCCGTCGAGCAAGTGGCCGCCGATGTCGGCATTCCGCCGGAGCACGTGCGCGAGGCCTTGCGTCAGCTGCAGGGACCTGGAGCTGCGGTCCCGGACGATGCTGCGCCGCTCAGCATCGCGCGGCGGTCAGAGCGGCCCAAGTTCTTCGATAGTCCGGCCGGCCTCTCCAAGCCGGGCAAGATCACTATCGACCGAACGCTGGAAGATGAGATACCGCCGGAACGATTCGAGGCGATCGTAGCGGAGATCGAGAGCCAGCTGGGGATGGTCGGCCACGTCTCCACCCTCGGCGGCACCCTGACGTGGAGCCCCGCCGCTGCGGGTCCCGAAGGTCGCCGCATCGTCGTCACACTGTCACCGCTCGGCCATCTTCGCCACAAAACCCGCATCCGCGTCACCGAGACGGTGGAGTTGGTCGGGTGGAGACAGGCCGTTCCCGCCTGGGGCGGTATAGGCGGTGGCTTTCTCGGTGTGCTGTTGGGCGCAGCCACCGCCGAGCCGCTGGCCGTGATACTCAGCGGCGTGCTCTTCGGGGTCGCGGGCGTCTACATCGCGAGGAAGTCGACGATCTCGGCCATCGTCGAGAGCCGACGTGAAGAGCTGCAGCGGCTTTCGGACCGGCTCGTGGCGATCGGCGAGGGCCGCGATCGTAGTCAGCGCTGGCAGCTGGGGCAGTAGAAGACGGATCGCCCCGCCAGCACCGCGCGCTCCACTTCGCTCCCGCAGCGGGGACACCTTTCCCCTTCACGCCCGTAGACTTTCAAGACGTTTTGAAACTCGCCGCCGTCGCCAAGGACATCGCGGTAGTCGCTGACCGTCGTCCCGCGCCGCTCCACGGCCTTGCCCAGGACCTTTCTTATCGCCCTGTGCAATCGACGTGCGTCGTTCTTGTCTAACGTGCCGGCCGGCCGTCGCGGATCGATGCGCGCGATGTGGCACGCCTCGACCGCGTAGATGTTGCCGATCCCCGCGACGCGATGCTGGTCGAGCAGCCAATTGCGGATCGGCGCTCGTGAGGCGGCGAGCAGTCCGGCCAGGAGGCGCGGAGTGAACTCGTCGGAGAGCGGCTCGACTCCGAGGCGCGCGTCGAGCTCCGCCCATTCGCGCTCATCGAGCACCCACATGCGACCGAAGCGGCGTGTGTCGTAAAACCGTATGACGCCGCCGTCGTCTTCGAAGTTGAGACTAGCGGAGAGATGGGGCTCGGCGCGGAGCGGGGAAGGAAGGCTCCATGTGAAGCGGCCGGTCATGCGGAGCTGCGTCACCCAGCGGCCGCCGTCCTCCAGTTCGGCGGCGATCCACTTGGCGCGGCGGCCGACGCGCTCGACGCGGCGGCCCCGCAGCCGGCGCCGGAAGGCCGCCGGCGACATCGGCTCGACGACCTCGTTCCTGTGAATCTTGATGCGCTCGATGCGGCGGCCGGCGATGGCGGAGTGTAAGCCGCGGGCGATCGTCTCGGCCTCGGGCAGCTCAGGCAACCGTGCTAACCGGCAGCTTCGCGTTTCGCCTCAGAACTGTGAACCCGAGGATACCCGCAGCGACCAGCCCGACGTCCGCCC
Organism: Gemmatimonadota bacterium; assembly: GCA_039589115.1. Classification (GTDB taxonomy): domain Bacteria; phylum Gemmatimonadota; class Gemmatimonadetes; order Palauibacterales; family KS3-K002. The sequence continues at coordinate 18,134 of JBDHHZ010000015.1, read as the reverse complement.
ATATCGCGAACACGACGACGGCCAGTATCCCTGCCAGGCCCCAGATCAGCGGGATGATCGGGATCAGTTGCGGCATACGTCGATTCGTCAGCAGCAGCATACCGACCGTGAAGATGGTGACCGGGCAGGGGGCGGACCCGAACACGGGATAACCGGGCAACGGGTGTCCGGTGAGGTAGCCGATGATCGGATAAACGACCATCGCGTAAACGATGGCGACGATGCCGGCTATCGCGTAGTGGTTGCCCTCGAAGGCGTAGCCTATGGAGGATCCTACGACGCCAAGGTACAGGAAGACGATGCCTTGGATGACGAACAGTGCCCCGGAAGCGTACCAGAAGCCGGGGACGGCGATTCCAAAGATCGTCGGAGTCGACGGCCCGAAGAAGCTTATGAAGAAGACCAGACCCGCCCACAGCCAAAGGGCAGCCAGGATAGCGGAGATGATCCGGTCGGAATGGGCGGCTTTCTTAAGTGCCAGTACTACTGCGGTGACGCCCATCAGGAACGTGACAATGTGAACTGGCCAGTAGACGACGTTGTACGCCTCAATGAGTGTGAAGAATTCCTCGGCGCTGTTCATCGCTCGCGCTCCCCGAGCCACGTCTTCTTGGGCGTGATCTCTTCAGATGGTCCTGTTCCGCGTTCTCGTCCGCGCTAGGCGGAACCCTCCCGCTCGATCTCCCGGTAGCCGATGTCCTTGCGGTAGTACTTACCCTCGAACTGGATCGCTTCGCTGCCCTCGCGCGACTTCGCAGCCGCGGCGCTGACATCGTCGCCGAGCCCAACAACGCCCAGGACCCGGCCGCCGCTGGTCAGCAGCTGTCCTTCCGGATCGCGGCGCGTGCCGGCGTGGAGGACGATCAGGTCGGAGTCGTCGGCCAGCGATCCCGGTATTTCGATCGCCTTACCCTTCTCGTAAGAGCCGGGGTAGCCCTGCGAGGCGAGCACGGTGCAGACCGCCGCCCGGCGACTGAAGCGGAACTCCGTTCCTGCCAGCGATTCGCCGTGCGCGACCTTCTCGAAGGCTTCGAGCAGCGAGCTCTCGAGCAGCGGCAGGATCGCCTGGGTCTCCGGATCGCCGAAGCGGCAGTTGAACTCGATGACGAAGGGCTCGCCGTCGACGATCATCAGGCCGCAGTAGAGGACGCCGCGGAACGTGCGGTCCTCTGCTTTCATCGCGGCCAGCGTCGGCATGACGACAGTGTCGGCGACCCGGTCGACTAGCGTTGCGTCGGCGATGGAGACCGGCGCGTAGGCTCCCATACCGCCGGTATTGGGTCCGGTGTCGCCCTCGCCGATCGGCTTGTGGTCCTGTGAGGGGATGAGCGGTAAGGCGTGTTCGCCGTCGGTGATATAGAGGATCGACAGCTCTTCACCGACCAGACAGTCCTCAACGACGACCGTCGCGCCGGCATCGCCGAAGCTCTTCTCGACCATCATCGAGCGAGCGGCTGCCACCGCGTCGTCGACCGTCTGGCAGACGATGGCACCCTTGCCGGCGGCGAGACCCGAGGCCTTGATGACGATGGGCGCGCCGCGCTCGCGAATGTAGCGCTCGGCCTCTCCGAAGTCGGACAGTGTGCTGTGCGCCGCGGTGGGCACGCCCGCCACCTCCATCAGCGCCTTTGCGAAGGCCTTGGAGCCCTCGATCTCGGCCGCGGCAGCGGAGGGGCCGAAGACCGCCAGGCCGCGCCCCTCGAACGCGTCGGTGATGCCGGCGACCAGCGGGGCCTCTGGCCCGACCACGGTCAAGTCGATCTCCCTCGACTCGGCGAAATCGGCCAGCCCGCCGACCTCTTCCGCCTTCAGCGGGACGGACTCGGCCAGCGCCTTCGTGCCGCCATTACCGGGCGCAGCGTAGATCTGCGCCTCGGGTTGCTCCTGCTTCAGCTTCCAGATGAGCGTGTGCTCACGACCGCCGGATCCTACGACCAAGATTCTCATCGTTGGGCCCCGTTATCGTGGGTACGAGCTCCGATTCGGTTTCTGATTGGTGTGCAGTGTGCGGTCTGCAGTATGCAGTAAGCTGACAATTCAGAACCGGAGTGGACCAGAGCGTCTCCATACCGCATACCGCATACTGCACACCGCACACCGATCATCTCGGCAGCGCCCGATCAAGATCCGCAATCAGGTCTTCCACGTCCTCTATGCCCACCGACAGGCGGACCAGCCCATCAGTGATCCCCATTTTCTCTCGATTGGCTTTCGGCACGGCCGCGTGAGTCATCGCTGCCGGGTGACTGATCAGGCTCTCCACGCCGCCCAGGCTCTCGGCCAGCGTGAAGACGCGGGTCGCGCTGAGGAAGCGGCCGGCGCGCTCGATGTCACCGAGCTCGAGCGAGATCATGCCGCCGAAGCCGCTCATCTGGCGCTTCGCCAGCTCGTGCTGTGAGTGGGAGGGCAGGCCGGCGTAGAAGACTCTCTCGACGCGGCTGTCACCCTCCAGCCACTCGGCAATCCGCCGACCGTTGCTGTCGTGCGCCTGCATGCGAACGTGCAGGGTCTTGGTCCCGCGCAGCACCAGCCAGCAGTCCATCGGGCCCGGTACCGCGCCGGCCGACTTCTGGAGGAAGCGCAGGCCTTCGATGATCTCGTCGCTCGATGTGAGGACGATGCCGCCCACGACATCGCTGTGCCCGTTCAGGTATTTGGTGCTGGAGTGGATGACGGCATCGGCGCCGAGCTCGAGTGGCAGCTGGAAGTACGGCGTCGCGAAGGTGTTGTCGACCACGAGCCAGGCGTTGCCCTTGTGAGCGATCTGGGCGGCGGCGGCGATGTCGGTTATGTGCATGAGCGGGTTCGTCGGCGTCTCGATGAGGATCAGTCGGGTCGAGTCGCGGACGGCCGCCTCGATCTTCTCCGGGTCTCGCGTGTCGACGAAAGAGAACTCGAGCCCCAGCCGGGCGAGCACCTGCCGGAACAGCCGGTCCGTCCCGCCGTACACGTTGGCGCCACAGATGATGTGGTCGCCGGCCGATCGCAACTTGACCACAGCCTCGATGGCGGCGACCCCGGATGCGAAGGCGGCGCCATGCCCCGCACCTTCGAGAGCGGCGATGTTGCCCTCCAGTGCCGTGCGAGTCGGGTTGGAGACGCGGGCGTACTCATAGCCCTTGTGGACGCCGATGCCTTCCTGGGCGTAGGTCGACGTCTGATAGATCGGCGTCATGATGGCGCCGGTCGTCGGGTCGGGCTCCTGGCCGGCGTGAATCGCACGGGTTCCGAAGCGTAGCTCGTTGTCAGGCACGGACAGCTCCGTTGATAGCAGTTCTCGTGATCGGATTCTTCCCGAGTGACCGGGAGTAGACAGTCTAGTTTCCGGTGGCGGCGCCGTCCAGCGAGGCGCCCTATTGAGTCGGAGGCCGCCTCCGCTTAATTACTCGGCGACTACCCAGCAGGCGAGGTGTTGTGAGATACCCAGATACCGCGAGTCAGCGATGGATTATCCGGAAAGCCTGATCGTCAGCGTCTCGGGAATCCGCGGCCGGGTCGGAGTCGACCTGGACGCGGAGGTCGTGGCCGGCTTCGCGGCGGCGTTCGGCAGCTACGTGCGCCGGCAGGGTTGGGGCGACCACCTGGCCATCGCCCGGGACTCCCGGCCCAGCGGCCCCGGCTTCGTCCAGGCGGCCACGGCCGGGCTGCAGGCGGCGGGCTGCCGGGTGAGCGATCTGGGCCTCGTTCCGACGCCGACGGCCCTGCTGGAGATCCAGGACCGGGGCTTCGCGGGCGGCATCGTCGTAACGGCCAGCCACAACCCGAAAGAATGGAACGCGCTCAAGCTGGCCAGCCCGGAGGGCTCATTCCTGACGCCCGAGCAGGGTTCCGAGTTCCTGAGGGGACTACGCTCCGAGGAGCCGCCGGAGTCTGTGGCGGGTGGGCTTGGGGAGGCGGAGTCGCTGCCGGGGGCGGCGGACCGGCACATCGAGCGCATCCTGGGGCTCGATCTCATCGAGTCCCACCGGATAGCCGACCGGGGCTTCAAGCTGGTGCTGGATTGTACACGCGGTGCCGGTGGGGTCATCCTGCCGAAGCTGCTCGAGCGGCTCGGCTGTGAGGTGGTGGGAATCGAGCTGGAGCCGGACGGTCTATTCAGCCGGGAGCCGGAGCCGATACCGACTAACATGACGACGCTCTGCGAGCGGGTCCCCCAGGTGGGCGCCGATCTGGGGATGGCCGTCGATCCCGACGTAGACCGGCTCGCACTGGTGGACGGTAGCGGTCGGGCGATCGGCGAGGACTTCACTCTGGCGCTGGCGACGCGGCTGGTATTGTCGCACAAGCAGGGAGCGGTGGTGGCCAACCTGTCCACCAGCCAGGTCGTGGAGGTGGCGTGTGAGCGGGCCGGCGCTCCGTATCACCAGTCGCCGGTGGGCGAGGCCAACGTTGCGGCGGCCATGCGGGACGTGGGGGCCGTGATCGGCGGTGAGGGTAACGGCGGGGTCATTTTGCCGGCGCTCCATCTGACGCGGGATGCGCCCCTAGCGGTGGCCATGATCCTACAGATGCTTGCGGAGGCGGGGGTTGGGATCTCTGAGGTTGTAGCGGAGTATCCACAATTCAGCATAGTAAAGCACCGCTTCCCGAGGGCCGGCATCGAGCTGGACGCGCTGGCCGGGAAGCTCGAGAAAGCCTTTCCTGGCGCGGATATCGACCGTCGCGACGGGCTGCACCTGCGCTGGCCCGACAGGCGGATGTGGTTGCACTGCCGGCCGTCGGGCACGGAACCGATCTTGCGTGTAATAGGGGAGGGGCCAACGGACATGGAAGCGGAAGTACGGGAGCTGGTGGGGGCCGCCGGAGCCATCCTGGCAGGTGGCTGAGGCATCGGGAACGTGAGCCTGTAAATGTGCGGGATCGTCGGGTATATAGGGTCTGCTGAAGCGGCGCCGCTGCTGTTGGACGGGCTGCAGAGGCTGGAATACCGGGGCTACGACTCGGCGGGCATCACCGTGTGCGAGAACGGCAGCCTAGACACCCGCAAGATGGCCGGGAAGATCGTCGATCTTGTGCAGGCCATCGGCGCTGATCTCCCGAAGGGCACGGTGGGCATCGCCCACACCCGCTGGGCCACGCACGGCGCTCCCACGACCGGCAACGCGCATCCCCACCACAACTCCGCCGGCGACATCGCCGTCGTCCACAACGGCATCATCGAGAACGCCGGCGTCCTCCGGCAGAAGCTCGAAGAGCTGGGCCATACCCTTCGCAGCGAGACCGACACGGAGGTCCTGGCTCATCTGATCGACGAGGCCTACGAGGACAACTTGGAGGAGGCCGTGGCTGCGGCGCTGGCCCAGGTCGACGGGACGTACGGAATCGCCGTCGTCTCCAGTCGCGAGCCTCAGAAGCTGGTCGCGGCGCGCAACGGCTCGCCGTTGCTGCTGGGGATCGGCGACGGCGACTCGTATTTCATCGCCTCCGACGCCGCTGCCGTCGTGGAGCACACGCGCGACGTAGTCTACCTGGACGACGGCGAGCTGGCCGTTCTGGACCGGGACGGCTACCGGACTCTCGACCTCAAAGGTCGCCCGCTCACCAAAGAGGTAAGCCGGGTTTCCTGGGACCTGGGCACGATCGAGCGGGGCGGTTACCCACACTACATGCTGAAAGAGATCTTCGAGCAGCCCGATTCGGTGCGCGACACGATGCGCGGCCGCCTGCTGGAAGAAGAGGGTACGGCGCGTCTCGGAGGGCTCTCCGACTGCCTGCCGTGGCAGGAGATCGGGAACTACAACAGGATCGTGCTCACTGCCTGCGGCACTTCATGGCACGCGGCGCTGATCGGCGAGTACATGCTCGAGGAATACGCGCGGATTCCTGTCGAGACGGAATACGCGTCCGAGTTCCGCTACCGGAACCCGGTTCTGGATGAGCGCTCGCTGGTCATCGCGATCTCGCAGTCTGGCGAGACAGCGGACACGCTGGCCGCGATCCGGGAGGCCAAGCGGAAAGGCGCACGTGTCGTGAGCCTTGTGAACGTCGTCGGCTCGACAATCGCACGGGAAGTGGACTGCGGCGTCTACATCCACGCCGGGCCCGAGATTGGGGTGGCATCCACCAAGGCGTTCACCTCCCAGGTCGTCGCCCTCGCCTTGGTGACTCTCTATTTGAGCACCGGGTCCGACGATGTCAGAGCGCAAGCCAGCGAGGTGGTCGCGGCGTTGGGACGGCTTCCCGACCAGATCTCAGAGATCCTCGATCGCAACGATGAGATCCGCGGGATGGCGGAGGCGTACCACCTGAAGCGGAACTTCCTCTACCTGGGGCGCGGCTACAACTTCCCCGTCGCGCTTGAGGGCGCGCTGAAGCTCAAAGAGATCAGCTACATCCACGCCGAGGGCTACCCAGCCGCGGAGATGAAGCACGGCCCAATAGCGTTGATCGATGAGAACATGCCCGTCGTCGTCATCGCGCCCCGCGGCAGCGTCTACCAGAAGGTGCTGTCGAACATCGAGGAAGTGAAAGCGCGAGGCGGCCGGGTGATCGCCATCACCACCGACGGTAACGGCGAGCTGGACAGGCTGGCCGACCACGTGATCAGCGTCCCGACCACCCACGAGATGCTGCAGCCGGTGCTCACGGTCATACCGCTCCAGCTGCTGGCGTATCACATTGCCGTGCTCAGAGGCGCCAACGTCGACCAGCCGAGGAATCTGGCGAAGAGCGTGACAGTAGAGTAGCCGGTGGCCGGTGGCCGGTGGCCGGTAGCCGGTGGCCGGTAGTCGGTAGCCGGTGGCCACTGGATCGGCCGTGCCTGAACACAGCAGTTGCGCGAGACCCGCAAGCACGCCCAACTTGACCCTCCCATGCGAACAGTCCTACAGCGCGTCGCACGAGCGGAGGTCCGCGTCGATGCGGAGACGATCGGCTCCATCGGCAGAGGCTACCTGCTGCTCGTCGGCTTCAGGCACGGCGACGGCGATGACCAGCTCCGCTGGATGGCGGAGAAGGTGCGAGGCCTACGGCTGTTCCCCGATGCTGAGGGGAAGATGAACCTGCCCATCGATGAGGTGGGCGGCGAGCTGCTGGTCGTCTCGCAGTTCACATTGTACGGTGACGTGAAGAAGGGGCGTCGACCATCATTCATCGGAGCCGCCCAGCCCGATGAGGCAGAACGTCTCTACGACGGTTTCGTCGAGATACTGCGGCAGGGTACGATCCCGGTAGCGACCGGGTCGTTCGGCGCCATGATGGACGTTGACCTGGTGAATGACGGGCCTGTAACGCTCATCATCGAAAGGGAGTGATTCGTCGATGACGAAGACGACGGCGAGGGCGGGGGCGAGGAATCTGGCTTGCGCGATGGTGGTTGTGGGGGCGGTCGGGACGCCGGCTTGGGGACAAACGGCTTGGGATCCCAACGCTACCTCGTACGATGGGCCGTCCGGCTGGCAGCAGGCGGCGGTGACAGCGTTGAACCGTCACCTTCCCACCGACTCCGGCTACTTCGTGCTGGGCCCCATCGATCTCTCCGCCGATCTTCCGGACAGCACCGACCTTGTCCGGACGACATTCCGGATCGTCACGCCGAATCAACGCTCGTCAAGTCGGATAACAGGTCGGCTGTGGTACCCGACCGGCGGCGTGGCGATGGAAGAGCTGCAGCCTTCCGACACGATGTTCCACGAAATGCCACCGGGCTATTCCGGCCGCTTCCTGAAGGGGACGATCGTCGGCGAGCACGTCCTGGTTCAGGTCTTCACGGTTCAGGAGCACCGCTGGCTGCTCTGGGCCCAGCGCGCGCAGGTCGATGGCATCACGGAGCTGGTGACCGGACCCGTGGCCCGCTACAGCCAGGCTGTGAGCCGCTACCTCGTCGCCGTCGATAGCGGCCTCGTCACGTCGGGTCCACCGCTGGCGATCGAGTTCGGCCTCGAGCCCATCTACGATCTCTACGCGCGACCGCCGGAGCCGGTCGTCCGTGACCGGCAGGGCTACCTTCGTCTGCTCGAGGACAACCGCACGTTCACACTGGGCGACGCGGTGCGTGACGTCGACGGGTTCGTGCCCGGCCCCTCGCTGGTCGGCTGGCTAGAGGAGCAGGCCGACTCGGTCCTGTTCCCCAGCAAGGACGGCGAACTCGCGCTTCAGCAACGCTACCGAGACTACCGAATGTCGGGCGGTAGCTGGGCCGGCTACCCGGTCCTGTCGAACCAGTCGCTCTCCGGCCTGCGTCCGGGCCGCTACATCTTTGCCGCCGATCGCTACGGCGTGATCCGGCTGGCGCGAACCCCGATGCGGGGCTTCGACTTGGGCGGCGCAGCCATCAGCGCCGCGCTGCTGGCACACGGCGAGCCGCTGCGCGCGGCGGGCGAGTTGGTGCTGACGGCCGAGCCGGGCCAGCCGGTCAGGGTCACGGAGCTGAACGTCCGTTCCGAGGAGTACTTCTTCAGTAATCGCTCGCTTACCCTCTACGACGACGTGGAGGAGCGGTCCGATCGCTACGTTGCCGCGCTCGGCCATGTGCTCAAAGGACTCGAGCTGGCCAGGCTACCGCGCGACGACATCCTCATCCGCAAGTTCTGAGCGGGACACCTCGACCGATGATGGCCTGATAGTGCTTCACGTACTTCGGCTGGTCTTCGTTTGGGGGATGCTGCTGACGACGGCCTACGCGGGCTTCGACGATGCCGCGAGCAACTTCCGCCAGGTCGACTCCGGGCTCGAAACCCTCGCCGTATCGACGCAGCTGCTGTATGCCACCCTCAGCGTAGTCGGTCTAGTGGGTCTGGCCACGAAGCGGCCCTGGACCACCGCTGTGTTGATCGGGTGGGCCGTAGCCGCGACCACCACCGCTACGCTCGCTACCGTCGCTTGGGGCGGGGGAGGTTTGGGGCCGGCACTCGCGGCCGGGCTGGGAGCCGCAGTGATCACCGCTCTCGTCGTCTGGGCGGCCAGCAAGTGAAGACTCCAATATTGATACTCGCCAGCCGGTCACCGCGCCGCGCCGAGCTGCTATCGCGGCTGGGGCTCGAGTATGCCGTTCGGGTACCTCAGGTAGATGAGTCGCTGGGCCCCGGCGAGGGTCCGGCGGAGGCCGCCCATCGTCTTGCCCGGACGAAGGCGGAGGCGGGACGAGAAGACGGCGCGTTGTCCATCGGCTGCGACACGTTGGTCGTCCATCGAGGAGACATCCTGGGCAAGCCGGCCGATAGCGAGGCAGCGGTGGATATGGTGTGCCGCCTGCAGGGCGAAGAGCACGTGGTCTATACCGGTGTCGCGGTGGCGGCGACCGACCGCGTCGAGAGCGCGGTGGAGTCGACGCGTGTGTGGTTCCGCTCGCTTGACCCTCAAGAATGCCGGGAATACGTTGCGACCGAAGAGCCAATGGACAAAGCGGGCGCCTACGGCATCCAGGGTTTCGGTGCGGCGATAGTCGAGCGCATCGACGGTGACTATTTCAATGTGATGGGCTTGCCTATCCAGAGGCTTCTGGAGTTGTTTCGCCGGTTCGGCTGGCGATACGCGTTCGGGCGCGGTCTTGTGCCCTTCTGAGCTCTACGAAACGCGGACGGCGGCAGAGATCTTCAAGTAGGAGGTCAGGATGTCGGAAGAAGATCGCCGCTACTCTGACAACGAGTTCTCGCTCATCTTGCGCAAAGCGTTCGAGCTCGAAGAACGCCGGACCGGGGGCGAACTTGGCGACGGCCTCACTCTGCAAGAGATTCAATCAGTCGCCGCGGAGATGGGGCTGGACCCGGCAAGCGTCGAGCGGGCGGCCGCTTTGCTGCCGGCCGCCGGCGAAGGAACGCTGGAACGGGTATTCGGGGGACCGAGCCTGTATCAGATGGAATACACGGCGACGGGCGAGATCTCGAGAGACGGCCTTACTCGAGTGGTGGATGCGATCCGTCGGGTCACGGGCCACCAGGGCAAGGTGACCGAGGTGCTTGGCTCGCTTGAGTGGCAGACGCTGGGGGAGACGAGTCAGATCCACGTGACCGTGACTCCCCGTGAAGGGCAAACGGCTGTCAGGGTGCTGGCCAACCGGGGAGGGACGGGCATACTCACGTATATGGGCCCGGGCCTGGCCGGCTTCCTCAGCATCGCGATCATCGGTGCGATCACCGAACCGACCACCTTCGTCGGGATCACATCGCTGATCGCTGGCGGCTTGGGCGGAGCGTTCCTCATCTCGCGGACGATCTTCAAGAGTACGACGACGCGCTTCCGTTCTAAGCTCCGAGATCTCATGGGCGCTACCTCCAGGGCCGTCGACGAGACCCTGGAGCTCGAGAGCGGCAGTTGATGAACTCTCTACAACCTCCCACAGACTAGGACTCGGTACGCCGGACAGTGGCGATCGACATCCCTCGCACGATCCGCTGGCACGATGATGCTGTGCGTATCATCGATCAGACGCTGCTCCCCACAGAGTATCGCGAGATCGACCTCGTGCAGGTCGATGATACCATCGAGGCGATCCAGGCCCTGCGAGTGCGTGGCGCGCCGGCCATCGGCATCGCCGGCGCGATGGGTCTGGTCGCGTCGCTGAAAGCTCACATCGCCGACTCACAGTCAGAGTTCCGGGCCCGACTGGCGGAGAACGCCGGGCGGATTCGCGAGGCGCGCCCCACCGCCACGAACCTGGCCTGGGCGGTGGACCGTGTCGTAGCGGTAGCGGACCGGATGGAGAGCGGCGGCAATGCCGACTGCTGGGAAGCGATGCTCGGAGAGGCGACGGCTATCCTCGAGGAGGACCGCGAGATGTGCCGGCGTATCGGCGAGCACGGTCTGACGTTGCTGAGCGAAGGGGCGACCGTGCTTACCCACTGCAACGCGGGTGCGCTGGCGACGGGTGGGATCGGGACGGCGCTGGCGGCGATTTATGTGGCGGCCGAGCGCGGTATGCGGGTTCGTGTGCTGGCCACGGAGACGCGCCCGCTGTTGCAGGGCAGCCGGCTGACGTCTTGGGAACTGAGCCGCGCCGGAATAGATGTCACACTACTGACCGACAACGCCGCTGCCGCGGCCATGTCGCGGTTCGGTGTCGATCTGGTGATCGTGGGGGCTGACCGGATCGTGGCGAACGGGGATGTCGCGAACAAGATCGGGACTTACGGCCTGGCGATCGCCGCGCGCCATCACGGCATCCCGTTCTACGTGGCGGCGCCTTCCAGCACGCTCGATTTCAGCATCGCCACCGGCGACCTGATTCCGATCGAGGAGCGAGGCGGGGAGGAGATCCGTCGCGGCTTCGGTCGGCAAACGGCGCCGGACGACGTCCGGGTGTACGGAGCGGCGTTCGATGTGACGCCGGCGGAGCTGGTGACGCGGATCGTCACGGAGCGGGGGATTTTCGAGCCGGGCGCGTTGAGGGAGGCATGACCTTGACGATGACGATGGCGATGAAGATGGCGAATTTCATGTCGCGGGCGCGGGCGCGGGCGCGGGCGCGGGCGATGGCGATGACGAGGGGGAAGGTTCGAGGGTGAAGACGTACAGGACCAAGAAATCGACGCTCGTCTTTACGCTCGGGTTTCTGGCCTTGATAACGGCGGTGACGATCTTCGGAATCTTCTACGCGGAGCCGCGCGCTTTCTTCGTGGCCTTGCTGGCCGTGCTCGCCTTTCGCTGGTATCAGATACTCAAGTCGCCTGCGGTGGTCGTTGTCAGAGACGATGGTGTCATCGAGTTCCGTAGCCCGCTCGGCCGTCTGCCGTTGAGGATAGAACAGATCAAGCAGATCAAGCGGGTCGGCGGCGGCTACTGGCTGGAGCATCAGAGTGGATCGCTCAACCTCTACGGCAACATGGAAGGCATCAAGGATCTGCTGTCGCAGCTGCAAGCGGCGAACCCCGCGCTGGAAGTGAAACCCTACACCCCCTGGGGCAAGAGAAGCTGAGGGTATCATGCCGGTGATCCTCGCCATCGATCAGGGCACGACCGGGACGACGGTGCTCGCTGTGAACCAACGCGGCGGCGTGGTGGGTCGAGCCTACCGAGAGATCGAGCAGCACTATCCGCAGCCGGGCTGGGTGGAGCACGATCCGGAAGAGATCTGGCGATCGGTTCAGGAGACGGTCGACGCCGCCTTGCAGGCCGGTGGCCTGGAGACTGGCGACGTGGCCGGGATCGGGATCACGAACCAGCGGGAGACCGTCGTCGTCTGGGAGCGGGCGAGCGGCGCGCCGATCCATCGGGCGATCGTCTGGCAATGTCGACGCACGACGCCGGAATGCCGAGCGCTGTCCGAGGCCGGGCACGAGCCGTTCGTCCGCGAGCGCTCCGGTCTGGTCATCGATCCGTATTTCTCAGGCACGAAGATCGCCTGGCTGCTCGATCACGTGGAGGGTGCGCGCGATCGAGCCGAGGCCGGCGAACTGGCGGCCGGCACGATCGATTGCTGGCTGATCTGGAAGCTCACCGGGGGTCGCGTTCATGCTACGGAGCCAACCAACGCGTCGCGGACCCAGCTCTTTCGGATCGATCAGCGTCGCTGGGATCCGGAGCTCTGCGAGCTGCTGGGCGTTCCGGAGGTGATGCTACCGGAGGTGAAGCCGTCGGGCGGCGTCTTCGGCATTACCGATTGCGACGCGATCGGCCTCGAGGTTCCGGTCGCCGCGGCGATGGGCGATCAGCAGGCAGCGCTGTACGGGCAGGGCTGCTGGGAGGCGGGTCAAGCGAAGTGCACCTACGGGACGGGGGCGTTCCTGCTGGTGCACACCGGGGACGCGGTCGTCCCGTCGCATCACGGCCTGCTGACGACGGTGGCCTGCGGGTCGCGCGGCGAGGCGGCCTACGCGCTGGAAGGCTCGATCTTCATCGCCGGCGCGGCGGTACAGTGGCTGAGGGACGAGCTGGGTCTGGTGGAGAGCGCGGCGGAGACGGAGGAACTGGCCCGGTCCCTCGACTCGAACGACGGAGTCTATTTCGTTCCGGCGTTCGTGGGCCTCGGTGCACCCCACTGGCTGGCGGAAGCCCGCGGGACTCTCGTAGGTCTCACCCGGGGAAGCGGACGCAGCCACCTGGCGCGAGCGTCGCTGGAGTCGATGGCCTACTCGGCTCACGACCTGATCGGTGCCATGGCAGCGGACTGGGGTCAGCCGGTTCGCGAGCTGCGGGCGGATGGTGGTGCCGCGGCCAATAACTGGCTCATGCAGTTTCAGGCCGACGTGGCGGGCATCCCCGTGGGTCGGCCGGCGGTGATCGAGACGACGGCGCTGGGCGCGGCCGCCCTGGCCGGATTGTCGACGGGCTTCTGGTCGGATCCCGCGGGGTTACGAGAAGTGCAGAAGCTGGATCGGGCTTTCGAGCCGGCGCTGTCGGAGGACGAGCGCCAGCGGCTGCTTGGCGGGTGGCGGCGTGCGATCCGCGCGGCTGCCGCCTGGGCCGCCGCCGGGGATGCTGAAAGTTAGGAGGGCGAGGTGAAGCAGCCGCTGCGCATCGGTGTGATCGGGAGCAGCTCGTGCGGTCCGGAGATCGCCGACATCGCCCGGCGCGTAGGGGAGCTCATCGCCGAGGAGGGGGCGGTCCTGGTCTGCGGTGGCCGTGGTGGTGTGATGGCGGCGGCTGCGGAAGGCGCCAGTGCGGCAGGCGGGTTGACTGTCGGCATCCTGCCAGGGGAGGACGCGCGCGATGCGAACCCGGGGATTCTGATTCCGATTCCCACGGGTTTGGGCGACGCGCGCAACGCTGTCGTAGTGAGAGCATCGGATGCCGTGATCGCTATCGCAGGCGCCTGGGGCACGCTCTCCGAAGCTGCCTTCTGTTTGAAGATGGGAGTACCGCTCATCCGTTTGAAGTCGGATCTGCCGGAGTTGCCAGTGCCGGAGGCCGAGTCGGCCGAGTCGGCGGTGGAGTGGGCGCTGGATCGGGCGCGGAGATGACGACGCGGGCGCGGGGGCGGGCGCGGACGATGACGATGACGAGGGGAAAGCGGAGTGGCTGAGGTTGGGGAGCTTTGTTTGTGGGCGGCTGCCCCGCTGGCGCTGCTCGCCGCGGTCGGGTCGTTCGGCGGCGGCTGGACGGGGCGCGGCGACCTGGTGGTGCTGGGTGGTCGGGCGGCCGAGGCGACGGCGGCGTTGCTACTCTTCGGTCTGGTGGGATTGGGCGATGCGCTGCTCGCCGTTCGCCTGAAGTACGCCTACGTCGCGAGCTACTCGGGTTTCCAGCAGCCGTGGCCCTGGCGGCTGGCCGCGCTCTGGAGCGGACCCGAGGGCGGTGTCCTGGTCGTCACGTTCCTGGTCGCCGTCGCAGCGATAGTCAGTTACCGGATCGGGCCCTCACGCCAGGCGGCGGCGCGGACGGGTGGACTGGCGGCGCTAGTCCTTCTGGGCCTGCTGACGGTTGCCCGGGCCATGCCATTCGCACAGCTGGAAGTACCCGCGGTCTCGGGAATCGGGCTGACGCTCCCGGTCAGGGAACTGGCGTGGCAGGTCGGGATCTGGGCGACCTATTTGACGGTCGCGTTGGCGGCGTTCGCCTTCACCGGCGCGGTGGGTGAGCAGCTGGTAGAGGCCCGGGTGGTGGAGCGAAGCGGTAGGGTGGCTGCGAGCCTGGCGGCCGCAACGCTGACCGTTGCCGTTCTGGCCGCGGCCTGGCGCGCCTATTCCGGCAGCGGACGCATCTTCGATGCTCTGGGGCTGGCGTCGGTCGGCGTCCACGTTCCAGCCTGGACCCTCGCCTTCAGCTACCTCCACGCGCCCGGCGGGGCGGCGGCGCCCGCCTGGGCTGTGCGCTGGTGTCGCATCCTGAGCGTCGCCCTATTCCCCGCGGCCTTGGGCGCCGGGGCGGCGATGCTGGCCGGGATGGGCGCGGCGCCGCCGGCGATTCCATGGGTGGGCGGGCTGGCGGTGGGGATCATCTCCGGTGCCATGGCGGGGATGACGCGGCGGAGAGTCGGTGCCCGCGAGGCGGAGCAGGTGCCGGGCTACGGATCGTTCGCGCTGCTGGGCGGCCTGCTGACCCTGGGCCTGGCGGGCGTGACGGCCTTCTGGGGACTGGTGGGAGGCCCGCTCTGGTTGAGCGTCGCCTGGCCCCTCGCGCTGCTCAGCCTGGCGGCGGTCTTCGCCTGGTCCATCTCGCGACCGGCGCTTCGCTGGAGGCGGACGTGGCCGATCGGGATCGCGGCAGCGGTGTTGGGCGCAGCCGCGGCGTACGCGTTCAGCGGCTGGCGCGCGCCGGGCTTCGCCGTCGCCGGTGGCCTCGCGACCGGGGTGCTGGCCGGGTTCGTGTTGGAGATGATCCGCCTGCGGGCGGCCCGGCGTTGGAAGGTGAGCTCACGATCGGGTGTGGGGGCCGAGATGACTCGTGTGCTCGAGAGGCGCGCCAGCCGTCGCTGGGCCTCGGCGCTCGGGCATCTAGGGATCGCTCTTCTGGTGCTCGGCCTCTCCGCCGACGAGCTCACGGTGGCGGGGACGCGCACGCTCGTTCCTGGCGAGTCGCTGGAACTGTCGGGCGGCCTGGGCGACGGGATCCGTGTGACCTACCTGGGCTTTTCACGCTATCGGGTGGGCGATATCGACAGGCAGGTAGCCAGCTTCACGCTTCATCGCGGCGATTCTGAACCGAAGCTGGTGACGGCGGTGACGTCCTACGACTGGCCCACGACCCGCCAGACGCGAACGCCGGCGATCGTCCGGGGCGCGGTGCGTGACGTCATCGTTGATGTCGGCGGCCGTCAGGGGAGGGAAGGGATCAGGTGTCTTCTCTCGGTGCGGCCGCTGGCGGTGCTGGTCTGGTTGGGCGGCGCTCTGTTACTCCTCTCTATCTTCGCGCGGGGGAGGGCGATAGGATGAGTGCGATCCTGGCGATGATCTTGGGGATTCTCGCTGTCGCGTACGCCCTGCTGCCGCGGCTCATGGGCCGAGTCTACACCATGCTGCCGGATGAATCTGTGGACGGGGATGATCTCGTCGATGCGGAGACGACTGCCCTGTCAGCCTGGTCGGTCGCCGCCGGAGAGCTTGGACACGACGTGACGCCGGAAGCGGCGTTGCCATCGGAGGACTAGAAGAATGGAGTCAAAACAGGCCTCGGGGCCGTCGTCGCCGATACCGCTGCTCGATCTGGGCAGGCAGAACGCGCCCGTCGCCGACGAGATGATGGCGGCAGTGGCGCGTGTGGCCGGGACCCAGAGCTTCGTGCTGGGAAAGACGGTCGCGGACTTCGAGACTTCCGTAGCAGAGTACGTGGGCGCCCAGCACGGGGTAGGGGTGGCCAGCGGAACCGATGCCCTCTACCTGGCGCTGCGGGCCCTGGACTTGAAGGATGGTGATGAGATCATCACGTCGCCGTTCACCTTCTTCGCCACGGCAGGCGCCATCGCCAACGCCGGTGGCCGTATCGTTTTCGCCGACATCGAGCCACGGACCTTCAACCTCGATCCCGCAGCCGTCGCCGCCGCCGTCACCGATCGCACCCGCGCCATCATCCCCGTTCACCTGTTCGGCCAGATGGCCGAGATGGCTCCGCTGATGGCGCTCGCCGCGGAGCGAGATCTGTGGGTGATCGAAGATGCGGCGCAGGCCATCGGTGCCAAGGCGCTGATCGGCGATAGCTGGCTCTCCGCCGGCGCCGTCGGCACCGTCGGCTGCTTCTCGTTCTATCCCACAAAGAACCTCGGCGGCTGGGGCGATGGGGGCCTCATCACCGCGAACGATGCGGGACTGGCGGAGCGGTTGCGTCGCCTGCGCGTCCACGGCGAGAACCCCGCACGCGGCAGGTACATCCATGATGAGGTCGGATCCAACTCGCGACTCGACGCCATCCAGGCGGCGGTGCTCCACGTCAAGCTCCGCCAGCTGCCGGGCTGGACCGAAACACGCCGCGCCCGGGCCGCTTTCTACGATCAGGCGCTGGCAGACATCGAAGAGATCACCGCGCCGATCGCGGAGCTCGACCGCTTCCACGTCTACAATCTCTACACGATCCGGGCTCAGCGACGCGATGAGCTGCGGGAGCACCTGGGCAACCAGAGCATCGGCTCGGGGGTCTACTATCCGCTGCCTCTGCATTTGCAGCCCTGCTTCGCCGATCTCGGCTACCGGGAGGGCGAGCTCCCGGTAGCCGAGCGCGCGGCGCAGGAAGTGCTCAGCATACCCGCCTTCCCCGAGATGGCGGCGGCCGAGCAGGAGCGGGTGGCGGCGGCGCTGGCCGGGTTCTATAGGGCTTAAAACAAAGAACTTGACCCCGAAGAAGTCCCGAAGTACTTTGCAGGCTGAACGCCGGGGACGTCTCTCAACCAGACCAGGATATGACCGGAAACGAGATCGTCGACCTCCGTAGCGATACGGTGACGCGTCCCTCGCCGGGGATGCGCCAGGCGATCGCGAACGCCGAAGTCGGCGACGACGTCCTGGGGGACGACCCGACGGTGAAGGTCCTGCAGGAGCGGTTGGCCGAGCTTTTGGGGAAGGAGGCATCGCTCTTCTTCCCCAGCGGCACCCAGGCCAACCAGGTAGGTGTTCTGATAAACACGCAGCGTGGGACGGAAGCGATCTGCGAGGCGAACGCTCACGTGCTGCACTACGAGTTCGCGGGTGCGGCGGCATGGTCCGGCGTGCAGCTGCGACCGGTTGCGACGGAGGACGGGGTGCTGACGGCGGAGCTGGCGCGACCGTACATCCGGCCGGAGAACCCGCATCTGATGCGGACCTCGCTGATCTGCGCGGAGAACACGCACAACATGGCGGGCGGCAAGGTCATGCCGCTGGAGGTGCTGCGCGGGCTGAGCGAGCTGGCGAAGGAGCACGGTCTGCCGCTGCACCTGGACGGTGCGCGGCTGTGGAACGCTGCGGCGGCGACGGGCACGGCGGCGGCGGAATTCGCTGCGCTGGCGGACACGGTGATGGTCTGCTTCTCGAAGGGTCTGGGCGCACCGGTCGGCTCGGCTCTGGCGGGCACAGCGGAGGCGATCCAGCTGGCCCACGCAGGGCGGAAGCGGCTGGGCGGCGGCATGCGGCAGGTCGGGATCCTGGCGGCGGCCGGACTCTACGCGCTGGAGCACAACCTACCGCGGGTGGCGGAGGATCACGTTCGTGCGCGACGTCTGGCGGAGTTCGTGGACGGGTTGGACGGTTTCAGCGTGATAGCGCCGGACACGAACATCATCATGATGGACATCGAGCGGGCGGGCCTGACGCCGGGCGATGTGGTGAGCTTCCTGGAGGAGCGTGGTGTGTGGC
>JBDHHZ010000014.1:0-22309 GCA_039589115.1 Gemmatimonadota bacterium | reverse complement strand
AGCGCGATCGTCCCTGTGATCGTCTGGTCCGAGGCCTGCGACGGCGACGTGATCGATCGAGTTCTCGAGGCCGGAGCCGACGACTTCCTCAAGAGCGACATGGACGAGCGCGAGAAGCTCCTGCGCGTGAGCACGGTGGTTCGGCGGGCCGAGCGGGACGTGGGGGTACACCCCACGACGCGCCTGCCCGGGACCGCGATGATCGAGCGGGATATCTCGACCCGCTTGGCGGCGGCCGAGGATTTCTCCGTATGCTACGCCGATATCGACAACTTCAAGGAATTCAACGACCGGTACGGGTATACACACGGCGATCGCGTGATCCTGCTGGTCTCGAAGATCCTCCGCGACGTCGTGAAGGCCTTCGCGCCGGGTGGCTTCATAGGGCATATCGGTGGAGATGACTTCATCTTCAATGTCTCGCTGGATATTTTCGAGGCATGCTGCCGCGAGATCATCTCCATCTTCGATACGCTCATTGCGTTCCAGTATTCGGAGGAGGATCGCAGGGCCGGTTTCTTCTGGGGTAAGGATCGCAGGGGTCAACTCCACCGCATCCCGCTGATGACCCTGTCGATCGGAGTGGTCACGAACTACCAACGCAGCTTCACTCACCCCGCTCAGGTCGGTGAGCTGGCTACAGAGATGAAGGCGTACGCTAAGACCAAGCAAGGCTCGATCTTCGTCGTCGATCGCCGCCACGGCCAGCGCGATACGCAGCCGGGCACGATGGCGGAAGTGACAACGGAAGCGCTGAAGGAAGGACCATGAACGTCTCTTGCCCACAGTGTAAGACCGTCTTTCGAGTGGACCCGCGCAAAGTGCCAGCTGAAGGCGTCCGTGCCCGTTGTTCGGTGTGCGGAGGCGTTTTCGAGGTCGCTTCGGAGGAGAAGCAAGTGCCCGCCGCCGCCGCCGCGCCGGCCCCAAGCGTCGCGACAGCCGAGCCGGCGCAGGCCGCCGCGCCGATACCAGAGCCGGCCGTGCCCACGAGCCCGCAGCCCGCACCCGCACCTCCGGCGGCACCGCCAGCTCCGGCGACGCCTGCGGCTCCTGCTCCGGCGCCCGCCCGCCCGTTCGGCCAGCCCGATCCGGAGGGCCGCGCCCGCAGACTGGCCCGCGCCTTGATCTCCGACGTCGCCGCCTATCATCCCGAGCGGCAGGAGATTGGTCTCAGAGAGGGGCGGCTGAAGGAGCTGTTCCAGGAGGAGCTGAAGAAGTCATGGCAGGAATACGTCGAGCAGGTGGGCATCGAGGTCGCTAAGAGCACACCTTACTTCCGCGACGCTCTCAACGAGATCCTCGCCAAGGGCAAGAAGGTGTTCTGAAAAGAGACCGGTCAGCGTGAGGCGCCACGCGTGACGGCGAGCGGGCGCCCGAGGTTGACCACATCGGGGTGGCGCGGATATTTTCGGTCTCACCGAAGGGACCTGGGGTCGTCCGGTAGGGCGGCCTTATCTTTTGGTATGACTATGGTTAGACTGTTTGATAACAGTAGATCTTCAACATCGAGGTGAGGTCAAAATGGCGGTGGCGACAGAACTTGGCTTGCTCAAGGAGTTAGGAGCGCGGACCGAGGAGCTCAGGGGGTATCTTTGACGTAGCCGCCAAGCAGGCTCGTGTGAGCGAGCTCGAGCGACGCACGGTGGCGCCCGAGTTCTGGGAGGATGCCGAAGGGGCGCGGGCCGTCATGCAGGAGATCAACGACCTAAAGAACTGGGTGGAGCCGTGGGAAGAAGCCCACCGCCGGGCCTCTGACCTGATGGAACTGGGCGAGCTCATCGAAGCCGATGGCGAACCCGAGATGGAGGAGGAGTTCCGGGCGGAGGTCGAAGAGCTAGCCCGTCAGGTCGCAGACCTCGAATTCCGTAACATTTTGCGCGGCGCGGATGCTGAGCGCGACGCCCTCCTGACGATCCATCCGGGCGCCGGGGGCACGGATTCTCAAGATTGGGCCGAGATGCTCATGCGCATGTACACGCGCTGGGCCGAGTCGCACGGCTACCAAGCTTCGGTATTGGACATGGTCCCTGCTGAAGAGGCAGGGATCAAGTCCGTGACGCTGGAGATCACCGGCCGCTACGCGTACGGATACCTTCAGGCGGAAAAGGGAGTCCACCGCCTGGTCAGGATCTCACCGTTCGATCAGCAGGGCCGGCGCCATACCTCCTTCGCGTCGGTATTCGTCTACCCTGTGGTCGACGACACTGTCGAAGTCGAAGTCATTCCTGAAGACCTGCGCATCGATACGTTCCGGGCATCGGGCAAAGGCGGCCAGCACGTCAACAAAACCGACTCGGCAGTCCGCCTCACGCACATCCCCTCGGGAATCGTGGTATCCTGCCAACAGGAACGCAGCCAACATCGGAACAAGACCACGGCGATGAAGATGTTGCGGGCGGCGCTTTATGAACGGGCCATGGAGCAACGGCGAAAAGAGCGCGAAAAGATCGATGAGGCCAAGACCGATATCGCCTGGGGCAACCAGATCCGCTCCTATGTCTTCCAGCCCTATACGATGGTCAAGGACCACCGCACGAACATCGAGCAGAGCGACGTCCAGCGAGTGATGCAGGGAGACCTCGACGAGTTCATCATCGGATACCTGAAGCGACACGGGGCCCAGTCAGAATGACGGAAACGGGTGAGGCACAACACGTCATAAGAGCACGCCAGGAGAAGCTCGAGCGGCTCCGGGAGCTCGGCGTAGAGCCGTACGCCTACCGATTCGAGCCGACGAGCTCCGCCGATGCGGCGAGCCGCGATTTCCTGGCTGGCGGCGAGCAGACAGGCACCCAGGTGCGTCTTGCGGGACGCGTGCGATCGCTACGACCGCACGGGAAGACCACGTTCGCCCATCTCGAGGACCACAGCGGCAAGATCCAGATCTACTTCCGGATCGATGGCCTGGCTGAAGGAGGCTACGATCTCGTTCAGTTGCTCGATCTCGGCGATTGGATCGGCGTCGAAGGCGAAGTGTTCACTACGCGCACCGGCGAGATCACCGTGCGCGCCGACCGGCTCGAGCTGCTGGCCAAGACAGTGCGCCCACTGCCATACGGTAAAGAGGAGACGGATGACAGCGGCGCCTCGATCGTGCATGGCGGGTTCGCGGACGTTGAAGGCCGCTACCGCCAGCGCTACGCCGACCTGGCCGTCCACCCGGACGTACGGGCGCTTTTCGCTACTCGGAGCCGGGTGGTGCAGGAGATACAGCGGTTCCTCGATGAGCGTGGCTTCCTGAACGTGGACACGCCGGTACTTCAGCCGGTCTATGGTGGCGCGACAGCACAGCCTTTCAAGACTTACCATCGGGCGCTCGACACAGAGCTCTTCCTGCGTATCGCGGACGAGCTCTACTTGAAACGGCTAATCGTCGGTGGGCTCGAGCGCGTCTACGAGATCGGAAAAGTGTTCCGGAACGAAGGCATAGACCGCACGCACAATCCTGAGTTCTCGATGCTCGAGTTGTACCAGGCGTTCGCCGACTACGAGGACATGATGGAGCTGACCGAAGCGCTGGTTCACCACGTGGTCGTGGCGGTCACCGGCAGCTCCAAGCTCACTTACCAGGGAGAACAGTACGACTTCGAGCCGCCTTGGCCGCGGCTGGCCTGGTACGAAGCGCTCGCCGAACACGGATCGTTAAAGACCGAGGGCCTGAAAGGCGACGGGCTGCGTGCGGCGGCGCTGGAGGCGGGTGTTGAAGATGCCGACGAGAAAGGGCGCGCAGCTCTACTCGACGGCTTGTTCAAGGCTACCGTCGAAGAGAACCTGTCCGGGCCGACGATCGTCTACGACTACCCGGTAGAGCTGAGCCCGCTGGCGAAGCACAAGCGTGCCGGTGACACAAGCCTGACCGAGCGGTTCGAGGTCTTCGTGGCCGGGCGCGAGCTGGCCAACGCGTTCAGCGAGTTGAACGATCCGTTCGAGCAGCGAGCGCGCTTCGAGGCACAAGCGCGAATGCGCGAAGAGGAGGGGTGGGACGAAGCGCATCAGATTGACGAGGACTACATCGCGGCCCTGGAGTATGGGATGCCACCAACAGGCGGAATGGGTTTGGGGATCGATCGGCTGGTCATGATCATCACGGACAGTGCATCGATTCGCGAAGTAATCCTCTTCCCGACGCTGAGGCCGGAGTGAGCGATGTCTTTTGAGCTCTATCTCGCCACTCGAAACCTGTCGGCGCGTAGCTCGTCGCGCTTCATGAACCTGATCACGATCATCGCCATCGGCGGTATCTGTGTCGGCGTGATGGCGTTGATAGTGGTCACCGGCGTCATGTCCGGTCTGCAAACGGAAGTGCGCGACCGTATCCTCGGCACGAATCCGCACATAATGGTGCTGAGCTACGGACAGGGACTCAGACTGGACAGCTGGCAGGCCCCGCTGCAACAGGCCAGAGAGGATCCGGCGGTCACCGCTGCAGAGCCCTTCGTCTACTCCGAAGCGCTCATCTTCCAGGACGTCAATTACCAACAAGGCGTCGCCTTGCGCGGCATCACGGACGACGCAACCGCCAGGGTGTCGGAACAGCTGATGGTTGGAAGCTGGCAATTCGACCTCGGCGACTCGAGCGTGCCAGGTATCGTCCTCGGCTTTCGGCTCGCCGATCGCCTGCTCGTTTACCCGGGAGACACGGTGAGCCTGATCTCCGCCCACGGAGCCGAGCTCACGCCGGCAGGCTTCATCCCGAAATTCAAGAAGTTCCTGGTGATTGGCCTCTTCAGAAGCGGCATGTTCGAGTACGACAATCAGATGGGATACGTGTCGCTGGCCGCCGCCCAGGATCTTCTCGGCCTCGACGAGTCCGTAACGGGCCTCGCGATCTGGGTGGAGGATCCCTGGCAGGCCGACCTTGTCGCCGAACGGATAGAGGAGGCGCTGGGCTATCCCTACACACTCAGAGACTGGAAACGCATGAACCAGGGCCTGTTCTCCGCGCTCAAGCTGGAGAAGATGGGGATGGCGCTCGTCCTCGCCCTGATAGTGCTGGTCGCTGCGTTCAACATCGTCTCCACACTGATCATGGTCGTGGCAGACAAGACTCGGGAGATCGGGATCCTACGCTCGATGGGTATGACTTCCCGGCGCGTCCTGAAAGTTTTCATGATGCAGGGACTGATCATCGGAGTGGCCGGCACGCTGCTTGGCCTGCTCGGCGGTCTGGCGCTCAGCTGGGCTATCGATTACTTCGACCTCATCTCGCTACCGGGCGACGTCTATCTGATCAGCGAGTTGCCGATAATCGTCAACCCACTCGACGTCCTGCTCATCGTCTTACTCAGCCTCCTCATCTCATTCACGGCCACGATTTACCCGGCCCGCCAGGCGGCGGCCCTCATGCCGGTTGAGGCGATCCGCCATGAGTAGCGTGGAGGGGAGGGTGTCCGGTGCCGGCTCGCCTGTGGCGGCCCTGGTTGGCGAAGGCATCCACAAGTCCTTCTTGGACAGCGACGGCTCGGAACTCCCGATCCTCAAAGGGGTCGATCTAGAGGTGAAGGCGGGCGAGGTCGTGGCGGTGGTGGGGGCCAGCGGGGCGGGGAAGAGTACGCTACTTCACTTGCTCGGCGGCCTCGATCGGCCCACCGCCGGAGAGGTTCGCCTGTCCGGAGAGCCACTATCGCAGCTGGACGACCAACAGCTTGCCGAGGCGCGCAACCAGCGAATTGGCTTCGTCTTCCAGTTCCACCATCTGTTGCGAGAGTTCAGCGCCCTTGAGAATATTATGATGCCCCTGTTGATCGGTGAGAGTGACAGCTCAACGGCGCGTGCCCGTGCAGAAGAGCTGTTACGGGCGGTGGGTTTGGAGGAGCGAGGCGGTCACAAGCCGCCCCAGCTCTCGGGAGGAGAGCGACAGCGCGTGGCTGTCGCGCGGGCGCTGGCCAACGATCCGCTGGTCTTGCTGGCCGATGAGCCCTCTGGCAACCTCGACAACCTGACGGCCGAGGGCCTTCACGAACTGTTCTTCCGGCTGCGCGATGAGCGCGAGTTCGCCGTCGTGCTGGTGACGCACAACCGGGAGTTGGCGCGGCGAGCGGATCGGGTGCTATGGCTTCAGGATGGTCATTTGAACCCGGTGTCGATGTCGATGACGGAGAACGAGGCGATCCCGTAATGCTCTGTGATAGCTGCCAGAACAACGAGGCGGAAGTCCATCTGACGCAGATCGTGGACAACGAGATGACGACAGTGCACCTGTGTCCGGCCTGCGCCGCTGAGAAGGGCCTCGATTCCGCCGCCGGGACGAACCTGCCGCTTACCGACTTTCTGGCCCAGATGGGCAAGGCGGCGATAGCGGAAGAAGAAGCAACCGCAGCCGGTCCCTGCAGCTACTGCCAAACCACCGTAGATGACTTCAGGCGAACCGGACGGCTGGGCTGCCCGCACTGTTATTCGATCTACGAATCGCAGCTACGAGCTATCCTGCGTCGAATACACGGCTCCACTTATCACCTAGGTAAGGTGTATGTGCCGCCGGCCAGCGAGGAGGCGGATCGCACGGCACGTCTCGCCGGGCTGCGACGCAAGCTGCAGCGGGCGGTGGAGGCGGAAGACTTCGAGCGAGCCGCCGTTATCCGCGACGAGATCCATGAACTCGAGGCAGCGATAGACGCATGAGGAAGCTCAATCTGTCCTTGATGCCGAACTTCGGGCTCAGCTGGCTGGAAGCCGCCGGGCCCGACAGCGACATCGTCCTGTCCACGCGCGTTCGCATCGCTCGAAACCTGCAAGGCTACCCGTTCTCCGTCCGGGCAAAGCCGGCTGACCGGGCCGCTATCTTCTCGACAGTGCGCGAAGTGCTCGAGCGGACATCGCCCGTGGCCGGTGGGATCGTCGCGGAGATCGAAGATCTCGACTCCAGGGGTCGCCAGATCCTTCTCGAGCGGCACCTCGTTAGCCGCGAGCTCGTGGGGCAGGGCAGAGCGGAAGCGCCTTCATCTGCCGCCCTCGTCGCGTCCGAGCAAGAGCCAGTGGGTCTGATGATCAACGAAGAAGATCACCTTCGCCTGCAAAGCCTGACCAGTGGGTTCAACCCCAGGGAGACCTGGCAGTTGGTGGACGCCCTGGACGAGGAGCTGGGTAGCCAGCTGCCATACGCGTTCCATCACGAGTTCGGTCACCTGACATCTTGCCCCACCAATTGTGGCACGGGTCTGCGTGCTTCGGTGCTCATCCATTTGCCGGGCCTCGTGCTGACCAAAGAGATCAACAAGGTCCTGCAAGGAATCTCCCAGGTCGGCCTGACCTTTAGAGGCCTATATGGGGAGGGCTCCGAAGTCATCGGCAACCTCTTTCAGGTCTCCAACCAAACCACGCTCGGAAAGAGCGAGGAGGACCTGATCGACCACCTGCAGAAGATCATCGGCCAGGTGGTCGAATACGAGCGGCAGGCGCGAGCCGTTTTGGTCCGCGACGCCCCCAATGTCATCGAAGACAAAGTCTGGCGAGCCTACGGCCTCCTCAGGCACGCCCGGGCTCTCGATTTCGACGAGATGATGAACTTGTTATCCGGCGTTCGCCTGGGCCTTTCTCTGAAACTTCTCTCAGGGCCTAGTGTATACGTGTTGAATCGTATAATGATATTTGCTCAGAACGCCCATCTGGAGGAAACCAGCGCAGGTACGCTTTCGGCTAGTGAACTTGACATCCAGCGCGCATTCTACGTGCGTTCAGTACTGGCGGAGGCTGGCCCCTCCGCCGGTCCATAGAGCCTACAATTAGGCGTGGCGGTCCAAATCGCGGGTGCTTAGAGGGTTAGATGAACTACAATTTTACCGACAGGGTCCGTAAGGTTCTAGCGATGGCGCGTGAGGAGGCCGTTCGCCTCCAGCACGACTACGTCGGCACGGAGCACATCCTGCTCGGGTTGATCCGGGAGGGTGAGGGCGTCGCTGCTGCCGTTCTAATGAACCTGAATGTGGATCTGGACCAGGTGCAGGAGCGGACCGAGGAGCAAGTCAGGAAGGGCAAGGCCGGTGCGACGATGGGTGAGTTGCCCTACACGTCGCGCGCCAAGAAGGTGCTTGAGTTTGCAGTTGCGGAGGCCCGGGACCTCAACCACAGCTATGTAGGTACTGAACACCTTCTGTTGGGACTGCTGCGAGAAGAGAAGGGTGTCGCCGCTCAAGTACTCGAGTCGTTGGGCGTGACTTTGGAGCAGGGTCGCGAGCAGACGCTCAAGCTGCTGGGCACCGACATGCCGGCCTCGGGCGAGGCGGCGGCCAGCCCCACCGCCCCGAAAGAGAAGAAATCGAAGACGCCGGCGCTGGACCATTTCTGCCGCGACCTGACCGAGCTGGCGCGGAGTGGCGAGCTGGATCCGACGATAGGCCGTGAGCAAGAGATCGAGCGGGTGATGGAGATTCTCTCGCGGCGCAAGAAGAACAACCCGGTGCTGATCGGTGAACCGGGTGTTGGTAAGACGGCGATCGTCGAAGGACTGGCCCAGCTCATCTCGCGTGGCGAGGTGGCGGATAGCCTGAAGGGCCATCGAGTACTCGCCTTGGACATGGCGGCGGTGATTGCCGGGACGAAGTACCGGGGCCAATTCGAAGAACGGCTGAAGGCGGTGATGAACGAGATCGCTCAGAACCGCGACGTCATCCTGTTCATCGACGAGGTACACACGCTGGTAGGTGCCGGAGCGGCGGAGGGAGCGATCGACGCGTCCAATATGCTGAAGCCGGCGCTGGCCCGCGGCGAGCTTCAGTGCATCGGTGCCTCGACGCTCAACGAGTACAGGAAGTACATCGAGAAGGACGGGGCGCTGGAGCGCCGCTTCCAGACAGTGATGGTCGATCCGCCGACCGTGGATGAGACGTTTGAGATCCTGGAGGGCCTCAAGAAGCGATACGAAGACCACCACAAGGTGAAGCTGCCTACCGATACGCTGGTAATGGCTACGAGGCTTTCTGATCGCTACATAACCGACCGGCATCTGCCCGACAAGGCGATCGATGTGATCGATGAGGCGTGCGCTCGAATCCACCTGTCGACCCAGGTGCCGCCGCCGGAAGTGGCCGATCTTCAAGAGGAGCTGAAGAGCATAGGCCAACTCAAGGACGAGGCGATCCGTGACCAGGACTTCGAGCGGGCTGCCGAACTGCGGGACAAGGAACGGGATCTTCAGGCAGAGATACGTCGCCGTCGCGAGGAATGGGAAGAGGAGCGACGTACCCTGCGCCCGACGATCACCGAAGAGGACGTCGCTTTCATCGTCTCACGCTGGACCGGAATACCGGTCACGCGGCTGCAGGAGGGTGAAACCGATCGCTTGCTGCACATGGAAGATGAGCTGCACAAGCAAGTCGTCGGCCAAGACGAGGCGATCACGGGGATCAGCCGGGCCATCCGGCGAAGCCGCGCTGGACTCAAGGACCCCAATCGGCCCATCGGGTCCTTCGTCTTCTGCGGGCCCACCGGAGTCGGAAAGACCGAGCTCGCCCGGGCCTTGGCGCGCTTCCTCTTCGCCGATGAGAGCGCCCTCGTCCGCGTCGACATGTCGGAGTACATGGAGAAGTTCTCGGTCAGCCGACTGATCGGAGCTCCTCCCGGTTATGTCGGTTATGAGGACAGTGGCACGTTGACCAAGGCCGTTCGACACAAGCCGTACAGCGTGGTGCTGTTCGATGAGATCGAGAAGGCGCACCCTGATGTGTTCAACATTCTGCTGCAGATACTCGATGACGGCCGGATCACCGATAACTACGGTCGCGTCATCGACTTCAAGAACACGATCCTGATCATGACCTCCAACGTGGGTGCCCGTGACATCGTCAAGGGCACAGGCGTCGGCTTCCATACGTCGGACACCCAGGCCACATACGATGACATGGCGCAGCGTCTGAAGGACGAAATCCAAAAGGTGTTCAACCCCGAGTTTCTGAACCGGCTGGACGACGTCATCGTGTTCCACCCGCTCAGCAGGCAGCACATCAGAGAGATCGTCGAAGTAGTGATGCGCGATGTGCGCTCTCGCTTGGAAGGAGAGGCGCTGAAGCTGCAACTTACGGAACCGGCCGTCGACTTTCTCGTCGAGCACGGCTACGACGCCACCTATGGCGCGCGCCCGCTGAAGCGTGCGATCCAGCGCCACCTCGAGGATCCGCTGTCCGAGAAGATCCTCATGGCAGAGCTGGCACCGGGCGACGTGATCGAGGTCGATGTAGCGGCCGACGGAGAACATTTAGAATTCAGAGTACTCTCGTCCTCATCGTTTACAGCGTGAGTCTATCGATCCGTTTTCTGCTTTTGGCGGCCCTCGTCAACCTTGGCGCGAGGGCCGCGCCCTTGTCGGCTCAGACACAAGCCGATGCTCGCGGTGTCCGCGTCGACTCGGTCACCGCCACGGGCAGCGCCCGAGTGGCTGTCTCCACCGTTCTCTCGGAGATGGGCATCCGTCCCGGCGACTTGGTGACCGGCAGGACCATCCAGCGAGGCATCCAGCGTCTCTGGGCAACCGGCGAGTACGATGACATCCGCGTCTATGCCAGGGAGGACGTGGCCGGAAGAACCACCCTTGTCGTCGATGTGACCGAGCGACCTTTCATCGTCGGCTATCGCTTCCAGGGGCTTGTGCACATCGGCAGCGGAGGCATACGCGACACTACCGGCCTGGAAGCGGGTGCCCCCCTGAGCCTGGCGGCCGTGCACGAGGCTTCTCAGCTCATACGGGCCGAGCTCTCCACGAAGGGCTACGTGCGGGCGACCATCGACACCTCCCTGGTCTCGACGGGGATAGCGGGGGAGTATCAGCTCGTATTCGACATCGACGAGGGCCGTCGATTGGTGGTAAGGGCCATCGAGTTCGAGGGTAACGAACGGCTGAGCGACCCAGAGCTCATCTCCGCCATGAACATCCAGCCCGAAGGCTTCTTGTGGTGGCAAACGGGCGAGTTCCGACAGGAGGATTACGCGCAGGACCTGGAGGTGAACCTGATCGAGTACTACGGTACGAAAGGGTTCCTCGACTTCCAGTTGCTCGGCGACACGATGGTCGTCGATCCGACGACCGGAAAGACCAGGCTCGTCGTCCGCGTCGAAGAGGGCTCGCAGTACCGAGTTGCGGACTTCCGAGTCGAAGGGAACGAGTTCTTCCCGACCGAGATCGTGGAAGCGCGGTTCAATCCGCGTAGCCAGTCGCTGCTGGCTCGGCTGCTGCCGGGTGCCGGCGGCGGTGAAGGCGACCCTGTCTTCAATACACACACGTGGCGGGACGCCACAGACAATATCCTGCAGCTGTATCGGAACGCCGGCTTCATGTACGCACAGGTCGACCCCATCGTCGAACGGCTTCCGGAAGCCGAGGACGGGCATCCAAGGGTCCGACTGATTTGGAGGATCGACGAGCAGGAGCAGGCGTACGTAAACCTGGTAGCGATTACCGGAAACACGAACACGCACGAGCGCGTGGTCCGAGACCGTCTGGTACTACTTCCCGGCGATGTCTACGGCGATGAACGTATCATCTCCAGCTTTCAGAGCGTCCAGGGCCTCGGCTTTTTCGAGCAGCTGCCGCCCAACGAGGCGCTCGACGTAAGACCGACCGAGACCGGCGACCTCAACGTCACCTTCAAAGTCAAAGAGAGACAAACCGGGAACATCAACTTCGGGGCTTCGCTTTCACCAAGCGTTGGACTGGCGGGCTTCATCGGCTACGAGCAGCCGAACCTGTTCGGCCAGGCGAAGTCCGGTCGTTTCCGTTGGGTCTTTGGCAGCCGGGCGAACGACATCGAGTTGGGTTACACGGACCCGGCCGTTTTCGGCAGCCGCAATTCGGTGGGTGTTAGTCTGCGCAGCTCGCGCGACCAGTTCAGTTACGTCGGGCTGGGCAGACGCCGACAGACCGGCGGCAGCATAATGCTGGGAACGCCTTTCTTCGCTTCGCGCTGGAGCCGCTTCTCAATTCGCTATTCGCTCTTCCGGGATGAGTACGACTCGGACGAAGGCGATCTTGATCTCCACCAGAGGGAGTTGCTGGGCGTTGGTACGCGAAGTTCCATGGAGTTTCGCCTCACGCGTGACACGCGCAATCACCCGCTCTTCCCGACGAACGGAAGCCGCAACTCGGCGGCTGTGCAGTTCGTGGGCGGAGTGTTGGGGGGCGACGGTAACTACCAGAAGATCACGTTCGAGAGCGATTGGCACACTCCGATACTCAGCCTGCGATCGGACCCGACGCAAACGGGGATGGACCTGGCGCTCGGCCTCGGGTTCCAGGGGGGGTTCATCGTCGGCGACAACCCGTTCTACCTAGAGCGCTTCTTCATGGGCGGCGTCCAGTACGGGCCAAAGCTCCGAGGGTACGACGAGTTGACGATCACGCCGATCGGGCACATACCGAGAGAGGCGGCCGGTTTCAGCCAGTTGGACCGTGTCGGCGAAGCCTATTTCGCGCTCTACGGCAGCGTGGGGCTCAACTTCGGCGGCAACTTCTTTGTGAACGTGTTCTACGATGCTGGTAACGTGTGGGCATCGTCGTTCGGCCTTAATCCCACCGATCTCTTGCGCGGGTTCGGCATAGGCGCGACCATTGTCACGCCGATGGGACCATTGGGCTTGGACTACGCCTACGGTATCGACCGCCGGGATGTCTTTGGCCGGCCCGATCCAGGGTGGAAGCTGCACTTCAGGTTCGGACAGATATTCTAGGAGCATCTGATAGGAAAGGGGAGCAATAGGGTGCAGTACAAAGTAAGTGCCATACTCATAGCGACGGCCCTGGCGGCTCTGGGCTACAAGGGGATCGCCGAGCCTCAGGGCGCGCAGGTCAGGCTCGCCTATATCAACTCCAACGAGATCATCGCACAGGCGCCGGGGTCGGCGGAAGCCCAGGCGACGTTCGAGCGCGAAGTTGCGACTTGGCGCAGCGAGGTAATGGCGCTGGCCGATTCGCTGCAGGTGATGATCGATGCGTACGAGCAGCAGCAGGTCATGCTATCGCCGGAGGCGCGCCAGCAGCGTCAGGATGATATCAACCAGAGGCGGCTCGAGTATCAGCAGCGTACCGCCGACCTGGATGAGACCGCTCAGCGCAGACAGGCGGAGTTGGTAGGGCCGATCTATGAGGCGATCTCGACCGTCTTGGTCCAGATCCGTGACGAGCAAGACTACACGATGATCTTCGACGCCGCCGCCGGCGCCCTGATCGCCGCGGATACGACGTATGACATCACCGGCGTGGTCATCGATCGGTTGAGGGCACAGCAAGCCACGGAGGGGGGCACGGCGAACTAGGCCGCTGGGTCCACTGCCCGCAGTGGACCCTTGCTGCGCGCCCACGGTTGGAACCGCGCCGTGGGCGCTCTTTGTGTTCTGCCGGCCCTCGATCTTGGGCGTGCACTTTCGGGAGATACGATGTCGACCAGCTTAACAGTACGTCAGCTCGCGGAGCATCTTTCCGCCGAGTTGGTGGGGGACCCGGACGGCCGAGTACAGAAGGCCGCGCCGCTGGAGACCGCCGTGCAAGGAGAGGTCAGTTTTCTTGCTAGGCGCAAATACCTCCCCTACCTTAGCGCGACTCGCGCTACAGCCGTGATCGTAGGTCGTGACTTGGGTGATCTCGAGACTCCCCAGGACACGGCTTTGCTCTGGGTTGATGATGCGCATGCAGCGTTGGCGGAAGCTCTGACGCTCCTGTACCCGGAACAGCCGAGAAAGGCACAGATCGCTTCCACGGCCACGCTGGGTGCCGGTGTCGAGCTAGGAGCGGACGTCACTATAGGACCGAACTCGGTGGTCGAAGGCGGCGCCAAGTTAGGTGACGGGGTGATCGTTGGAGCGAACTGCGTGATCGGCGAGCGGTGTGAGGTGGGCGCCAACACGGAGTTGAAGGATCTGGTGTGCCTGTACGCCGACAGCATCGTTGGGGCGAACTGCATCATTCACAGCGGCGCCCGCATCGGCGTCGATGGATTCGGTTACGTGCAACAGGACAACCGACACCGCAAGGTTCCCCAAGTGGGTCGATGCGTCATCGAGGATGATGTCGAGATCGGCGCAAACACGTGCATCGACCGCGGCTCGGTCGGCGAGACTCGGATCGGCGCCGGTACGAAGATTGACAACTTGGTGCACATAGCCCACAACGTGCGAATGGGCCGCGCCTGTGTGATTGTGGCGCAGGTCGGGATCGCTGGCAGCACTACCTTGGGCGACGGTGTCGCCCTCGGCGGCCAGGTCGGCCTCATCGGTCACCTCAGCGTCGGCGATGGAGCCAGTGTTGGGGCGCAGTCCGGGGTCAGCCACGATATCCCCGCCGGTGAGACCTGGTTCGGATATCCAGCTAGAGTGCTGAGTCGCGTCATGCGGGCGAATGCCGCCTTCCTGAAGTTACCCGAGCTGGTGCGTCGCATCTCGCGGATCGAGAAGAGACTGGATTCTTCGAACGGCCAGGCGGGTGGGAGCTGAAGGCGAGAAGAAGCTGTAAAGGAGATTGGCTTTGAAGCAACACACGTTGGCAAAGACCGTCCGGCTCGATGGCGAGGGTCTTCACTCGGGCCAAGAAGTGAACATGGTCTTACACCCTGCACCTGCGGGGCAGGGGATCGTGTTCCGACGGACGGACATCGAGGGAGCGCCCGAGATACCCGCACGAATCGACCATGTCGTCGAGGTGCAGCGCGCGACGGTGCTGCAATGTGGCGAGGCGAGGGTGCGCACCGTTGAGCATCTTCTGGCCGCAGTGTCCGCGATGGGGATCGACAACCTGACCGTCGAGTTGGACGCCGAGGAACCGCCCGCCGTTGACGGCAGCGCTTCTCCGTTCGCAGACGTGATCAGGGATTCGGGTATCGAGGCTCAGGACTCCGAGGCAACGGTCTGGACCTGTGCCACTCCCTTCGTGGTAGAGGAGGGATCATCGCGCTACGCGGTCTTCCCGGACGAACGATACGTCCTCTCGGCGTCCATAGAGTTCGATCATCCGCTCATCCAGCGGCAGCACGCGTCGTTCGAGATCCAGCCAGAGCTCTTCCGACAGCAGATCGGTCCGGCTCGCACCTTTGGTTTCTTGAAGGATGCGGAGGGCCTCCGCGCCGTCGGGCTGGCCCGCGGCGCCAGCACCAACAACACGGTCGTGCTGACGGACGATGGACTCTATGACGGGGTCGAGCTCAGGTTCGATGATGAGTTCGCACGCCACAAGATCCTGGACATGGCCGGCGATCTGACGCTGCTGGGGATTCGAATTCAAGCACAGATCGTAGCCGAGCGCCCCGGCCACCAGGGGAACATCGAGTTGGCCAAGGCCGTGGCCGGTCACTTCAGGCGTCAAAAGGCGGCACGCCGCGTTGACATCGACAAGATCGTACAGATGCTACCCCACCGCTTCCCGTTCCTGCTGGTCGATCGGGTCATCGAATACGAGAAGGGTGAGCGGATAGTGGGGCTGAAGAACGTCACCATCAACGAGGAGTTCTTCGTCGGCCATTTCCCTGGCATGCCGATAATGCCCGGCGTACTGATCGTCGAAGCGATGGCACAGGTCGGTGGGCTACTCTTGATGGATACGGTGGAGAATCCCGAGAGCAAGGTTGTATATTTCATGTCGCTAGACAAAGTGAAGTTCCGGCGCCCAGTGATTCCCGGCGACCAGCTCGAGTTCGAGCTCGAGATGGTGCAGATGCGGAGATCGGTATGCCGGATGAAAGGAATAGGCCGGGTGGACGGTCAAGTAGTCGCGGAGGCGGAATTGATGGCTCAGGTGGTGGAACGATGACGACGCCGACCATGGCCGGACAGGGACCGGAAGCACCTCCCCAGGTCCACCCCACTGCGATAGTCGATCCCGATGTGGAGTTGGGTGACGGCGTGCAGGTAGGCCCCTACGCGATCATCGGGCCGAACGTTAAGATCGGCGCTTCGACGATCGTGGGGCCACATGCTTATATCGAAAAGGACACGCGCATCGGTCGCGATTGCTTCATCGCCAAAAGTGCGGTTCTGGGCACCGATCCACAGGATCTGAAGTTCGAGGGCGAGGGCACGCTTCTCATCGTTGGCGATGGCACCACGATTCGTGAATGTGCCACGTTGAACCGCGGTACCCGGGCGTCCGGGTCGACGGAGGTCGGCAGAAACTGCCTCCTAATGGCCTATTCGCATGTCCCGCACGATTCGCGCATTG
This sequence comes from Gemmatimonadota bacterium, assembly GCA_039589115.1. Lineage (GTDB taxonomy): Bacteria > Gemmatimonadota > Gemmatimonadetes > Palauibacterales > KS3-K002. Next base: position 6,180 of record JBDHHZ010000014.1, on the reverse strand, counting down.
GCGATCATGTGATCATCGCGAACGGCGTGCAGATGGGCGGCCACGTGGTCATCGAGGACTGGGCGACGATCGGCGGGTTGACGGCGATACATCAGTTCGTTCGCATCGGCGCATACTCATTTATCGGTGGCGCTTCCCGCGTTCCGAAGGATGTTCCGCCGTACACGCGCGCGGCGGGGAGCCCCTTGAAGCTCTACGGGCTCAACTCGGTTGGATTGGAGCGCCGTGGTTTCTCCAGAGAGGCCCGCCTTGAACTGAAGCGTGCCTACCGTCTTCTGTTCGCCTCGAAGCTGAACATCAGCCAGGCGATCGAGGAACTACGCTCGCAGGAGTCCCTGACGGAAGAAGTCGAGCGACTGGTCGCTTTCATAGAGGCGAGCGAACGTGGAGTCTCAGTCTAAAGGCCCGTTGAAGCCTGTCGCCGTCGGTGTTGTAGGGGTAGGGAGCCTCGGCTTCCATCACGCCCGCATTCTACGGGAGCTGCCCGAAGTCCGGCTCCTCGGAATCCACGACGTCGATGACGCAAGAGCGGCGTCGGTCGCCTCGGAGCTCGATACACGCTCTTACCAGGAGCTCGATCCGCTGCTCGAGGATGCCGAGGCCGTCACCATCGTTGTGCCTACCAGCAGTCACTTCGAGGTCGCGAAGTCGGCCCTCGCACACAGTTGTGACCTGCTGATCGAGAAGCCGATCACGACCACTACCGAGCAGGCCGATGAGCTCATTCGCCTGGCCAGCGATGCGGGGCGCGTCATTCAGGTAGGACACATCGAGCGCTTCAATGACGCCGTGCGCGCCTGCGAGCCCTATCTGGACAATCCGCTCTTCGTCGAGTCGCACCGCATGGCTCCGTTCGTCAAACGGGGAACGGACGTGCCCGTGGTCCTCGACCTCATGATCCACGACATCGACCTTCTAATCAGCCTGGTACGCAGCTTCGTCTCCGATCTGCGGGCGGTCGGCGTATCGGTGTTGAGCAGCAACGTCGATATAGCTAACGCGCGGCTCGAGTTCGATAGCGGCACCGTCGCCAACATCACCGCCAGTCGCGTTTCGATTCAAAAGCAGAGGAAGATGCGCTTCTTCCAGCCCAGCGGATACATCAGCCTCGACCTCGGGCGAGGCACGGGAGAATTCTATCGCCGCAAGGATCAGGGCAGCAGCCTGGCCGATGTCACGCAACTCGGCGATCTCGTAGAGCACATCAGCTTGCGTGGAGACGGAGGAGAGCCTCTGAGGTTGGAGCTGCAGGCCTTCGCAAAGGCGGTGCGGCGCGAGGCTCCCGTGCCGGTCAGCGCCGAAGAAGGCAGAACCGCGCTGGCCATCGCTCTGGACATCGTCGAGCATATCGAAAGGCACAAGGACAATGTCTTTGATTCGAGTTCGACGTGAGCGGAAGATACAAGGATCCAGCGAACGGACGGGGCTGCGCCTCCGTACGCTGCTGATCCTGCTAGCTGTCGTCGTCATCGCGTTTTGGTATCTCGGTTCGCGTGTCTAACCCCCGCATCTTCATCTCGGCGGGCGAGCCCTCGGGAGATCAACACGCCGCCGCGCTGGCCCGGGCGCTGCGCAATATCTATCCAGATGCTGAACTGATCGGGCTTGCAGGGCCCCAGATGGCCGCGGCGGGCGTTCGGCCCATCGTAGAATTCGAGCGATTGGTAGTCATGGGATTCGCCGAGGTCATCTCCCGGCTGCCATTCTTCCTGTCGTTGGGTCGCCGCGTGCGCCGCTTGCTCGATGAGGATCCTCCCGACCTCGTCATTCCCGTAGATTACCCTGGCTTCAACCTCCGACTCTGCGGCGAAGCCCACGAGCGGGGGATCCCCGTGCTTTACTACATCGCTCCTCAGCTCTGGGCCTGGCGGCCCGAGCGGGCCAGTATCCTGGCGGAGAAGGCCGACCGTGTGGCGGTCGTCTTCCCCCAGGAGCAGCGGTTTCTGCGAGAATTCGGCGTGAACGCGGTTTTTGTTGGGCACCCCCTCCTGGACCGGCTGGCGAGCCGGGAGGGGCACAGAGAGGCAATTGCGGCCTTGGGAGCCGATCCAGAGCGTCCAATCCTCGGCCTGCTGCCCGGATCGCGGCCTCAGGAGGTGCGCCGTCACCTCGAGCCATTCCTCGGGGCTGCTGCCGAGGTGACCAGGCGAAAGCCACAGGTACAGGTCTTCGTGTCGAGCGCTCCCCACGTGCCGAAGAAGTACTACGCGGATGTCGAATACCCGGTGGTCGAAGATTCGGCCCGGGTGCTCAGCGCTTCGACAGCGGTGCTGGTCAAGTCGGGAACGTCCACAGTGGAGGCGACGCTCATGGAGACCCCTCTGGTGGTCGCCTACAGCGTCAATCCGCTGAGCTTTCTGCTGGCGCGGCGTTTGGTGAACGTGGAGAGCATCGGTATGGTGAACCTGTTGGCGGGCCGGCGAATCGCGCCGGAATTCGTCCAGCGGCTGCCCGAGAAACGTATCGCGGATGAACTGGTGCCGCTCTTGGATACGGATTCCGAGGAGCGGGGTGCCATGGTCCGGGCGCTTCACGAGGTGCGTGAGCGGCTCGGCGAGCCGGGGGCGGCGGAGCGGGTGGCGCATCTAGCCGCTGAATTGCTGGACGGCCGATCGTGAAGGCTGGCGAGCGCATCGGCCTCGGACTAACGGGGATCCTCGGCCCCGGCCTCGTCCGGCTGTTGGGCGCGAGCCTGAGGTACGACATCAAGGGCCAGGAGCATCAGGAGTCTAGTTGGGGAGCTGGGGAACCGGTCATCTTCGTGACCTGGCACGGCCGCCTCCTTCCATTACTCTACCTATATCGCGGTAAAGGACTCGTCACGCTGGTTAGCCAGCATCGCGATGGCGAATATCTGACCCGGGTCGGTCTCGGGCTCGGTTATGATGCGGTGCGTGGTTCGAGCACCCGTGGTGGCTATCAGGCACTGCGTGCGCTGGTCAGGAAACTGCGGGCGGGCCAGTCTCTGGCGATCACGCCCGATGGACCGCAGGGCCCGAGAGAGAAGGTGAAGCCCGGGGCGCTGCAAGCTGCCAGGATTACCCAGGCGCCTGTGATCCCGGTCGTAGCCGGGACGCACCGTGCGTGGTGGATCGAGGGTTGGGATCGTTTCATGATTCCGAAGCCCCTCGGAACGGTTCGCGTGGCCATTGGGAAGCCGCGCCACATCCCCCGCGACTGCTCGGTACGTGACCTGGAGGCGTACGCAAGCGAGCTGGAGGCAGACCTCCTCGGACTGAAGGCAGCGGTCGACGACCCGGAGTGAGACCAGCAGGCTGAGATGAGCGACTGGCACCAACAGCTGTGGAGCCGCGATGGGCCGCACGGTCCGGCCTATCGTGCTCTGTTCTCTCTGCTCGGCCCCGCCGAGTGGGCTTTCAGGTTTGGAGTGGCGGCCCGTAGTTGGGCTTACGACCGGGGACTGCTGAGCTCCGCGAGATCACCGATCCCGACTCTCGCCGTCGGCAACCTCACGGTGGGCGGCACCGGAAAGACACCGCTGACAGCTTGGCTCGCCGGCAGTCTGAACTCTTGCGGCACGAGAACGGCGATCGTGATGCGCGGCTACGGAGCCGATGAGGATCGGGTCCATCGGCTGCTCAACCCAGACGTGCCGGTGTACGTTTCTGCCGATCGAGTCGCCGGAGTGAAAGAAGCGCACGCGAGCGGGGCCGAGGTCGCGGTACTCGACGATGCGTTCCAGCACCGAGCATTGCGCGCCGACGCGTACATTGTCTTGTTCTCGGCGGAGGAATGGAATGAGGCTCCACATCTGCTGCCGCGCGGCCCCTGGCGCGAGCCCTTGAGCGCTTTGGATCGGGCGGGCTTGATCGTCACCACCCGCAAGGTCGCGCCCCGAGAGGAGTCGGCTAGAGTCAGCGAGCGGTTGGCGGAATTGCAGCCGCTGCTGCCGCGGGCCGATGCCTACATCGGCCTGTCCGGCCTGGCGCGGTACGATAGAGGCACCGGCTGCCTGGAGGAGGCCATCGAACCGGAGGGTTTCCGCTGCGGGCTGGCGGTGGCCGGCGTGGCCAAGCCGGAGACCGTTTGGACCCAACTCGAGGTAGCAGGGCTGAGGATTGAGAAGCGACGTGCTTTTTCCGATCATCACCGATACAGCGAGGCGGAGGTTTCCGAGATCGGAGAAGCTGCGGGACCGGGCCCGCTGGTCGCGACGCTGAAGGATGCCGTCAAGCTGGCACCGGCACTGCCACCCGGGATCGAAATGTACGTCGCGCTCCAAAGTGTAGTTTGGGAGTCTGGAGCCGATAAAGTCGATCAACTGATCGCAAACTTGGCGGGCGGCTCGCAGCGCCTGACGGAGAGCCAGGGATGACGAGCATCGACACCGACATTCTGGTCATCGGGAGTGGGATCGCCGGACTCACTTTCGCGCTCCGCGTGGCCGAGCACGCCGACGTCGCATTGGTGACCAAGAAGGCCCGGCTCGATTCGAACACGAACTACGCTCAAGGTGGGATCGCCGCGGTAGTCGACAGCGACGACTCGTTCGAACATCACATTCACGACACCCTGGACGCGGGTGCCGGGCTTTGCCATCTCGACCGGGTCGAGACCCTGGTGCAGAGCGGGCCGCGGGCTGTAGCCGATCTGATCGAGTGGGGAGTGCACTTCTCCGAACACGGAGGGGGCCTGGCGCTGGGCAGAGAAGGCGGGCACTCCCATTCCCGCATTGTCCACAGTCAGGACAAGACCGGGTCCGCCATTGAGGACGCACTCGACCGCGCCGTAGCCGATCACCCCCGCATTCGCATGTTCGAGCACCTCATGGTCCTATCCCTTAGAACCGAGTGCTGGGAAGGCCGCCGGCGATGCGTCGGCGCCTGGGTCCTCGATGTCGAGGCGTGCAAGGCGATTCAGGTGCGCGCCCGCGCTACCATGCTCGCCGCCGGCGGTAGCGCGGCCATCTACTGTCACACCACCAATCCCTCCATCGCCACGGGTGACGGCGTAGCACTCGGCTATCGGGGTGGGGCGACTATCGCGAACATGGAGTTCATTCAGTTCCATCCCACCGCTCTCTACCCGGCCGAAGAGCACGCATTCCTGATCTCGGAGGCCCTGCGCGGCGAAGGCGCCGTGCTTCGAGACCAGGAGGGCAATGCTTTCATGGGTGCGTACGACACGCGGGCCGACCTGGCGCCCAGAGATATCGTCGCTCGGGCCGTGCACAGCGAATTGAAGAAGAGCGCGATGTCACACGTCTGGCTCGATGCCACTCACATCCCGGCTGCGCGATTGGAGGAGCGCTTTCCCGCCATTCTGAAGGGTTGCAGCGACAAGGGCGTCGATGCGCGAACCGATCAGATACCTGTGGTCCCAGCCGCTCACTATGTCTGTGGAGGTGTATGGACCGACAACGACGGACGCACCACGCTCCCTGGCCTCTACGCGGCGGGTGAATGCGCCTGTACCGGCGTGCATGGCGCCAATCGACTCGCCTCCAACTCATTGTTGGAGGCCGTCGTGTTCGCGGAGCGTGCGGCCTCGCGAATGGTACAGCGGCTACCATTCGTACCGGCACCAGACGGAGGGGAATGCGAACCTCCAGCCGATCTGTCGGGCTGCCCGGTCGAAGAGCTGCGAGACCTGCGCAATCGATTGAAGCGCCTCATGTGGGAGCACCTTGGCATCGTGCGCACCAACAGCGAGATGATCGAAGGCGCTGGGCGACTGAAGGAGTTGCGGGCCAAGTGGACGGCGCTGGCGGAGGGGAGCCCGGGCTCGGGTGACGGCGAGCGCTGGGCGGATGCTGCCGAAGCACTCAACATGCTCGGCGTCGCGGGCCTGGTAGTCCGCTGCGCCCTCTGGCGGCATGAAAGCAGGGGCCTGCACTTCGTCACGGACTACCCCCACAGGGACAACGAGGCATTCCTACGGGACAGCTTCGTGATCCCCTCGGACTGACGAGACGGGGGTCGAGAGTCCCGTGAAGGTGATGATCGTATCGGTGGGCACTCCAAAGATGCCCGGCCTGGCGGAGGCGATCCAGGATTACGAGGCGCGGGCAGGCCATTATTTCCGCTTCGAGACCCTGGACGTGCGCTCCGAGCGCATCACGCGTGGCTCTGACGAGGGCCGCATAGTGCAGAAGGAGTCGGATGCTCTGCTCGAAGCTGTCCCGGCCGGCATGGAGATCATCGCGATCGACCAGCGCGG
>JBDHHZ010000013.1:0-23671 GCA_039589115.1 Gemmatimonadota bacterium | reverse complement strand
CGATGACGATCAGAATCGACGGCTGGAACAGTGCGATCACCATGATCAACAGCACGAGACGCGGGAACGAGATCAGCGTATCGACGAGCCGCATCAGGGTGGTATCGACGATCCCTCCGAAGAAGCCGCTCACCGCACCGATCACCGTGCCCAACGTGATCGAGATGGTCACAGCGACGAAGCCGATCGACAGGCTGATCCGCGCGCCGTAGAGCAACCGGGTCAATACATCGCGTCCGTACTTGTCCGTCCCCAGCAGATGCTCGAGCGATGGCGGCAGGTGCCGGGCTTCCGCGATGTCGGCGAGTATCAAGTTCGGCTCGTACGGGGTGAGGAAGGGGGCGAGGAGCGTGGCGAGGTAGAGGGCGACCATCAAGTAGAGCCCGAGCACTGCCAGCCGGTTCATCTTGAACTCGCGCCAGGCGATCGTCCACTCGGAGATGCCGCTCGCGTCCGCCTGCGGCCCTCTCAGCACCGCCGCTGCGCTCAAGCCCCAGGCCGCGACCAGGCCGGCCGCCAGCGTGAACAGCGCGACCCAGTGATCGGCCTGGCCCGCCGTGAAGGTCTGCATCACGCGGTCGAACCCGAAGGCGAGCACCGCCAGCATGCCTGCCGCCAGCGCCATCAGCGACAGCCCGGCCTGCCGGTGCCCTTCCATCAGCAGGGGTAGGCCGGGCACCAGCGCGGCGGCGCGCGGCGCGCGTTCGCGCTTCTCACTCATAGCGAATCCTCGGATCGACGACGGCGTAGAGGATGTCGGCGATGAGGTTGGCGATGACGACCATCACCGCAAAGACGAAGCTCGTGGCCATGATCAGCGGGTAGTCGCGCTGGCTTATCGCGTCCACGATCGTGCTGCCCATCCCCGGCCAGGCGAACACGTGCTCCACGAGTACCGCACCGCTGAACAGGAAGGGCAGGTAGAGCCCGAGCAGCGTGATGATGGGCAGCAGCGCGTTCTTCAGCGCGTGCTTCAGGATCACGGCGCGCTCCGGCAAGCCTTTGGCTCGGGCGGTTCTGATGTAGTCCTGACGGATCACCTCGAGCATGGAGCTTCGCATGTAGCGGGCGATACTGGCCGCCGACGAGACGCCGAGCGCGATCGACGGCAGCACCAGGTGGTGCAGCCTGTTCGCCAACCTTCCCCACCCGCCCATCAGGTCGTAGTTGACGCTCGTCATGCCGGAAGCGGGGAACTTCAAGACGTCTGGCCACCAGGCGATCATGTGCGCCTTGTAGGCGAAGATCAGGATCAGCATCAGTCCCAGCCAGAAGCTGGGCATCGAGTAGATGAACAGGGCGGAGAAGGTCAGCGAGTGGTCGAGCAGCGAGCGCTGCCGAACGGCCTGGACGATGCCGATCGCGATCCCGAGTCCGAAGATCAGCAACAGCGAGGTCCCGCTCAGGATCAGCGTGTTGGGGATCCGTTCGGCCAGGATAGCGGTTATCGGCCGGTTCTGGGTCAGGCTGAACCCCAGGTCACCCGTCAGGAAGCTCTTCAGCCAACGGAAGTACTGCACGTGAACCGGTTGATCCAATCCCCAGTTCTGACGCATCTGCTCGAGCACTTCCGGGGCCACGCCGGGCTGCATGTAGAGCGCCATCGGGTCGCCCGGCACGGCCTGCATGATGATGAAGACCAGCGTGAGGATCCCGAGTAGCAGCGGGATCGCCTGGAGCAGGCGGCGGACGATATAGGCGGTCATCTAGCGGCGACTGCCTGGCTCGATCCACCAGTCTTTCGCGTTCACGAAGTCACCACGAATGTCCATCTGCACGTCGTGCACCCAGTCGCGCACCGCGTTGGCACGCACATCGTAATAGAGGAACGTGTACGGCTGCTCCCACTGTAGGGTCTCCTGGTACTCGTGCCAGAGAGGGAGGGCCTTCGAGCGGTCTTCCATCAACGCCACCTGCTCGAGGATCTCGTCGACCCGCGGGTTGCAGTAGGAAGCCCACTGGAACGGGTTGTCCAGCTGCGAGCAAGCGAAAAGGATTCTGTCGTCGAGGTTGAATTCAGCGCTCCAGCCGAGCATGAATGCATCGAACCTGCGTTCCTGACTCGTGATGTCTTGGCCCAGGCTCTCGGCCTCCTGGAGCCGGATGCTCACCTCGACGCCGATCTGCGCGAGGTCCGACTGCACGAGTGTCACGATATCTTCGCGAGTCGAGATCGGGTTGGTCTTCAGCTCGAAAGAGGCCTTGATGACGTCCCGCTCGCGTATCCCGTCGCCGTCCTGATCCACCCAGCCGGCCTCATCCAGAAGCGCGCGTGCGCTGTCCGGGTCGTACGGCAAAGGCTCGAGGTCCGCATGGTAAGCCCAATGGAAGGGCGGGACCGGGCCTTTCGCGACTTGACCGAATTCCTGCCGCACTACGTCGACGATACGCTGGCGATCGATTGCCAACGTCATCGCGCGGCGAACCCGTGCGTCTTGGAAGAGTGGGCGGCGGCCGTTCCAGTTGATGAATCCATAGTTGCGATTCGGATACGAGATGATGCGGATCTCTGGATGAGCTTCGATCTCGGCTACCTGTCCCGGCGGCACGATGATGGAGACGTCGACTCCGCCGGCGATGAACTCGGCCTGTCGCGTTGCGGGCTCTCCGAGTACCCGATAGACGAGCCGGTCCAAGAATGGCCGGCCGCCCAGCGATTCGGGGAAGTCGGCGTTCGCTTCGAACACCCAGCGGTCGCCGCTTCGGTGCTCGACGAAGCGGAACGGTCCGTTGCCGACCGGACTCTCCGCGCCGAACGGGTGATGCGGCAGTTCCAGGGCCGGGACATCTCCGAGGATGTGCCGGGGCATCGGTGTGATGGTGCGCCACGGATCCATGTAGCCGGGATGCCGCTGCAAGTAGAGAGCGATGGTGAGAGAGTCTTGGACGACGGCACTGTCGTAGAGTGCGAGCAGCGACGCGCGGGGGTACGCCGTCGTCGGGTCTTTGATTCGGTCGAACGTGAATTTCACGTCGTACGCCGTGGTCGGCTCGCCGTCGTGCCACCTCACATCATCACGAAGATGGAAAACCAGGGTCAGTCCTTCGCCGGTCGCCCTCGTCTCCCAGCGCTCGGCCAGATAGGGCACGGGCTCCAGGGTCTCGTCGTATTGAATCAACGTCATGAAGAGAACGAAGATCTGTAGCTGTCGCGAGATCTCATCGACGCTAACGAAATGATTCATCGAGTTGACCTCGAAGTCGGAGGCCACCACCGCGGTGCCGCCGTATCGCAAAGAGTCGGGGACCAGGCCCGCGTCGCCCGCTCGATCGTCCCCACCACAACCCGCCAGCAGCAGGCTCACGCCCAGGCCGCCTAACAACGCTCTCCGCATAACCTCAACTGCCCCTTTCACTTGCGTACTTCCGAAGCTCCACCGGAATCCACCAATCAGCGATCGTCACCAGCGTTCCGCGGGCGTCCATCTCGACGCCCTCGATTCGATCGGAGACGGCGGACAATTCGTCGACCCACATGAGGAAGGTGAAGGGTTGTGCGTCCTGAAGCGCGATCGAGAACTCGGTCCAGGTTCGTCGCGCGCTATCGGCGTCCGTCGTGGATGTTGCCTGCTCGATCAGTCGATCGACACGCTCGTCCTTGAGGCCGCTGCGGTTGTAGCTTCCCGGCAGGTCGGCCTGCGAGGAGTGAAACAGCGCCGCGGGGTCGACGCGGAAATTGTCGAGTACCCAGCTCTGCACGACGGCGTCGAATTCGCGGCCGCGATGCATCGACAGAAGCGCCTGCCACTCCAGAGTCCTCACGTTCGCCGCCACGCCGATTTGAGCGAGGCGCGATTGCGCGACCTGAGCGATGTCCACCCGCACCGGATTCTCGTGGTTGGTCATCAGCGTGAACCGAAACGGCGTTCCCCTCTCGTCCTCACGGACACCATCACCATCTCTGTCGATCCAGCCCGCCTCGGACAAGAGGGCTGCCGCCCGTTCGGGGTCGTAAGGCAGCGGGTCGATCGCCGAATACATGGGATGCCAGGGCGCGATCGTCCCCGTCGCCAGTTGACCGTAGCCGTACATCAAGACATCGATGAGCTGCTGTCGATCCAGTGCCATCGCTAGGGCGCGCCTGACGCGTGGATCGCTGAGCAGCGGCCTGCGCACGTTCCAGCCTATGTAATAGTACTCACGGAAGGGATACGGCATCAGGCTGACGCCCGGGGTCTTGTCCGTCTGCTCCGCCTGGTGAGGGAAGAGCGACGCATTCACATCGATCTGGCCGGTGAGCGACTCCGAGAGCAACGTCGCCGGCTCGCCGATGAACCGGAGGATCGCCCGGTCGAGGCTCGGCGGCCCTCCCATCGACTCTGGGTAATCCGGGTTCCGTATCAACGTGATGCTCTCGCCGGACTCCCAGCTCACGAAGCGGAACGGGCCGCTTCCCGTCGGCTGCCTGTTGAAGGCGGCGCGCACCATTCCCGAGGCGGGCGTGTCCTCTAGCAGATGTCTGGGGACAGGAGCCCACCAGAACCCGTCCAGCGGCCGGGCGTGTGGCTGGGTGAACTCGAAGCGAATGGTGAAGGAGTCAATGACTTGGGAAGACTCCACCAGCTCGAGATAGGCGGATGAGAGTACCGATGCGGTCTCCGGGTTCTTGGCTGTCTCGAACGTGAACTCGACGTCATAGGCAGTGACCGGCACACCGTCGTGCCAGCGCACATCGCGGTTCAGATGGAAAGTGACCGCCTCCGGCTCCAGTTCCCAGCTGGCGGCGAGGTGCGGCCTTGGCTGGAAGGATGCGTCGTACTGGACCAGCGGGGTGAAGAGCATGTAGTAGATGACTTCGTTGGTGTTCTGGTCCGTGTTCACCAACGGATTGAACGACTGCATCTCCCCGTTGAAAGCGATGATTACGGTGCCCCCCGCGGTAGCGCCACCCTCCGCGATCGGCGTGGCCGGCGGCTCGCCGCCGCAGGCGAGTGCGAGGAGCGCGATCGAGCCGGCTAGCACGGATGGTCCGAGATCTAGAGACGCCATGTCCACTCGGGGTCGGAGAAGCGACGGCTGTAATCTGCGACAAGGGCCTTCTCTTCTTCATCTAGCACCGACTCGGTAAGCTGGATCCCCAGCAGGCGCTCGAAGCCACTGGCCAGGTTGTCGATAAGCTCGGACCAGGTGGGGAGGTGTTTCAGGATTTCGTCCAGGGCTGCCGGCGGCTCCGATGTGTCCTCCTTCCACTTGACCTTCAAGAGCTGTACGGTGGGCGATTGGTCGCCCGTCAGGAGCAGCGAGCCATGCTGCAGGAGGATGCCGCCCTCCCGGAGCTGGGCGCTTCCCACCAGCTTGCGCATCCCAGAGACTATGGCGCCGCCGTCCAGCCTCTTGAAGCAGGGGACGGTCGAGGGCCGGACGCCTTCGCCGAGATCTTCGACCAAATCGGTGGGGGCGCCGAGCAGGCGCAGACCGGCCAGCAGGGCCCGGTGAATCGCCTCGTAGGTGCGCCGGGGCCCTCCCAGTTGCCGGTCCCGGACGATCACCGAGTAGGTGACCTCGCGATGATGGAATACGGCCCGTCCCCCGGTCGGACGCCGCACGAAGTCGATGCCGCGTCGCTTCGCCTCTTCTATGTCATAGTGGTCCTTGGCCGGTTGGTTGCGACCCAGAGAGATGCAGGCCGGCCACCAGCGATAGAAGCGGAGCACCGGCAGGCCACCCGCGCGCACCGAATCCACCAGCGCCATGTCGGCCGCCATGTTGCGTGCGCCGGTGTCGGCCGGTGTCTCGATGAGTCGCCAGGCGGTCTGAGGCGCGCGGGACGCATCCGGCGGCGCCTCGCCGGTCGCCAGCGGCTGGGTTTTGCTCAAGATTCGGCTCGGCTCCTCGTAGTAGGGCCAGGCCTAGTATCGTGCCGCGGGGGACTGTCTCAGCCGGACGGAGCGGCGCTCAACCGGCCCGATAGCGCACGTCAGGCTGGCGATTGGCACGGGCTTCATCGAGCCGCCTGACGGGCGTTGTGTAGGGCGCACCTTTGACGAATTCCGGATCGCTGGCCGCCTCCTCGGCTATCTGCAACATGGCATCGCAGAAGCGGTCCAGTTCCTGTTTGGTCTCCGTCTCTGTCGGCTCGCACATGATCGCTTCGGCTACGATGAGAGGGAAATAGACGGTGGGTGCGTGTATGCCGAAGTCGAGCAGGCGCTTGGCCACATCGAGGGTGCGTATGCCGTGCTTCTTCAGGAAGGCGCCCGAGAACACCGACTCGTGTAGCCCGCGCCCGTAGGGCAGCTCGTAGGTATCTCCGAGTCGGGCCGAGATGTAGGCGTTGTTCAGCACCGCCGCCTTGGCGGTCTCGGCGATGCCCTCCTGACCGAGCATCCGCATATACGTGTAGGCTCGCACGAGCACCCCGAAATTGCCCCAGAAGCCGTGAACCTTCCCTATGCTTGTGGGGCGCTCCCAGTCGAGCCCGTAGCTGCCGTCCTGGTTCTGATTGAGGATGGGCAGCGGCAGGAAGGGAGCGAGATGCTCCTTCACCGCGACCGGGCCCGAGCCGGGCCCGCCACCGCCGTGCGGGGTCGAGAACGTCTTGTGCAAGTTGATGTGGACGATGTCGTACCCCAGATCGCCGGGGCGCGTAACACCCATCAGCGCGTTGAGGTTCGCGCCGTCCATGTACAACAAGCCGCCGACGTTGTGCACGAGGCGCGCGATCGTCTCGATCTCCGACTCGAACACCCCCAGCGTGTTCGGGTTGGTGAGCATCACGCCGGCCACGTCTTCCCCTAACTCCGCCTCCAGGACGGCAGGATCCATTCGCCCCTTCGCGTCAGACTTCAAGGTGACCAGATCGTAGCCGGCCATCGCCACCGTCGCCGGGTTCGTACCGTGGGCGCTGTCCGGGATGATGATCTTCTTGCGCGGGTCGCCCTGAGCTTGGTGGTAGGCGCGGAACAGCAGCGCGCCGACGAACTCGCCTTGGGCGCCGGCGGCGGGCTGCAGTGTGATCGCATCCATCCCGGAGATCTCGTTGAGCATCTCGCCGAGCTCCCACATGAGCTTCAGCGCGCCCTGTACTGCCGAGACCGGCTGGAAGGGATGAAGGTCGACGAGCCCGGGCAGTCGCGCCGTCATCTCGTTGACCTTCGGATTGTACTTCATCGTGCACGACCCGAGAGGGTAGAACCCCCTGTCGACGTGATGATTCTTCAACGAGATCTCAGTGAAATGGCGCACCACGTCGTGCTCCGGTACCTCGGGTAGGCCCGGCGGCTCCTTTCTGAGCGCCGCCGCCGGCAGTAGCTCTTCCAGCGGTGCACTGGGGACGTCGGCCCGCGGAACGACGGTGCCGCGCCGTCCGGGCTGGGAGAGCTCGAAGATGAGGGACGATGTTTTGGTGCGTGGATCTTTATTGGTCATTGTCGTCATCACTAGAAGTCGAGACTTTGCCCGGGCTCCAAAACCGCCACCCGTGCTAGCGAGCCAACCTGTTTCGCAAACGCGTTCGGATCCTGCTTGATCATGTCGAATGTGTTGTAGTGCATCGGGATGACCGTTTTGGGCTCGATCATCTCCACCGCTCGCACCGCGTCCTCTGGCCCCATCGTGAAGTTGTCGCCGATGGGCAGGCAGGCCACGTCAACCTTGCCTTTCAGCAGCTGCATGTCGGTGATCAACGCCGTGTCGCCGGCGTGGTAGAAGGTGACACCGTCCAAGGTGATCAGGAAGCCACCCGGCACCGTCGTGTACTGCCCCGACTCATCGCCCTCGACGGCTCCGCCGTGCAGGGCGGGGGTCATCTTGATGTATCCGACCGGGAAGTGGTATCCGCCACCGATGTGCAGCGGGTGTGCTCTCTCGATCCCCTTCACCTGCTGAGCGAAGCACACGATCTCGAACGTCGAGACCACCATGGCGCCGGTGCGCTCGGCGATCTCGAACCCGTCGCCGATGTGGTCGCCATGACCGTGGGTGAACAGCATGTAGTCGCAATTCCCGACGGCATCCGGGCCTATGTCGGCGACCGGGCTGCCTGAGAGGAACGGGTCGATGACGAGAACCGTGCCGTCGTTGGCCGACAGCGTGAAACAAGAGTGGCCATGAAACGTGAGCTTGGGCATCTTACGCCTCCTTCAGTACTTCCAGAAGTAGCTCTACGTCGTCCCTCGATCTCTTCTCCGTGAATGCGATCAGCAGGCCGTCGTCCACGTCGATGTGGGGGAACCGTGACAGCGCCACGCCGGCGAGGATACCGCGCTTATCGCCGCGCCTGATGACCTCGCGGGCCGGTCCCTTAGTCTTCAGTGCGAACTCGCGGAAGAAAGGCGACCCCGGGAACATGGGCTCGAGGCCCATTTCGATGATGCGGTCGTAGGCGTAGTGGGCGACCTGCGTGCTGGTTTCGGCAACCTGGCGCAGCCCTTCCCGGCCTACCGTGGAGAGGTAGATGGTGGCTGCCAGCGCGCAGAGACCCTGGTTAGTACAGATGTTGCTCGTCGCTTTCTCGCGCCGGATGTGCTGTTCACGCGTCTGCAGCGTGAGCACGAAGCCGCGCAGGCCGTCCACATCTTCCGTGACACCGACGATGCGGCCGGGCATATGACGGATGTGTGCCTGGCGAGCCGCCAGCATTCCGAGGACCGGTCCCCCGTAGCTGAGCGGGATCCCGAACGGCTGGCCTTCCGCCACCGCGATGTCGGCGCCGCACTCACCCGGGCTCTTGAGGATCGCCAGTGAGACCGGGTCGACGACGGCGATGAGAAGGGCACCGGCGTCGTGGGCGAGACTGGCAGCGGCCTCGAAGTCCTCGAGCAGACCGTAGAAGTTCGGGCTCTGCACGATGACCGCCGCGGTCTGATCGTCGACCAGGTCCTTCAAGGCGTCCAGGTCGGTGATGCCGGATGCTGTGCGCGGGGCGATCTCCACCGGCATCTGCAGGCCGAGGTTGTAGGTGTCCAGCACCTGCCGGTGATGCGGGTTCACCGTGATGGAGAGGACGATCTTCTCGCGCTTCCTCTGAATCGACTGCGCCATCATAGCGGCCTCCGCCATCGCGGACGCGCCGTCGTACATCGACGCGTTGGCGACGTCGAGACCCATGAGCTCGCACACCATGCTCTGGAATTCGTAGATCGACTGCAGCGTACCCTGGCTCACCTCCGCCTGGTACGGCGTGTACGCCGTGTAGAATTCGCTGCGCCTGATCAGATGGTCTACGGCAGCCGGGACGTAGTGGTCGTAGTAGCCCGCGCCGGCGAAGCAGACGAGGTGGCGGCTGTCCTGCGCGATTTGATGGAGGGCCCTGACCGCTTCCCATTCCGAGAGCGCGGGCGGCAGATCGAGCGGTGCAGAGAGGCGAAGCTTCTCCGGTATGTCGGTGAACAGCTCATCCTCTGAAGAGATGCCTATCGTGCGGAGCATCTCCTTGCGATCCGCGTCAGAGTGCGGGATAAAGCTCATGGTATAGCCGCTGTCCTGGTTCTGGGTTCGAGTGCCTAGGAGATCTCCGGCGACACTAGCTCTCGGCGATCAGCGCCTTGTACTGGTCGGGGCTGAGTAGCGCGTCAAGCTCCGTCGGATCGTTCACGCGCAGCTTGACCATCCATCCGTCGCCGTAAGGGTCGCGATTGACGAGGGCTGGATCGTCCCCTAAGGCCTCGTTGACCGCGACCACCTCTCCGCCGACCGGCGTGTAGAGCTCCGAAACGGCCTTCACCGCCTCGATCGTGCCGAACGGCTCCATCTTGGCGTACGAGCTCCCGACGTCGGGCAACTCGACGAACACGACGTCGCTCAGCTCGCCTTGGGCCCAGTCGGTGATCCCGACGACGATCTCGTCATCGCCGGACTTCAGGATGTACTCGTGCTCTTCGGTGTAGAGCATGTTGTTTGGGACATTTGCGTCAGCCATGGCTCCTCCGCATGCGATAAAATCGTGATCGGCGTCAGTTCAGTCGGCGCGTCACAATACCTGGCCGAGAATGGCGCCGTCAAGGCGCCGCGGGACCCGCCCGAACTGGGCTGAGAACGTGCGGCTGCGGGAGTGGCTGGGCGAGCGCCGGTCCTTGCTTCGGCCCCGGGGACAGCCTAGCTTGGGAAGAAGCGGCGAACGCGGTAACCTGCGTCGCCGCACGGTGTTAGTGCCCTAGGCTCGAACTCTAGCGAAAGGAGGTGGTCCAGTGTCTGTTGAATCTTCTGGCCAACCGGCACGGGCAAGCGACTGCCTCGAGGTGGTGTAGGCCAAGCTACCGCCCTTTGACCGGGGGTAGTGAACCCGGCGGCGCCCTGAGGCGTTGCGTCGGTTGAGCCAGACCCCCAAACCGGCCGTCAGTCATCGGATTGGCGGCCGGTTTCCTTGTTGGAGTCAATATCCAGTAACCGATATCCGATGTCCAAATTCCAAGGACTTCTCGAGTAACAAGGAGCAAGCCTGAAGGTTCGACGCTCAACCGAAGAGAGCGCTACTTCGGTTGAGCCTTGGATCTTGCCTCTTGAAGCTTGAATAATCCTTGAGACTGGGATATGGAGTGTGGGTTATTGGATATTGAAATGTCTCGAGCCGCTATACCCCCGGTGGTGGCATCACTTCCCCGTCACCGTCCAGCCGATACACCCGATAGGTGGGGTAAGCGAAGTCGATCGTCGGTTCCTGCGCGAACCGGTCGAGGATCGTCGTGGAGATGCGATCGGTCGTCGAGCGCCGGCGTCTGACCAACGTCAGGTTGCGCAGCGTGAGCATCACGCCGGAGTCGGCGATCTGGGTGTAGACGATCGGCGCGGTGGATCCGAGCCGGAACGCGTACTCGCGCTCCAGGTTCTCGAACCCGGCGCGCAGCTCGGGAACGATCTCCTCGTACATCTCCATCGCCACTTCCTGCATGATCTCGCGCGCCCGCTTCCAGTCGCTCTCGAACGTGACCAGTATCTGGGTCTCCTGCCAGACCAGCGGGTTCACCGTCGCAGATGAGATGACGTTCTTGTTGAGGAACACGCTGTTGGGCACGGTCACGATCCGGCCGGTCGACTGGAGCGCGTGGACCAGCGGTGCACCCACCTCTAGCATCGTCGTTTTCAGCAGGCTGATATCGATGACGTCGCCGATCATGCCGTCGACCTGGATACGGCATCCGATCTCCACTCCGCGGCGCGAGTTGATGTAGACCCAGCCGGCCAGGCTGCGAACGACATCGGCGAGAGCGATCGTGACGGCGGCCGCGATGAGGCCGAGGATCGTGCCGACATCCGCCAGCGCCAGGCGTTCGGCGAACAGCACGACGCTGGCCGCCACCAGTGCGATCCAGAAGCCGTAGGCGACGATCTTCCGGAGCTGGTGCCGCTGATTGACGTCCTCGATGTGGGCGTCGATGCCGCGGCGTAAGAGCCGCGAGAGGGCGTAGAGCGCGAAGCCGACGAGCACGAATATGGCCAGCTTCTCCAGCGCGCCGCCGCTGGCCAGTGAGTCGAATAAGCGCCCCATCACTCCCTGCACGGCCGAGGCCTGCTCCTGGGCTCGCTGGATGGGCGCCTGGATCGTCGTAACGCTCATGATACGGGCAATATGCGCCCTGTCTGCCGCGCCGCGCCAGCGCCCACTGCCGCTCTCCCCTTGGCACCCTTGCATTCCCTTCCCCGCTGCCGTACTTGCTCCAACATCATGCAACAGGAACGAGCTCCTGGAACCTCGGCGACCGCTGGCCCCACTCGGTTGGGCCTGCTGGCGGGTTTCGCCGCCATCTACCTGATCTGGGGCTCGACCTACCTGGCCATCCGCTTCGCCATCGAAACGCTCCCACCCTTCTCGATGACCGGTGTGCGCTTCGTCGCCGCTGGGCTGATCATGTATCTCTGGGCGCGCTGGCGCGGCGCGCTGCGTCCGGCCCGTTCCCACTGGGTCGCCGCGGCGATGGTGGGAGTTCTGATGCTGGCGATCGGCGTGGGCGGAGTATCGTGGGCGGAGCTACGTGTGCCGTCGGGCGCGGCAGCGCTGATCGTCGCCGTCGGACCGCTCTGGATGGTGCTGATCGACTGGCTGTTCTTCGCCGGCCCGCGTCCGGACCGCAAGGTGATCGCGGGGATCCTGCTCGGATTCGCCGGTGTGGTTCTTCTGGTGGGGCCCGAACAACTCGCCGGCGCCGGTCGCATCGACCCCCTGGGTGCCGGTGCGATCCTCTTGGGAACGGTCACCTGGTCGTTCGGCTCGCTCTACACCCGAGCGGGACACCTGCCAGCGTCGCCGATACTGGCGATTGGCATGGAGATGCTGGCCGGCGGCGTCATTCTCCTGCTGGTCGGTATGGTGTTCGGCGAGTGGGGGACGCTGAACGTGACCGCCGTCTCGCAGCGCTCGCTGCTGTCACTCGCCTATCTCACCGTCTTTGGGTCGATCATCGCACTCAGCGCTTACCTCTGGTTGCTCAAGGTCACCTCCCCGGCCCGCGTGATCACCCATGCTTACGTGAATCCCGTCGTCGCCATCTTCCTCGGCTGGGCGCTCGCCGATGAGCCGCTCAACGCGCGTGTGATCGTGGCGACAGCCGTGATCATTGCCGGCGTTCTGGTCATCACAGCTCGCTGGCCGCGGCGCGTTGCTGAGGCGGAAATCGAGCACGGCTAAGAAAGAAAGAAGCTCAACATTCGACAGCCTACATTCGACATTCGACGCCCGAGTACTGCCCGACTACCAACGTTCGACGCTCGATATTCCGCGGACGTCGAACGTTGGTAGTCGGGCGTCGGCAGTCGGGCTGTACTCGAATGTAGGCTGTCGGCTGTCGGCTGTCGGCTGTCGAGTCTCTAACTCCCCGGCAGGCTCTCATCTTCCCGCACCCGCGGCGCTATCGCGATGCCGGTAAGGCCATACAGAATCGCGAATAGGAATCCCGTGTAGTTGAGGACGGCCCAGGGCAGGTAGCTGAGCGTCGGCACGTCGAGGGTCGTCGCCATGAAAACGCCGGCGGCCGACCACGGTATCAGCGGCACGACCACCGTGCCGCTGTCCTCGAGCGTCCGCGACAGGTTCTTGGCTGCCAGGCCGCGCTGCCGGTAGGCGGGCGCGAACAGCTCGCCGGGCATCAGGATCGTCAAGTAGCTGGAGCCGGTGATCAATGCCGTGAATATGGTCGAGCTCACCGTCGCTGCGACGAGCTGGCCGGTCGAGCGGGTCAGGCGCATCAGGTGGCCTAGGGCGACATCGAGCAGCCCGGCCCGGTTGGCGATTCCGGCGAAGGAAAAGGCGGCGAAGACGATGAGGGTGACCTCCATCATGGGGCCCATGCCGCCGCGCGAGAGCAGGCCGTCCACGGCCGGGTCGCCCGTATCGGGGACGTAGCCCGTCACGGCCGCCTCCGCCACGTCGCGCAACGATTCACCCTGTAAGATGACGGCGATAGCGCCTGCCAGCGCCGACGCCAGCAGGATGCCCGGTATTGTGGGGCGTTGCCGCAAGGCGAAGTAGAGCACGACCGGTAGTGGAAGGAGGGCCCAGGGGCTCATCACGAAGGCGTTCGCCAGCGTCTCGAGTATCGCCGCCACGCGCTCCGGTGACGAGGCCGGCTCGCTGCGCAGCCCCACAACGAAGTAGACCAGCAGGCCCAGCGTCCAGGCCGGTAGCGTGGTCCACAGCATGTGACGGATGTGATCGAACAGGTTCGAGCCGGCGGCGACTGGTGCCAGGTTCGTCGTGTCGGAGAACGGAGAGAGCTTGTCGCCGAAATATGCGCCGGCGACGACGGCGCCCGCTGCCGCACCGGCGGGAACACCGAGGCCGCCCGCGACACCGATCAACGCGATGCCGATCGTGCCCACCGTCCCCCATGACGTTCCCGTGAACAGCGAGACCAACGAGCAGAGCACACAAGCGGTGACGAGGAAGAAGCGCGGTGAGATCGTGTGCAGCCCGATCCGCAAGAGAAGCGGGATCGTACCGGCGGCGATCCAGGTACTGATCAGCGCGCCTACGCATACCAGTATCAACGCCGCGGGTAGCGCCTTGGCGATCCCCGTGATGATCCCCTCCTGTAGCTCCGCCCAGGTGTAGCCGAGGCGAACGGCGACCAGGCCGGCGACCGCCGCCGCGGCGATCAGCAGGACCTCGATGCGCAGGCGGTAGACACCGTAGCCGACCCCCAGAAGCAGCGCCATCGCCACGAAGGGCAGAAACGCTTCGAAGGTCGTCGGTTTCCGCCGGTCGTCCGCCATCAGCCGTGCCTGATCCAGCGTATCAGCTCGGGCAGCGTCGGCCGCTTGCCGGTCATCAACAGACCGACGCGGTAGATGCGGCCGCCGATCCAGGCGACGAGCAGAATGGTCAGCAACTGCAGCGTGAAGACCAGGGGGATCTCCCAGATGGCCACGACGCCGAGAACGTAACGAGCGAGGAAGAGCACCGGAGTGAAGAACGGGATCCACGACAGAACGATGCTGGTCTGGCTGGACGGCGTCTCCAGCACGATGGGGATCACGAATACCGGTATGATCACCAGCAGGGTGACCGGGAACTGGAGCTGGGAAGCCTCCTGCTCCGAGCTGGCGATCGCGCCGACCGACGCGTAGAGACCGCCGTATAGGAAGTACCCCGTCAGGAACAGCCCGACGAAGATGAACAGGGTGTCGATCCCTATCGGCAGGTTCTTCAGGAACTCGGCGTCGGCGAACGCCTGCGCGCTGGCGGCGTAGAGTAGGAAGGCGCTGATCAACACGAGCCAGATGCCGATCTGGGTGAGGCCGACCGCGCCGACGCCCAACGTCTTGCCCAGCATGAGCTGCCAGGGCCGCAGGGACGACAGGATGATCTCGACCGTCTTGCTCGACTTCTCGGCGACGGCCGCCCGCAACATCATCGCCCCATAAAGCAGTACCACGAGGTAGATCAGCAGCGCCAGGATGTGCGCCGTTATCACGGTCTGGCCTTCCTCGCGGGCCGCGCCCTCGTCCGTCACCCGATAGGTCTGAAGGTCGACCTCACGGGTCAGCTTCTCGGCGTCCGCCGGGTCGAGCCCCAGCGCCCGGGCCTGGAGCCGCCGCAACGCTGTCGTCGTTGCCGGCACCAGCGTAGCTCGCAGGATCGTCTGTCCCGCCTCGTGCCCCCAGAACTCGATGCTGCCGCCGTCCAGCGCGTCGGCCGGGATGAACAAGTAGCCGGTGAGTTGCTGATCGATGACTCGCTGGCGAAGCGTCGCCACAGCCGTCTCGCTGTCACCGCCGGGAGGCGGCATGTAGCGCAGACGTCCGTCCTTGAAGGGCTCCGTCTCCAGCAGTTCCGGCACCAGCGCGCCGGTCTCGTCTACCGCGCTGATCAGAATGGTACGCTCTGCTTGACGGACCACGAGGAGCACCGGGATCACCATGGCGCCGATCATCAAGACGGGCGCCAGGAGGGTCGTGATGATGAACCACTTGCTGCGCACGCGCGCGATGTACTCGCGACGGATGACTGCCAGTAGCTTATTCACGGGCCCGCGAGACGAAGATTTCGTGGAGCGAAGGCTCGCTCACCTCGAAGCGATGAACGATGGCGCCCGAGCTCATCGCCGCCTCGAGCAGGCGCTGCGGCTCGACTCCATCCTGCAGCGAGACGGTCACGTGAGTGCCGCGGTCCTCTTTCGCTCTGACCAGCGACGCGTCGTCGAGGAAGCTCTCCCCGCCGTCCACTGCGAGCAGCACCTGCCGCCTGCCGGCCAGCCACGCTTCTCGCCGGATCTCGGTCAGCGGTCCGTCCAGCACCTTGCGTGCGTCCTTGATCATCACAACGCGCTCGCACAGACGTTCCGCCTGGTCCATGTTGTGGGTCGAGAATAGAACAGTGGTGCCACGGTCTTTCTGCTCCAGCACGATCTCCTTCAGGATGTCGACGTTCAGCGGGTCGAGGCCCGAGAACGGTTCGTCGAGTATGAGCAGCTCGGGCTCGTGCAATACCGTGCCGATGAACTGCACCTTCTGCTGCATGCCCCGAGAGAGATCCTGGACCTTCTTCTCGGTCCAGTCGCCGAGATCGAGACGATCGAGCCAGGAGCGGGCGCGCTCGTCGGCGACCCTGCGCGGCGTCCCCTTGATCTCGCCGACGAATACCAGGAACTCGACGACCTTCATCTTCGGGTAGAGACCTCGATCCTCGGGCAGGTAGCCGATCCGGTCGCGAGCCGACGCGGTGAGCGGCCCTCCCAGCACCTCGATGCTGCCGCGGTCCGCACCGATGATGTCGAGGATGATACGGATGGTGGTCGTCTTGCCGGCTCCATTCGGGCCGAGCATCCCGCAGACGCTGGCGCGCGGGATCTCGAGGTCGAGGTCGTCGACGGCGACCTTGGCGCCGTACTGCTTGTGGATGCCGTCCAGCCGGATCGCGAGGTTGTCGTTCATGTACATGCGATGCTACTGTGCGCGCGGCTGCGGCCGCAAGTGATGGCGCTATCGCGATTCTCCGACTAGGTTTGTCCCGGCATGTCAGAGACCGTTCTGCTGGTTGAGCTTTTGGTGGTCGCGATCGTGGTCGCGATCGTGGTCAAGTATATTCGCTTGCCCTACACCATCGCCCTCGTCCTGGCAGGCGTGCTCGTCGGCCTGATGCCGAACGTTCCGGCCTTCCCCGTCGAACCCCACCTCTGGCTCCTGCTCTTCCTGCCGCCCCTCCTCTTCGAGGGGACGATCAACATGGACCTCGAGCTGCTCAAGCGATACGCGACGCCCGTCGGGCTGCTCGCACTCCTGGGCACGCTCGCCTCGACGGCCCTGCTGGCGACCGGGTTCCATTTCCTGCTCAGCCTGCCGGTCCCGCTGGCCGTCCTGTTGGGGGTCATGTTGAGTCCGACCGACCCGGTGTCGGTGCTGGCTCTCTTCAAGGAGCACGGCGTGGCCCGCGGGCTGCAGACGATCGTGGAAGGTGAGTCGGTGTTCAACGACGGCGTCGCCGTCGTTCTCTATATCATCGTTCTGGCCTGGGTGCTCGGTGAGCCGCTAACGGTGGCTGAGGGGATCGTCGAGTTCACCAAGGTGGTTGCCGGCGGCGCTCTCGTCGGCCTCGTGCTCGGCTACCTCACGCACCGCCTCTACTCGGTGATCGACGACCACCTGATCGAGGTAGGACTGTCGGTCGCCCTGGCCTACGGCGCCTATCTGGTGGCCGAGCGGCTGGAAGTGTCCGGTGTGATCGCCGTAGTCGTCGCCGGTCTGATCATCGGCAACTACGGGCGGATCTTCTCCATGAGCCCGAGCACCCGGTTGAGCTTGACCCATTTCTGGGACGTTGGTGCGTTCCTGATCAACGGTCTGCTCTTCTTGATGATCGGCCTGACGGTGGAGCGTGGCGGTCTCTTCGTCTACGCGGCGCAGATCGGCCTCGTCTTCCTGGCCATGGTCGTCGCCCGCGCCGTAGTCGTCTACGGGACACTCGGCTTCTACCGGCTCACAACCGGTCGCCGGCTGCCGCGAGGCTGGGTCCACGTGATCAACTGGGGCGGCTTGCGTGGAAGCATACCGGTGGCGCTGGCCTTGGGCCTGCCGCTCGGTTTGTCGCAGCTCGATCAGTTGAAGGCCGTCACGCTGGGCGCCGTCTTCCTCTCGCTGATGGTCCAGGGCTCGACGATGAAGACTCTGCTGCGCGGCCTGGGCCTGGTGCGCCGCTCCGATATACAGGAGGCCTTCGAGCGCGCGCAGGGTCAGGCGATCGCCGCGCGCGCCGCGCTCAACGAGCTGGAGTGGTTGCACGGGCGCGGCGAGATCTCTGACGCGCTCTATCGAAAGTTGAACCGCTACTTCGAGGCGTCGCGCCTGGAGAATGCCGAGATGCTGACGACCATGACGGACGATCATGGCGCGGTAAGGCGACGGCAGCTGGGGCGTGTGAGCACGCAGCTCTTCTCAGCTCAGCGGGTGGCGCTGAACGAGGCGCTACGCCGCGGCCTGCTCAGCGAGGAAGTCTGGCGTGAGTTGAAGCGCGAGGTGGACGCGCGGCTGGTAGGCGGCGAAGAGGCCGGCTGGGAGCGGCTGTGGCAGGAGGAGCAGGTCGACCTCGAGGAGAGCTGGCCGGCCGAGGACCTGGAGGCGCGCTGAATCAGCGCGGAGGTGACTGATGGCGGAACGACGACGCAGGGTTTTCAGGTGGCTTTTGGTACGACTGCTCATCTTCGCGGCCGGCGTTGCGGCCGGCTACTACTTACGCGATCGGCAGCAGGACGACTTCAAGTCGATGTACGAGCAGACGGTGGCCGAGCTGGAGGATTTGAAGGAGGCGGGCGAAGAGGTAATCGACCGGGCCCAGGAGGCCGGCGAGAACCTGAAGGCCGCCGCCGAGAGCACGCGGGCGGCGGTGGAGGAGATCAGGGGCGGGGAGGGGAACTAGCCCGCGTCAGGTCAGCAGTAGCAGAGCCGCTGTGCCGGCGACGACGAGGAAGATCAGCCAGGAGAATACGCGAGCGCTGTTAGAGCTACGCTCGACGGTGATCGCGTCAGGTACGGCGCCACGGACCGGTGTGATCTCATCCGCTCGCACGATATCCTCTGCCGTCTCCGGGCGTCTCAAGAAAGCGAACTCGTAGCTTCTGATCGTCAGGACGTCGCCCACCTGCAGCTTGTACGGCTCATCGATCTTGCGACCGTTCACCTTCGTGGCCGTTCGGCCCAGGTCTCGCAACAGGTAGGATCCCCTGTTGAAGGTGATCTCGGCGTGAAGTCGCGACACCCTCCTATCGGGAATGATCAGATCGCTGCGCTTCTCACGCCCGATCCTGAACCCCGCCCGGTCGATCACGTAGGACTGGCTGTTATCGAGCCTGCGTAGCACGGCGACGACTTTGCGCTCCGGCTCGGGAGGCGTCACCCTGCGCATCAGTTCGGGCTCGACCGCGGCCGGCCGCCTCGAGTCGGACTCGATGACGGTCCGGGTGACGGCCGCCGGGACAGGTGGCGGCACCTGAACGGTGGCTTCCCCTCCATCGTCGATGTACACCAGCTTCGATCCGTTGATGGACAGTTTGTCACCGTGGAACAGCGGGATGGGCTCGTTGCTTAGGGGGTGGCCGTTGATGGCTACCGGCTGGCCGGGGTCCACCATCAGTGCGAAGGCGCCGTAGCCCTCCACGCAGATCGCCAGCCGGCAACCCGCCTCGAGACCCATAAGCGTAATGTCGGCCTGCTCATCGGCGCCGAGCAGGTTCTCTCCGTCCTTCAACCGGAAGAGGCGTTGCTGAAACTCTATGAATGGCACGGCTGCGTATGCTCCTGGCAAGTCCGCCAGGTGGGAGGTCCAGCTCGCCGGGGCTCTGTGGCCCCGACGATTAGATGCGCTCTGGCGGCGCTTCGTTAAAGTCCATCCCATGCAAGCTGAGGGCCTGCCCGGGCCAAATGCCTAACAGGCTGTGATAATGTGACTTGAAGACTACCGCGCTCGGGGAGTCAAATCCCGGCTCTCGCGTATTGCAATGCTGCTTGCAATGGCCAAGACGGCGCCAAACCCCTCAGCATTGACCGGCCCGAGCCGGGCACCCATCTTGACCCTAGAATCTCCCCCAGCTGTGTCCCGCGGCGCTCCTCACCCCGCTCGAGCTGCCGCCCCAAGGGGCCAAAACGCTATATCGGCTGGGAGTAGTCCCGCCGAGGTGAGCGGATTGACCGCTGGAGCGCCGTCCCCGCTGTGGTAGCACAGCGGGACGTGCGCCGTAAATTCGGTTTCCTCAATGGGTTACGTGCCCGGCCGCGGGCACGACGATTGAGCGCCTATGCTGCGAAACAGGCTGGGCTTCACTCTGGTCGAGGCGATCGTCGTCATGCTGATCCTGGCGGTAGTGGCCTCGATCGCTGTTCCCCGTGCTCTCAATCCCAGCCCCCAGAGGCAGGTCGATCTGGCGGCGCGAGCGCTGACCCGCGACCTGGAACTACTCCGTATGCGGACCATCTCGGCCAAGCGCCGGGTTCGCGTCCGCGTCAACGTGTCGCAGGGCTTCTACACGGCTTTCATGGACACAACGGCGGCCCGGCTAGGGACCATCTCGGAGACGGCCGCCGAGGTTCGGCAGAGCAGTCTGCTGACGCGAGGCGGTCACGAGGGCGTGCCCGGCGTCAACCTGCCGAAGAAGGTCGAGTTCGGTACCGGCGTGGCCAGTTCGGGCCCGCCGGGCTACGGCGCAACGGGTCCCGTGCTGCTGGTGAACGGGGACTACGTGGAGTTCGATTCGCATGGGATGGTCGATCCCGCGGGCACCGGCGGCATCATCTATCTAACGCACGAGGACGATCCCACGGCGGTAGCGGCGGTGACGATAACTGGTGCCAGCGCGTTTCGCAGCTGGCGCTACCGCGGCGGGAGCTGGGTGAGATGAGACGGCGAGCGGCCTCGGAATCCGGTTTCGGCATGGTGTCCTTGCTGGTCGCCATCGTTCTGTTGGCCATCGGCATCGTCGCGATATCGGCCTCCAGCGCCTTCATGGCTTCACTGCAGACGGATGCGTCGGAGCGCTCGAGGGCGACGGCAATCGCTGTGACCTATATGGAGCAGGTGAAGATGCGCCTGCCCAGAAGTCTGGCGTCGGAGGATACGTTCGCTGTGGACGGGTCGGGCGCCGTCGTTGCGGATGGCGTCTACCTAAGAAGCCTGACCGTGGTGCCGGAGCTCGGCATAGTGGACGCCGTGAGGGCGACGGTGTCGGTGCAGTACCCGGCAGGGCTGGGCCGGACCGGGACGGTAGAGATGGTGACCACGATCTACGCGGGGAATTAGCCGTGCCGAGCGATCGCATCGGTACCGGCATCTCGAGGCGATATAGGCAGCGCGGCTTCTCGCTGTTCGAGTTGATCATCGCGCTGTCGGTGGGCGTCATCGTGCTGGGAGCGGCGATCGGGTACCTGCTGCGGGAGATGCGCACACTGGCGGGCAGCGAGATTCGCCAGAGCCTCAACCGCAATGCCCGATACATCGCCATCACGCTGCGGCACGATATTCAGAAGGCCGGCGTTGATATCGACAGCAACATCACGTTCGGAACCGTCGCCACCTGGGCCGGGACTTACGGTGATACACTGCTCATCCTGCACGTGCCCTATTTGCCCGAGCCGGCGCCGCTGCACTCCCTCATCCCGCCGACAGGTACGGACGACCCGCTTCCTGCGGGCGGTACGTGCGGTGCGCGCTGCGTGGATCTGTTGAAGGACCCGGCGCAGCCGCTGGAACTGCAGCCGCGCAACCTGGCGCGACTGCAGGTCAGAGACACGCGCCGCCTGATCTTGATCGATGAGGTGACCGAGACCAGCGCTACCAGCTTCCAGGCCTCCTTCACAGAGCTGCCCACCATACTGAGGCTGACCGCGGGACTCGACGGTGGGCTGCAACTGACGCGGACGGGGACGTTCGTCCAGAAGCTCGCGCCGATACTCTACTACGTGGACGCAGAGCAGCAGCTGATTCGCGCCGAGCGGATGAATCTGGACGGCACACTGGACGGCGACATCGTGGCCTACGGTGTGGACAAGTTCGATGTGAAGTTGTTGTTCGCAGACGGCGACGAGCTGGAGGTGGCGAACTACAACGACACAGATGACTCGAACGACTACGACGACATCGTGGGGATCAAAGTCGCGGTGACGGTGGCTGCGTACCGCGCAGATCCGCGGGTGAACCAAGGCGAGCTGCTGAAGAGGGACTACGAGTGGTTCATTTCACCGCGCAACTTACGCTACGAGCGCAATCGCTAGGACCGTGACGAGGAGGTCTAGGATCGATGGCAGCGACTCCACTACTTGAAGGGGACCGGGGCGCCGGCGGCGGCCGCCTGAGGGAGGCTCGCGGCTTGGCGCTCGTGGCCACGCTCTTGGTGCTCATCGTGATGGCCATCCTCGTGGCGGCCTCGGTGAAGGCGGCTATGACCGCGGTTCGCACGGCTGGGTTGGAATACCACGAAGCACGCGTCTTCTATGCATCGGAAGCCGGCGTGGAAGCGGCGCTCTCGCAGCTCAAGCTGGCGCTGCAGGACGGCTACTTGTCGGACACCGAGCTGCAGGACATTTCGCCGCCCAGTTACGAGGACTTCAGCTTCGACAGCTTCTCGGTGCTGCGCATCGATACCGCGCAGGTCGAAGAGATCAGCGACGGGCCGTACGCCGGCCTCTACGCCCTGACGCAGGGCGTGGAAGTCTACTCGCTGGCTTCCGACCGCGGCGGTAACGTCTCGGGCGTCATCCTGGCGGCGAAGGCACAGGCGATCCCGATCTTCCAGTTCGGCGTCTTCTACAACGAGGACCTGGAGGCGACCAATGGGCCGCCGATGGACTTCGCTGGACGGGTCCACTCGAACGGCAACATCTACTTGAGCTCGTCCAACGCGTGGTACATGGAGATGATCACCACGCCGAACAAGGTGTTCCACGACCGCAAAGACAACCACGACATAAAGAGCGGGGTCTTCATCTTCAACCCGGAGACCACAGACAGCGTTCAGCTGAACTTCGATAGCCGCACGATCCCCGGCCCCGAGGCGTTCAAGGCGGCCAGTTGGACCAACTTCGCAGGCCGGCTGCGGACCGATGCCTTCAACGTCGATTCCTTGCAGCTGCCTCTGCCCCAGGGCGTCCCGGCAATAGAGCTCATCCGGCCCCGCGAAACGGGCGACGGTGACGCGGAGCGTTCGGTCAAGTTCGCCTGGAGCGCCGACACGTACGTCCAGGTGGATTTCACGAACCTGACGAATTACAGCGCTGTCTGCGGCGGCGGCCCGCCGCCGGTCAGCCCGCCGCCCGATCTGCCGACGGTCACCGTAACCCGCAGCGCTGGCCAGGTCCCGAACGCCTCGCAGATCTGTGATATGTTCCCGTTCCGCTGGTCGGATTTCTACGACGGGCGCGAGGGGGAGCTGAAGGACGTGCTCGAGATCGACGTCGACGCCATCGACAACTGGGTGGGCACCGATCCGAACCGGACCATCGAGGTCATCTACGTCGAGTTCACCCTTCCGGTCAACATCAACGTCTTCGACGCGGATACCCGGGACGCTATCCTGGACGGCGAGCTAAATCCCGCCGTGCGGATGATCAACGGCGCGGAACTGCCCAACCGCATGACGGTAGCCACCGAACAGCCGCTGTACGTGTGGGGCAACTACAACAGTGTCGACAAGAAGCCGGCGGCGCTGGCGGGCGACGGAATGACTCTCCTGTCTTCGGTATGGCAGGATGAGCAGAACCGGCCGACAGCCCAGGACTTCGACGACTGCGAGGGCAATGTCTCGGCGGCATTCCCCTGCGCGCAATTCCTGTCGTACGCGTCCCTCTGGAGAAACAAGACGGCCGGTGAGACCTGGGTCAACGCCGGTGTTCTGGCCGGCCACTGGCCCACACCCTGCGACCACGAGGCGCCCGGCTGTACGGGTGGGTACGCCGACTTCTACGGCGGCGGCATCGAGAATTTCCCTCGCTCTTTCTGGAGGAGTGGCGTCTCGGCGGTACGCGGGTCAGCCTGCACTACCGTGGCGCCCTGATCAGCCCGTTCACCAGCCAGCAGACGACCGGTACGTGGAACGGTACGTACTACGTGCCGCCGCAACGCGACTGGTCGTTCGATACCGACTTCCGGGACCCGCGGTTGCTGCCGCCGGGCACGCCCAACGTCGGCTACGTCGTGCGCACCGCGTTGAGAGAGGCGTTCTAGTCCAGAACCTCGCCAACAGATAAATCGGGGGCCGCCACGGTGGGCGGCCCCTCCGTTTTACACCGGGCCCGACTCTTGCCCTTCTAACATCCAGGT
>JBDHHZ010000012.1:0-26730 GCA_039589115.1 Gemmatimonadota bacterium | reverse complement strand
GCTTCACGCTCTGGCCGTCTTCGGCGCGCATCGTTCGCGGTGAGGTGCTATCGCTGCGCGAGCGGGAGTTCGTCGAGGCAGCCCGAGCGCTCGGCCTCAGCAGCCCGCGGATCATTTTCCGGCACATCATCCCGAACGTACTGGGCCCGGTCATCGTGGCGGCGACCCTCGGACTAGGCAACATCATTTTGATCGAGGCGGGATTGTCGTACCTCGGGCTGAGCGTCCAGCCGCCCACGCCATCGTGGGGGACGATGATCAACGATGGCCGGGAGTATCTGTTGCAGGCCTGGTGGGCGACGACCTTCCCGGGTCTCGCGATCGTGGCGACGGTCATCTCGTTCAACTTGATCGGGGACGGCCTGCGCGACGCCCTCGACCCGCGACTGAGGACGTGACGGTGGACGCGGCGGCCCTCAGGGTGGCTAACCTGCGCACGTATTTCCACACCGCCGACGGTCTCGTGCGTTCGGTGGACGGAGTGAGCTTCGAGTTGCGGTCCGGCGAAACGCTGGGGATCGTCGGCGAATCGGGTTGCGGCAAGTCGGTATCCTGCCTGTCGATCTTGCGGCTGATCGATCCGCCGGGTCGCATCGAGTCCGGCTCGAGGGTCTCGCTCGGCGAGCGCAACCTCATGGAGCTGTCCGATGCGGAGATGCGGAAGGTCCGTGGTAACGAGATCTCGATGATCTTCCAGGAGCCGATGACCAGCCTCAATCCCGTCTGGACCATCGGCGGCCAGATCGCCGAGGCGGTGCGCCTGCACCGGGAGACCAGCGCCGGAGAGGCGCGGGAGCGGGCGGTCGAGATGCTGCGCCTGGTAGGGATCCCGAACCCCGAACGGCGGCTGGATGACTACCCCCACGAGTTTTCCGGCGGGATGCGCCAGCGGGCCATGATCGCAATGGCGCTGGCCTGCGATCCGCAGGTGTTGCTCGCCGATGAGCCGACCACCGCGCTGGACGTGACGATCCAGGCGGAGATCCTGGAGCTGCTTGCGGGCCTGCAGGGCCGCCTGGGCATGGCGATGGTCTTCGTCAGCCATGACCTGGGCGTCGTGGCCGAGATCGCCGATCGAGTGATCGTGATGTACGCGGGCCAGGTCGTGGAGAGCGGCTCCACCGACGAGATCTTCAGCAGGCCGCGCCATCCCTACACCGAGGGCCTCTTGCGATCCATCCCCCGCGTGAGCCGCAAGCTGCCAAGGCTCACCACGATCGCCGGCAGCGTGCCCAGCGCCAAGCGCTGGCCCAGCGGCTGCCGCTTTCACCCGCGCTGCCCCTTCGCGTGGCAGCGCTGCCAGCGGGACGCACCGTCCTTGCTGGGCCGGGAGCACGACAGCCGCTGCTGGCTGGAAGAGGAACCGGAACGCAGGAACGGCGCCGCGGACGGCCCAGCCGCCGGAGAAGGGGGGGGCTCATGACGAGGCGCGCGGGCGATCGCGTTACGAGTCCGGCGCACGGGGACGGCCCACCGTTGGTCTCCGCCCGCGATCTGGTCAAGCACTTTCCCATCAGGAAGGGCGTCCTCGGCCGTACGATCGGTCAGGTCCGCGCCGTGGATGGCGTGTCGTTCGACGTGCGCCGCGGCGAGACGATGGCGTTGGTCGGGGAATCCGGTTGCGGGAAGAGCACGACGGCCCGCTTGGTCCTGCGGCTGATCGAGCCCACGGCCGGCGAGCTGAGCTTCGACGGACGTAACGCTCTGACGCTGGACCGAACCGGCTTGAAGCGATTTCGCCGCCGGGCACAGATCATCTTCCAGGACCCCTACGGCTCTCTCAATCCGCGCATGACGGTCGGCGCCATGCTCCGAGAGGCTCTGGGTGTGCATGGCATCGCTCGGGGGGCGGCGGCGGCCCGGCGCGGCGACGAGTTGCTGGAGGCGGTAGGCCTGCATCCCGAGGACGCCGCGAAGTATCCCCACGAGTTCTCGGGCGGCCAGCGCCAGCGAATGGGCATCGCCCGGGCACTGGCGGTGGAACCGGACTTCATCGTCGCCGACGAGCCCGTTTCGGCACTGGACGTCTCGGTGCAGGCGCAGGTGCTCAACCTGCTGGCCGATCTACAGGAGCGCTTCCGGCTCACCTACCTGTTCATCACCCACGACCTCTCTGTGGTTCGCCACATCGCCGACCGGGTGGCGGTGATGTACCTGGGTCGTGTAGTCGAGCTGGGCGACTGCGAGTCCACCTTCCAGGACCCGCTCCACCCGTATACGCGAGCGCTGCTCTCCGCCGTGCCCGACCCCGAGAGCGGGCGGCGACGCGAGCGCATCGCCCTCGACGGCGAGGTGGCCAGCCCGGCCAGCCCACCTGCAGGCTGCCCGTTCCACCCTCGCTGCCCGCACCCCGGGAAGGATGAGAAGTGCCGTGAGGAGGTCCCGCGGTTGGAGGCGGAGCGGGGCGGCCGGCTGGCCGCCTGTCACAAGCTCTGAGGCGCCCCATCATGGGGTTCCGGCCAGTCTTGACACCTAGTGAGTGGCTCTCTAGGTTAGCCTCCGCATTTCCCCGACCGTATGGCCATAATTTTTCTGCAGCGGCAACCGTGAGGCTGCTGTAATCTCAGGAGGTTCAAGTTGGGCGGTATAACGCTGTCCGTGCTAACGGCGGTTCAACAGGCTCTCGGACAGGGCCAGAGGCTCGACCTGGTGCAGACGTTCAGGGACGGCGGCTTCATGATGTGGCCGCTGCTGTTCTTCGCTGTCGCCGGCGCTGTGGTCATCGTATGGAAGTTCATCGACCTGCAGATCAAAGGTGCCCGCAACAAGTCGCTACTGTCTGAGACCGACCAGCTGCTGGCCGAGCACCGGATCCAGGAGGCGGTGAGACGCTGTCAGGAGTCGAAGGCGCCTGCGGCGGCTATCCTGCTGGCCGGACTGCGGCGCCACGAGGAAGGCACCGAGCGGGTCATGAAGGCGATCGAGAACGCCGGCCTGATCGAGCTCGCCGGCCTGGAGCGTGGGCTGGTCTGGCTGGCCACGTTGGCGAACGTCGCGCCGCTCACCGGCTTCCTTGGTACGGTGATCGGGATGATCCAGGCGTTCCAGGCGATCGAGATTGCCGGTGAGGTGGAGGCGACCACGGTGGCCGGGGGTATTAAGGTCGCTCTGATCACCACGGCCAGCGGTCTGACGATCGCGATCCCGATCAATATCGCGCATAACTACTTCGTCACGCAGATCGATCGCCAGGTTATCGAGATGGAGGAAAGCGCGCAGAAGATGATCGACGCGCTCCACGCGATCGAGGCGAAGACCGTGTGATCACGGTCGCGGGCAGGTCATACCGCACGAGAGGCCACCCCCGGGGTGGCCTTTCTATTTTGGCTTTCGCCTGTTTGGCCTCAGCCTGTCTGGCGCTGGCCGCCTGCGGGCCGGCGCCAGCGCCGAGCCCGGACCCGGCCGCCGGCCCGGCACCCGAGGCCGAGCCGTTCCCCGATCCGCTCGGCGTCTACCGGGATCTCGGCTACATCATCGGCCGGCAGCGCTTCGCCGCGGTGGGCAGGTTCGTCTTCATGCCCGGCCCCGGCGACAGTACCTTCGCCGTCCTCGCCCTCTCACTGCCCAACAGCTCGCTGAGGTTCCGTCGCGACCCGCCCGGCTTCGTGGCCCGCTACCAGGTGGACGTCACGGTTGGCGATAGCATGGCGCCGGCGGCCCGGCTCGATGAGACCCAGGAGGTGCGCGTCCGCACTTTCCGCGAGACCTCCCGGAGGGATGAGAGCGTCCTGTTTCAAGGGTTCCTGACGCTCGCGCCAGGCAGCTACCCTGCCCGGCTCCGCGTCAGCGATATCGCCTCCTCCACCGGCTTCACCTCCGACGTCGAGCTCGATGTGCCCGAGTTCGGTCCGGGCTCCATCACAGCACCGATCGTCGTTTTCCGCGGCCAGACTCGGGGGAGCCGGGAGGAGCCGCCCAACCTGATCATCAGCCCCGGCGCTACCGTCGAGTTCGGACGCCTGGAGCCTCAGGTCTACATAGAGGCATTCCCAATAGACAGCAGTCGACCCGTGCTGGAGGCCAGGCTGGACAGCCAGGTCGTTTGGACCGATACGCTGGCGCTTGAGGCCACGGACGGGTCTCTGCACGCCGCACTCGTCACGATCGATGCCGGAAGGCTTCAGCCCGGCGCACTCGGCCTGCAGGCTCGAATCGCGGAGGTCGCTTCCGCCGATACGACGACCCTCCTGGTCGCTCTGATGCCCGAGTGGCTTCCGGCCGATTATGAGGAGGCGATGGACTGGCTGCGCTACGCAGGTGCGCCGGCCGAGCTCGACAGTCTTCACAGCGCGCCGCCCGGGGAACAGGCACGGCTGTTCCACGCGTTCTGGAAGAGGAGAGACCCCGATCCGGAGACGGTCGAGAACGAATTCTTCGAGCAGTACTTTCGCAGGATTCAGGACGCGACCGCCCGCTTCGGGGAGGAGATCAACCCCGGATGGCTCACAGACCGCGGTGCGGTGTATGTTACATTAGGCCCGCCGGACGAGGTTCTCCGCGACCTTGAAACGCGGCAGGGGCCAGGGCAGAGTCAAGTTTGGCTCTACCACGAGTCGCTTGGCTTTGAGCTGCGGCTCGTGTTCCTGGACGCGAGCGGAACCGGCGCTTTCAGCTTGAATGTGGAGTCGCGCCGATTCTTTGCCGAGGCCGTTCAGGCCATATACTCCTGAGCCGCCGCGCCGCGTTTCTGTCCCGATCGACCCGCCGTGAACAACTCGGTACGTATGCGCCTGTCTAACTTCTTTTTGGCGACCCTGCTGATCGTGGTGATCCCGGTTGTGGTGGGACCCGACACCACGGTAGGAGACGACCCCCTCCGCGAGGTCGAGGAGGCGCTCGATCAGGGCCGCCACTGGTACGCCACGCGCCTGCTCCGAGACCTGAATGGCAGCGGCAGCGCCTCTCCGGAAGCCACTCTGCTAGCCGCTCGCGCCGACGCCGGCCGCGGCGCCTGGTCCGCCGTCCTCCGCAGGCTCGAAGCGGGGACCTGGCTCGATTCCCTCGGCTTCGGCGAAGGCCGAGCGCTACTGGCCCGCGCCCGATTGGAGAGCGGACTATCCGAGCGCGCTGTCGAGGACTATAGGACCTTCCTGACTTATTCCGTCGAGCGTACGCCGCGTGCCCTGGCCGAGCTCGGCCTGGCTCGCTCGCTCGCCACCCTGGACCGTTCGGAGGAGGCGGCAGCGGCCTACGCCCGGGCCGCCGAGTCGGTTCCGGAGCTCGAGTCGTGGTCGTCGATCCGCGCTGCGGAGATCCTGGCGCAGGCTGGAGATACCGCGGCCGTTCGTGCACTGCTGGCGCGAGCCGAGGGAGCGGGTTTCTACCGGCGCACCCTGGCCGATGTCGAGGCCCACCTGGGTGCCGGCAACAGGCCGGGCGCCCGGCAGATCCTGCTTGAAGCGGCGGCCTCCCGGGCAGCCGGGAGTCGCTCGGCCGACCTGCGGGCTCATGCCGCCGAGCTCTACCTGGCAGACGGCGACAGCGCAGCCGCCGCATCGACGCTACGCGCCGCGTTGCGCGACGCGGCGCCACGATCAGGACGTGCGGCAGCCAGCCTCCTGTCACAGTTCCCAGGCCTCAGCGCCGCCGACCATCTCATGCTGGCTCGCGCGCTGGAGAGATCCGGAGCACGGGGGCAGGCCGCTAGGGAATACAGTCAGTACCTGAACCTGCAGCAGCTTCCGACGGGTGAGCGCCAGGCGCTCCAGCTCAAGGTCGGCGAGCTGCTCTACCGGTCGGGCTCGTACTTCTCCGCCATCGACGAGCTGGAGAAGGCGGTAGCCGAGAAGCCCGGCACAGCGACCCTGGCGCGAGCGGAGTATTACATCGCGCGCACCACGTATCGACGCGGCTGGCGTCACGAGGGCCGGGCGCGCCTTAGACAGGTCGCGGAGCGCTATCCGGGTACCGGCTCGGCCATCAATGCCCTCTCCCTGCTGGGCGACCTCTACGAGACCTCGGGGAACACGGCGCTGGCCCGCTCCATCTACGAGGAGCTGGTCCGTGATTACACGGGGTCGGGAGCGGAGCGTACGGCTCGTTTCCGGCTGGGCATCCTCGAGTTCCTGGAAGGTGATTACAGCAGCGCGCGCCAGCACTTCGATCGACTGTACCGGTCGGAACGGCGCGCCGACCTGAAGGTCAGAGCGGCGTACTGGGCGGCGCGGGCCAGGCTCGCCGAAGGCGCGACGGGCGCGGAGGCCGAGGCCCAGAGGCTGTTCCGCGAGGCGCACGGCCGCAGCCCCTTCAGCTACTACGGCCTGCTGGCCTCCGAGCGCGCCGGTATCGATCCGTGGGCGAACTTGCCTGCGGGGCCACAGCCCTCGCCGGTCGATCCCACGACCATCGACAAGTTGGCAGTAATCGATCTGTTGACGCAGGCGGGCCTACACGAGGAAGCCGGTGCCGTACTGGCTTCGATCGTCGAGTCGGCACCGCAGCGCGCAGAGGATCTGCTCGGTCTTTCCGAGGCGCTTGCGGCGCACGGACACGGGCAGAAGGCGGTTACTCTGGGTTGGCGCGCCCACGCGAAGTTGCGAGGTCGTTGGAGCGCCAGCGTGCTCCGCGCGGTTTACCCGCTCGCCTACAACGACATCATCCTCGCCGAGTCGGGCGCACAGCAGCTCGACCCGTACCTCGTCGCGGCGATCGTCCGCCAGGAATCGGCCTTCGCATCCGATGTCACTTCAAGAGCCGGCGCGCGCGGCCTGCTGCAGCTGATGCCTGCGACGGGTCGCTGGTGGGCCAGCCGCCTCGGCATACGCGACTACAGCGACGACGTGCTCTTTCACCCCGAGATCAACGTGCACCTCGGCACCGCTTACTTCGCCGATCTGCAGCGTCGCTACAGAGAGCTGCAAATCTCACTCGTCGCGTACAACGCCGGGCCGACTCGGGCTCGTCGCTGGCGGCAACGACCCGAGTACCGGATCGACTCCGAGTTGTTCGCCGAGCGCATACCGTTCTCCGAGACGCGCAACTACGTGCAGGGCGTGCAGACGTGGTTCCGCATCTACCGGAATCTCTACGCCGAGGACTTCGAGGGCGCCCAGCCGGTCGAATGAAGGCCCGAACTCAACCCGAAAACGGCACGTTGACAGGTCGCATGCTCAAAATTATCATGGGCCCGTCGCAAGAATCGTTTTAACTCATGCAGGAGGAAGTGCGCAGATGGCGAGAGGGCGGATCAAGTGGTTCAATGATGCCAAAGGTTACGGTTTCATTGAGCAACCCGACGGTGGAGAGGACGTCTTTGTCCACTTTTCGGCTATTAGCATGGAGGGATTTAAGACGCTCTCTGAAGGCCAAGAGGTGGAATTCGAGATTCGGCAGGGCGACAAGGGGCTTCAGGCCGCTAACGTGACCAGCGTCTAGTCCCAGCTCACCACAATTTCGACCACCGCCGCTCGCCCGGGCTCCGCAGCCCGGGCGAGCTTTTTTGGGCCCACGAGGCCGACCGGCGGCGAGGGCTAGGCGCGATCATGACGAACCGGCATATTCCAATCGCAATGGCCAAGGACAGAGAAGTGAAGCGGGTATTCCTCATCGACGGTCACGCGCTGGTCTACCGTGCGTTCTACGCGATGATCAGCCGGCCACTTCGCACCTCGAAAGGCGAGAACACATCGGCGCCGTGGGGCATAGCGCAATTCATTCGTAAGACGTTGACGGACCAGAAGCCCGACTATCTCGGCTTCGTCTTCGATGCCGGAGGTGAAGAGACTTTCCGGCACGAGATCTACGAAGACTACAAGGCCACACGCGAGAAGTTGGACGAGACGCTGCAGCAAGACTTCGACACGGCCATGCAGCGGATCCGCGAGATCCTGGCAGCGTTCAACATCCCGGTCATCGAGTTGGCCGGCTACGAGGCTGACGACGTCATCGGCACCCTGGCACAGCAAGTGACCGAGCGCGGCCTACAGGCGGTCATCGTTTCGGGCGATAAGGACTTCTATCAACTGATCGGAGAAGGGGTCGCACTTTTGAACCCGGGGCGTGGCGGCCCCGCCGCCGTGGAGGAAGAACTGGTCGACGAGTCGAACGCCGCCGCCCGGCTCGGCGTGCCGCCGGAGCGCGTGACCGACTACCTGGCACTGGTCGGCGACTCTTCCGACAACATCCCCGGCGTCCACGGCATCGGTCCGAAGACCGCCGTCCAGCTCATCGAGCGGTTCGGCTCGCTGGAAGACGTCCTCGCCCACACGGATGACGTGACGCAGAAGCGGCCACGCGAGGCGCTGAAGCGCCATGCCGACGATGCCCGGCTCTCCAAGGAGCTCGTGACAATCCTGCTGGACGTCCCCATAACACTGGACCTCGAAGCACTGGAGACCGGCGAACCCGACCGCGGCCGCTTGCGCGACCTGTTCATCGAGCTCGAGTTCCACTCACTGGTCCGCGAGTTCGCGCCGCAAGAGGAGCCTGCCCCGCGCCTCCCCGAACGGAAAGCCGGCTACGAACTGGTCGCCGACGCGGGAAGCATCTCCAAGATCGTAGAGGCGGCACGCCGTGCCGGCAGGTTCGGGCTGGACGTGCGAGCCGAGGGAGAGGGAGCGGACTCGGGCGCTCTGGTCAGCCTGGCGATCTCCTCCGTGCCCGGTCAAGCCTATTACTTCCCGCTGGCCCATATCACCTCCGTCCGAGCGGGCGAGCTGGACCTGGGCGATACGCGCGAGGTTTCAGCCGCGAACCTACCCGCCATCGAATCAGACGCGATGCGCCCGCTCCTCGACCTGCTGGCGGACGCCCGGATCTCGGTCGTCGGCCATGACCTGAAGCGCGTCTCGCTGATCCTCGGCGCTGCCGGGCTCGAGTTGGGCGGCCCGCTGCGGGACGTAATGATCGCCTCCTACTGCCTGGACCCGGGTCGCCGTCAGCACGACCTGGAGACGCTGGTCCTGGAGGAGTTCGGCAGTAAGATCGCGACCTACCCGGAACTGTGCGGGAAAGGGAAGGGCGAGATCCACTTTTCTGAGGTGGACCCGGAGCGGGCAGCCCAGTTCGCCGGCGCGCGGGCCGACCTGGCGCTACAGATCGACGGGCGGCTGGTCCGACAGCTGGACGAGTACGACCTGAGAAGACTATACGACGAGATCGAGATGCCGCTGATGCCCGTGCTGGTCGACATGGAGCGGGCGGGCGTTGCCATCGATCCCGACTTCTTCGACGAGATGAGTGAGCGGCTGAGCGGCGAACTGAAGCTGGTGGAAGAGGAGATCTACAAGCTGGCCGGACGGGAGCTGAACATCAATTCGCCTCTCCAGCTCCGGGAGGTGCTGTTCGAGAAGATGGGGCTTCCGGTGAAGAAGCGAACGAAGACTGGCCCCTCCACGGACGCCGAGGTGCTGGAAGAGCTGGCCGCCGAAGGCCATCAGCTGCCGAGGTTGATCATCGATTTTCGCGAGCTCGCCAAGCTCCAGTCCACGTACGTTGACGCGCTGCCGGCGCTGGCAGATCCCGGCTCGAACCGGCTCCACACGTCTTTCAACCAGACCGTGACGTCGACCGGTCGTCTCTCGAGCTCCGAGCCCAACCTTCAGAACATCCCGATCCGCACACCGCTGGGGGCCGAGATCCGTAAGGGCTTCGTGCCTGCCGCGGGCCTGACATTCCTCGGGGCCGATTACTCTCAAGTCGAGCTGCGCATCCTGGCCCACCTGTCGGGCGACCCGGCGTTCGTCGAGGCGTTCCAGAAGGGCCGTGACGTGCACCGGGACACGGCGGCCCTGATCTTCGGAGTGCAACTGGAGGCGGTCTCGCCGCAGATGCGAGCGCGGGCGAAGACCGTGAATTTCGCGACGATCTACGGTCAGGGGCCGTTCGCGCTGGCGCGGCAGCTCGGTATCAGCATGAGCGAAGCGCGCGAGTTCATCGAAAGCTATTTCAAGCGGTTCCCGGCGATCCGCGAATACCTCGACCGCCAGGTAGAGCTTGCCCGTGATCAGGGCTATGTGGAGACGCTGTTCGGCAGGCGCCGCTACATACCGGAGTTGAACTCAAAGAACCCGAATATCCGTGGGTTCGGCGAGCGAGTGGCGGCCAACTCACCCATCCAGGGTACGGCAGCCGATCTGATCAAGCTGGCGATGATCGACATTCACCGAGCGCTGCTCGAGCGAGAAAGCAGCGCCCGGATGATACTGCAGGTGCACGACGAGCTGCTGTTCGAAGTGCCCCCCGCCGAGCTGGACGACGTGAAGGCGCTGGTCCGCTCGGAGATGGAGGGGGCACTTCAACTCGACGTCCCCATCGCCGTGGAGATGGGGGTGGGCTCCACCTGGTACGAGACCAAGGCCGGCTCGTAGAGTACCGCCTTACTACGTCGTCTCGGGCGGCGGCGGCGGCGGAAAGCTCTCGGCGGCCACGGCGATCTTCCAGACGCCGTCACTCTTGCGCAGGACCACCGTCCAGGTACCCTGGGCGTCGTCGGTCTCCCCCGCCGTCGTAACGGCGTGCCACTCCCATGTGGACGTCACGCAGGCGATGTCGGGGGCCAGGACCTGGACGTAGTGATCATCCCCCCAGGCGAACTCGACCGACTCATAACTCCACTGAGTCCGGACCTCCTCGGCCAGGGCCGCGAAGCCGACCTTCACTTCGCCGGCCACTGCCATTGTGAAGTCCTCGCTCTCCTCGAACTGGGCGATCCAACCCTCCCCGTCCACGGCGTTCAGGATGGCCGCCTGCTCCGTGTAGAGTTGCTCGATCTCGCCCTCGATCGCGACGCGCTGCGCGTCGGTGAGGGCGGCCGGCTGGCATGCCAGCAACAGGGCGAGTGCGGCCAAAGCGGCAAAGGCGCCGATACGCATGACCCCTCCTTGTGGTTGTGTGGGAAGAACCTACCGCGCTTATGTGGGTGGAGCCAGAGGCAGTCGATCACCCGGGGTCAGAGCCAGTCCCATAGCCCGGGCCTCACCCGCACAACGAACTCCCATATCCCTCCCTGTCTGAGCCCGCGCGCCAGTTCGAGACGTAGGATGTCGTACACGAGACCTAGCCCCGCCCCAACGCCTACCAGCGGTCCGCTCGATGCGTCCACCGGCTCGCCGACACGATTCCAGACATCTATCGCCCGGGCCGCGCCGTTCCCCTCGCTGCCGACCCAACCGAGATCCGCGAAAATCGCTAGCGACAGGTACGGGTGACGGATCGCCCGGCTCGCCTCGATGCCCAGTCCACCATAGAGATTGCCGACGAAGCTGTGGAACGAGTAACCGCGAACGGTACCGCGCCCGCCGGCTGGGAAGAGCCTCTGCGAAGGTATGTGGCGGCCTCCAGCAGCGCCCGCCGCCCCAGAGACGCGCAGGCCGATGCCCGCAGTCAGGTCGGGCCAGTATCCCTCGGCGCGCGCGGCGCCGTATACGTACTCGAAATCCCCCGCCACCGAGGGTGTCGCCGCTTCGACCCGCGCGTCCCAAGTCGCGCCGCCCACCGCCTCCACCGCGGCCTGCGGCGCCCGCTCAAAGCCGACGGACAGCCAGGCGGCCTCTCCCTCGTCCAGTTCGCGTACCTCTCGATAGTCGCGATCGACGACCTTCGCCGCTGCCAAGCTCGCCCCCTCCCACTTCTCCCAGGCGACCGACAGGCTCGCGCGAGCCGGCCCCAGACGGCGGCCTAGGGTGGCCCGGCCACCGTTGGCCCAGTAGGGCTCTCGGTAGTCTTCCCCGTCGATCAGGGCGGCCAGCGTCGCGATCAACCCCGAACTGGCCGGCCAGGCCGAGACGTCGGCGACCCTCTGCCAGTAGAAGCCCAACTCCAGATCGTAGGGCCCGGATAGCGAGGCGCGCGCCCAGCCCTCGGCTTGCCAGCGGTCGGCGCCGATCGCGTAGCCGCCCAGAGCCAGCGCGCTGACACCCGGAGCGCTCTGGCCCAGCGCCGGCCCCAGGTAGAGCCCCTCCGCCCTACGGTAGCGGACGATCGAGGAGATCCCGGGAACGGCCAGCCGCAGACCCTCCACGCGCTGCAGATACGACTCGCGTACGATGCGCGTCGCCTCCTCGCGGATCTCTTCCAGCGAAGGCGGTGTCACGGCCACCGCTGGATCGAGCGCGTCGTAGAGATCTCCCTCGAACTCGTAGGCCTCGAGCCTGGCGGAGGGGAGAGCGACAACGCGCGGTCCTCTGAAGAAGGAGGCCGGGGTGCCGGTATTGAACTCGTAATCGCTGATTCGGAACTCGGCGCGGATGACTCCGCCGGCCGGGAACTTGATAGCCTTGATGTTGCGCCGGAGCTCGATCCCCTGGCGGTAGGGCAACCAGTAGCGCCCTTCCCAGAGCGCGTTCTCCAACCGGATGTTGAAGTAGTCGAGCGTCTCGTCGAGGTAGGAAGCAGCGGTGAACGTGAAGTCCATGCGCACGATATCCGCTGTCGCCCGATCCAGATACATGGAACCGACCAGACCCGGGCCATCGAGATCGCGAGGACGCACGTCCACTCTGTACACCCGAACGTCGCGCCCCGGCATCAGCAACGTGAGCGAGTCGGCCAGCCTGTACTCATAGAAGTCGAGGGCTCCTCTGGCGGCCGGATGCAATGCATCCCTCACCTCCGAGCCTTCGCCCAGACTGATCTGGTCGCCGAGGTTCTCCATCACGACCGTCAG
This sequence comes from Gemmatimonadota bacterium, assembly GCA_039589115.1. Lineage (GTDB taxonomy): Bacteria > Gemmatimonadota > Gemmatimonadetes > Palauibacterales > KS3-K002. The sequence continues at coordinate 14,126 of JBDHHZ010000012.1, read as the reverse complement.
GTGGTCCAGGTGGTAGTGGATGTTGGTCGGCAGGACCTTCTCCTCACGCCGGCCGACGATCAGCTGGCGGGCCCGATCCGGCGCGCGCCAGAACAGATCGAGCGCCAGCTGGTCCGCTTTGATCAGGTGACGCTCGCTACCCAACCCGAGATCGTAGAGGAAGTAGATGTGGCCACTGGCATGCGCCCGGTAGTCGAGCAGCTCGCCTTCGACTGCCCAGCTCGATCGCCGCGTCACGGACCGGCCGACCAGCTCGCGCACGCGCGACGAGTTCCAGTCACCTTCCTGTTGGCCGGTGGAATCCTGAAAGGTCGTCTGTGCTGCAGACTGGGCGCCGGCCACGGATGCTAGCGCGGCTAGCCCCAAGGTGATCAGCCCGGCGATAGCCCGGCGAGTCAGCGAGGACTGGCGGCGATCGCCTGGTCGTTCAAAGTCCAATCGTAGCTCTCGAACTGGACTCTATACTCCCCGCTCTCGAGAAAGGTAACGACGCGGTCCATCAGGTAACTCGAAACGAAGTTGAGAACTCCGTTGATTCGCACGTCACCCTGATAGCCGGAGTCGCCGGCGAATTCTTCGAAATCTTCACCGAACCAATCGAAGATCTTCGACAAGTGCACTTGACCCCGCTCCGGCTCGAAGCGGTTAAGGCGCGGGTCGTTGAGAAACCTGCGACCCTGGTCCTCCAGCTGTTCGTCCAACGAGTCGCCCCTATAGGCCTCCTCGCGGAGCGGCGGACAACTCAGCGCGGCGCAGACCAACGCGAAGTGGATTCGCGGCTCTGAGTATTTCGCCCGCAACATACCATGCTCGATCCCGTCCAGTGTCATCTGCTGGCCGGCCACCCGGTGCTCGATACCATCGAAGACGCCATCGATGTGGCGGATGGAGTTCTCGGGGAACGAGAACCGCTTGGGAGACGTGAGTTTCTTGAAGAAGCTGCTTCCCTCGATCGGGTAGTGTTCGATCACCGTCTGCAACACGTACGCGTTGTATGCGTTGATCAGGTAGGCGATCTGCTGCGCTTCCGGCCAGGCGGCGAACTCACCCTCGGCCACCGCGGCGATCTGCTCGAGATAGCTGTCGAGCCAATCGCTCTCGACCTTGAGCGCGGCGTAGTCGACACGACTGTCATGGACGTAGAAGGCGAGCAGCGAATCGAAAGTCGCGTGATCGAAGCCCTGCGCCCGCGCCGGACCAGTCAGGACGACGAGGCCGGCGAGCGTCCAGGCGACTGATAGTGCATACGACTTCATCGTGCGTGTCCTCGAAAGGAGAGACCACAAAACCCGAGTCCTGCACTCCCCAACCCTAGAACCTTGGGCCAAATCCCTGGTTCCCGCAATTGGCGCCCGCCTGGCGGCTGGCACGGGATGAACTGAACATTCGACAGCCGATATTCGACATTCGACTCCCGAGTACTGCCCGAGTATCAACGTTCTACTCTCGATCTTCGACGCTCATCGAACACGTCGGGCGTCGAGCGTCGGGAGTCGGGCGTCGGCAGTCGGGCAGTACTCGGCTGTCGGCTGTAGAATGTCGGCTGTTGGCTGTCGGTCTTTTCTACGGCGAAAGGTCGGCCATCGATGCCGCCTCGGCGAGCGCGCTCCAGTCCAGCGTCGTGAAGTCCCCATCCCGGTAGAGGACTCGGCCCCGCACCGCCGTGAGCATCACGTCGCTGCCTCGTGCCGAGTGAAACAGGCTCGCAACCGGGGATGTTCTCCGCCACACCCAGCCAGGTGGAGATCCGCAGCGCCTCGGGCGTCAGAACGCTGTACTTGAGCTCGGTGAGGCGCGCGAGCCAATCGCTGAAGCTCGCCGTCTCTAGCTGCCCACGCAGAACGGTCAGCTCGGGATGCGCATGCAGGTTGACGAGGCCGGGCAGTATCACCGAGTCGCCCAGATCGATCAGCTCGGCGTCCTCGCAGGGAACCGTTCCCCACGATCCGATGGCCTGGATGCGGCCCGCCCGATCTACCAGAACTATGCCATCATCGATCGGAGGTGACGTGACTGGAAGAACCCATCTCGCACGGTACGCCGCGGCGACGAGTGTCATCGGAATTGGGTTCGCGATGACCGGAAGGCCGAGTCGCGGCTTCGTTCCAGCTGCGGATCGGTCGGTTGGCGGTGCAACTGCAGTGGCCGGCGTGTGCTGAAGGTGAACACCATGTCGCTGAAGCTAACTCCCGATTCCACGGGGAACGCCACTTCCAGACGGTAGGTCGACCGCGATCCCACCGGCGCGGCCACCCGAATGCCCGCCCCGACAGAAGCACGAAGACTCGAGTTCGTGCCGAATATCGCCTTGTTCGCCCACATCTGCCCCACGTCGACGAACGCGGTCGTGCCGAGATCGAACCACCTACCCAACGTGGTCCAGTACGACCGGTTCTCCAGCCTGACCACCCCCCGCGCTCCGCCCGGGAACCGATGCGTCGCGTAACCCGCCATCGCCCGTGGTCCGCCGAGCGTCAGCTGGAACGGCGCGGTCGTTTCCCAGCCAGCGCTCCAGCGCCCCGTCAGCACGATCGACTGCCGGTCGCTCAGCAGCCAGAAGTTCCACGCCTGGATCGCGCCGAACACGTCGCGCCAATCACGCGACACGTAGTCGCGCCGTCCCTCGAAGCTCGCACGCAGGAAGAAGAACCAATTGCCCCGCACCCGCGAGCCACCGTAGGCATCCGCCGCGATGAAGGCATGGCTGTCGGTAGAGCCAAATGCCTTCGTCGCCAGCCCGACCATGAGATCGGCCGACGCCCCGATCGCCAGGTCCTCCACCCCCCGCAGCGTGCTCACACCGCGCCGCTCCACGAAGTCGAGGCCCCGCACTCCGACCACGAGGTTCAGCCGCACCGCCTCACGCGGGCGCAGCGCAACTTCGGCGAGCTGGCCGACAGCATCCGGCTCCATCCCAACGGACGCCGCCTCGAGAGTGTCCTGGAAGAAATCGGGGCTGTAGCCGAGCCGCTCGTAGGACAGCGTGACGCCGTAGGAGCCCAACTTGGTGTTCTCGCCGCGCGGCCTGGTCGAGCGCCGCAACGCACCGCCGGCCTGTGCAGCGCGCTCGAGCGTCGGTTGCAGCAACTCGATGGGCTGCTTTGAGTCTCCCACGAAGTAGGTGAACCACCGATCGCTGTACGACACGTCCGCGAACGCCGCCCAGGTACCGACCAGGCCGACGAACGGGTAGCCGACCGATCCGCGCCCCGACCAGCCCGGCTCGCTTCGCAATACGGCAAGGTCCAGGTCCCAGCGGCTGCGCAAGAACTGCGGGTCGAAGTAAGCCAGCCCTATTTCATCCTGCGCCGCCCGGCCTATGTAGGCGAATTCGATGCTCTGACCGGTTCCCCAGATGTTCCGCTCCGCGAATCTGACGCCGGTGAAACTGACACCGCTCGCCAAGTCGATCCGCGGCTCGATGCGCAACGACCAGTCGTCCTGAGTCACCACATATACATTGTAGTTCCCGTCCGAACGGCGCGCCGCCGTCACGTCCGCCGACTGCAAAAAGCGATAGTCGCGCAGCAGGCGCTCGCTCTCGCCGAGCCGGAACTCGTCGTAGCAGTCACCCTCCCGGACCAGAAGCTCCCGGCGGATGAACCAGTCGTGCGTCTCTCGATGTAGGCTGTTGGCTACCGAATAGACCGTGGATACGACCGCGCCGGCGCTGTCCTCGAAGACCTGCCGGCTTTGCACTTCGATTCGCGCTATCCGACCCGCTTCGCAGACCTCGCCCTCCTGCGCCAGCGCTTCCGTGGCCAGCACCAAGAGGGCTAAAGTCCCGATACGTTTTGCGAGCGCTACCACAGGATGATAGGCAAAGGGGTGCTTCCGTCTTTCCGCGAATGTCAGCTAATCCAGCCCGCAACAGAGGTTGCCGGGCCGGGGATCGGGGGAGGGCTGGACTTCGGTCGATAGGCCGCCGGGACTAGTCCGTCGACCCGAAGAGATCTTCCTGGCCGGGCTCGAGATCTCCTTGCCCGATCAGGCCGCGCAGGCGCTCCTCCCAACGACGCACATCGACCGCGCCTTCATGGAGGATCATGCGCTTCAAAACCGGGGAGAGCGCCGACAGATCCTCGAGTAGGTCGGCTACCGCTATCCGCAGCTCCCCTACTCTGAACTCCTCCTCACTCGACGCGGCCATCTCACGCCGAATCGTATCCTCGGAACGCGACGCGACAATTGGGTGATCCAGCGTCGCCACGTGCACATGCGTGCGGCGCCCTGGGCCGCGCTCGTCTTCTATCGGGACGAGACCAACGATCTGGTCCGATCGCCAGTACTTCCCATACCCTAGATAGACCAGCCGGTTCGGCTTGATGTCCACGATCGCCTCCAGAAAGCCGGTGTGCGGTGTGCCGTTTGCAGTGTGCAGTGTGCAGTGTGCCTGTGGAGGTTCCGAATGCCGCCTCCGTGACTGCAGTCGCTGCCGCGTAATAGTCGGTCACCAGACGGGGTAGGTCAAGGAAAGCCGGTGGCCGGTAGCCGGTGGCCGGTGGCCGGTAGCCGGTGGCCGGTAGCCGGTGGCCGGTAGCCGGTGGCCGGTAGCCGGCGTGCGGAGCGCCAGCGTCATCGTCTCGTCATCGCCCGCGCCCGCGCCCACGCCCGCGACTCCAACAACTAGCCGTTCGCACTGCATACTGCATACTGGTTTTCCCAGGGCTTGACATAGGATAAATGATATATATATTGGCCACTATGTCTGGGAGGGCTACTGCATTGAAATCAAAGTCCAAATCGCTTAGCGCACAGGCTGTTCAGCAGGCCGCTGGCATGCTCAAGTGCATCGGGCATCCGGTCAGGTTGCAGATCATCGACCTGCTGGACCGGGGTGGCGAGCAGAACGTGACGGCGATTTATGAGACCCTGGGGATCGAGCAGGCTGTCGCGTCCCAGCACCTCAGCCTGATGCGGGATAAGGGAGTACTCGCCAGCCGTCGGGACGGCGTGAACGTTTACTACCGGATCGTCGATCCGAGGATAACCCACGTGATAGACTGCATCCATGATCATTGCGAGGCGTAGGTTTTTTTATGCAAACACATATGAGAATATGTATATCTTAATGAAAGTAGCGCTCATTACGCTCCTCTCGCTGGCCTGGACTTCGCTGGCCGTCGCGCAGGGCGCCGGAGCGCAGGGGTCGGTTCGTCGCGCCCTGTCATTGGAGGCAGCGATCGACGAGGCGCTGGCCGGGAACTCTTCGCTGGCGATAGCCGAGGCGCAGAAGGATTTGGTGGCCAGCCAGGGTCGGACGGCCAGCTCGCCGCTGTGGCCGCGGGTTGGAGTCGAGGCCGGATATCTGACGTCGGTGGACCCCGTAGTCACGTTCGGCACCAAGCTGCGGCAGGGTCGCTTCACCGAGGACGATTTCGACCTCGACGCTCTGAACAAACCGGATGCCGTCCAGGACTGGTCGACGCTGATCGGCCTTCGCTGGAGCGTACTGGACCCGACGGTGTGGGCGGGGCGTTCGTCGGCCCGTAACCAGGCGGAGGCGGCAGCTTGGGGCGCCGTGCGGACGCGTGAGGCGACGGTGTTGATAACGCGGACGCTGTATTACAGGGCGCTGGCGACAGAGGCACGACTGGAAGCGGCGGTAACGGCGGAGGAGGCTTCGGCCACAACCTACGAGTCGTTCCGGATGCGGAGCGATCGTGGACTTTTGACGCAAGCGGATCTGCTGCAGGCCGAGGCGGAGCTGGCGGCATCGCGCGCCATGCGGACCGACGCGGAGCGGGTCGCCGCCGATGCCGTTCAGGACCTGGGACGACATCTCGGCTGGGGTCCGGACACGATCCCCGAACTGACGGGCACGTTGACGGCACCCGAGCCGATCGCGGAAGGCGAGTTCGATCCCGCGGCGCGGAGCGACCTGCGTGCCCGTGCCGCCGCGGTAGACGCGGCCGAATCTGCGAAGGATCGAGCGGTGCTCTCCTTCATCCCGGCGTTGGATGCGTTTGCCGCCTGGGCGACCCACAGCGCCGACCCGTTCTCGTTCGACTCGGACGACTGGACTGTCGGGGTGGTTCTGCGCTGGCAGGTCTTCGACGGTTTCGGGCGGTCCGCCGCGTTGGAGCGAGCCAACCTGCAGCAGCGGATCGCGCGCATCGAATACGAGCAAGCGCTCCGCGATGCGCGGAGCGAGATCGATCAGGCGGAGCGAGCAGTCAACAGCGCCAGGGTTCAGGTGGAAGCGACTCGCGCGGCAGCTGATGCCGCGGAGGCGGCCCGGGAGTTGATGCGCCGGCGCTTCGACCAGGGCCTGGCAACCGCCGCCGATCTGTTGCAGGCGGAGGCGCGTGCGACGGCGATGCGGGACCGCGCCATCGGCGCCCTGGCCAACTACAACATGGCGATCGCACATCTCGATTTCGTACGATCGCAAATCAACCCAGAGAGTCAGTGATGAAGTGGATTACAGGAGCTATCAGCTTGACGCTTGCCGCTGCCGCCGCCGGATGCGGCGGCGAGCCCGGTCGGTTGCCCTCGCACGGTGAACCGGTCGATGTCGCCGTTTCCAGGTCGGCCGTCTCGTACGGCCTGGCCTCGGTACCGGGGACCGTTGTGGCCACCGAGGAAGCGGCGTTGGCGACGCGAGTCAGCGGGACGATCCGGCGCGTTCCGGTCGACATCGGTGCTCGCGTGTCCGAAGGCCAGCTCCTCGTCTCCCTCGACAGCAATGAGATCGACGCCCGGATCAGCAGCGCCGAGGCGGCCGCTCAGCTGGCGCGCCAATGGCACGCGCGCATCAGCGCGCTCGAGGTAGACGGAGCGGCGACGGCCCAGGAACTGGACGACGCGAGCGCGCGATTGGAGATGGCCGAGGCCGCGCTGCGCGACGCTCGTGCCCAGCGCGATTACGTCGTCTTGCGTGCCCCCTTCTCCGGCGTGATCACCGCTCGCGCGGCCGACCCGGGCGACCTTGCCGCCCCCGGCGTGCCGATCCTCATGATGATCGGAACCGCTTCGGTCAAGATCGAGGCCGATCTGCCGGCGGAGATGGCCGGGAAGCTTTCGGTCGGCGACCGCGTGGGCATCAGCTATGCCGAAACCGGCGAGCGCTTCGCGGCGCGGGTGACGCGCATTGTCCCCGCCGTCGAGCGAGCGAGTCGCCGCTTCCGGATCGAGGCCCGCTTCGAGTCCGACTCGGCGGGGGCCCCAAGCATCCCACCAGGCACGTTCGTACGGGTCGAGTTGGACGAACGCACGGCCACTACCCGTTGGATTCCTGAGGACGCGGTTGTGACTCACGGCCAGCTCAACGGCGTCTTCGTGGTCGAGGACGAGCAGCTGAGGCTCCGCTGGATCCGCCTCGGCCAACAGGTCGGCGAAACCGTCGAGATCCTCGCCGGGCCGGGAGCGCAGGCACTGTTCGTTCGCGAGCCGTCTCCGACGCTCACCGACGGGCAGAGCATAGGCAGCGTCAGGCGGGTCGACTGGACGCCGCCCTTCGTCACGGAGCTGACGGCCAGCATGGAGGGCGTTCGATGAGGAGCGAAGTTGCCGGTCGGCTGGCGGATGCGTTTCTCACTTCCAAGCTGACGCCCCTGCTGATGGCCGGTGCGCTGGCCCTCGGGATCTACACGGTCCTGACGATGCCGAGCGAGGAGGAGCCTCAGATCATAGTCCCGCTGGCCGACATCTATTTGCCGATGCCGGGAGCGACGCCTCCTGAGGTCGAGAATCGGCTGCTCATCCCAATGGAGAACGTGCTCTCCGGAATCGAGGGCGTCGAGTACGTCTACAGTCACGCGGCGGCTGGGTTCGGCCTGGTTACCGTACGTTATGAGGTCGGCCTCGACATGGAAGAGAGCCTGGTCCGGCTCTATACGACCATGGTGAAGTACATGGACCGCATGCCGCCCGGCTTCAGTATGCCGCTGGTCAAAACGGTCACGATCGATGACGTACCATTCTTCACCGCCACCCTCTCGGGCGGCGACTACGATCACGCCGCCCTCCGCGAGATGGCGGACGAGCTCAGGGTAGCGCTGGAAGCGATCCCGGAAGTGCGCGACGTGGCGGTGATAGGCGGTTACCCGAGGGAGATTCGCGTCGAGCTGTCCCCGGACCGTATGGCGGCCTACGGCGTCGATCCGACGATCATCGCGGAACGACTGCGCCGGGCGAACGTGAACATCGATGCCGGCGAATTCACCAGAGGCGATGAGGTTGTCCGGGTGACCGCCGGACCCTTCCTGGGTTCCGCCCGCGACGTGGAGGCCGTCGTCCTCGACGTGCGCGGGGGAGCATTGGTCCAGGTATCGGACGTCGCCGACGTGATCGACGGCCCGGGTGAGGTCGGGAGCTACACCTTCCACGGTGTGCCCGGCGAACCGCTCGACGCCATGGTTACGATCGCGGTCTCGAAGCGCCCGGGCGCCGACGCCACGAGGCTGGGCCACGCTCTGGAAGCGAAGATCGAAGCACTTCACGGCAGGATCTTCCCGGCCGATGTCGAGGCGCAGATCACACGCAACTACGGTGAAACGGCCCGAGAGAAAGTGAGCACGCTAAAGGCGCACCTGCTGCTGGCGATCCTCGCGGTCGGCATCGTCGTCGCCCTGGCGATGGGTTGGCGCAGCGCCGTGATCGTGATGGTATCGGTGCCGATCACTTTCGCACTCACTCTCTTCGTCTACCAGTTCTTCGGCTACACGTTGAACCGCGTGACGCTCTTCGCGTTGATCTTCGTCACCGGCATCGTGATCGACGACTCGATCATAGTCGCCGAGAATATGGAGCGGCACTTCGCCATGCGTGACCGGCCGTTACGCGCCGCTGCGCGCGCGGCCGTTGATGAGGTCGGCAACCCGACGATCTTGGCCACACTGACGGTGATCGCCGCAGTGCTCCCGATGCTGTTCGTCTCGGGATTGATGGGCCCGTACATGAGCCCCATGCCGATCGGTGCGACGGTGGCGATGCTCTTCTCTTTGGCCGTGGCGCTGATCGGCACCCCCTGGCTCGCCTACCGCTTGTTGCGCGGCGCCCACGGCGAGGCGGGAGAACCGGCCTACGTGCTGGAGGAGACGCGCATCTATCGCGCCTATCGAAGGATCATGGACCCACTACTGCGGCGGCCCACCTGGATGTGGGGGATGCTCGGGTCGGTTGGCGTGATGCTGCTCGCAGCCACTGCCATGTTCTTCACGCGTGGCGTGTCCGTGAAGATGCTGCCGTTCGACGACAAGAACGAGATGCAGATAATCATCGACATGCCCGAGAGCACGCCGTTGGAGACGACGGCCGCGCTGACGGAGGACATGGCGCGCGGCCTGGCCGGGGTGGAGGAGATCTCGGACGTACAGCTCTACTCCGGCATAGCGGCGCCGTTCAACTTCAACGGCATGATCCGTCACTACTACCTACGGCGTGGCTCGCATGTCGCCGACATCCAGGTGAACCTGGTCGACAAGTCGGAGCGCAGCGACCAGAGCCACGACATCGCCCGGCGGATTCGGCCGATCGTTGCAGAGATAGCCCGGGAATCAGGCACAGGGGCTCGGATCAAGGTCGTCGAGGTCCCACCCGGGCCACCGGTGCTCTCGACTCTGGTAGCCGAGGTCTATGGCCCCGACATCGAGTCACAGACCGACGTGGCGCGACGGGTCCTCGACCTCTTCGCCCAGCACCCCAGCGTCGTCGACATCGACTGGTCACTCACCGACCCGCAACGCGAAGTCCGCCTGCACATCGACGAAGAGAAGGCGGCGCTCAGCGGCGTTGCCAAAGCGTCGGTAGCCCACGCGTTGCGCATGGCGCTCGGCGGCTCCGTCGTCACACACCTCTCGCAGCCGGCGGCGCGCATACCGGTGCCGGTCAGGCTGCGGGTCAAAGAAGGCGAGCGGTCGGGCATCGACCGGCTCGGCGGTCTGCACGTCGCCTCCGTGACCGGGAGCCTGGTACCGCTTGGCGAGCTGGTCCGACCGGAAGTCGGCCGCGCACCGCAAGTGATCGATCGCAAGAACGGCCAGCGCGTCATCTACGTGACGGCCGAGGTGGCGGGCGACGCCGAGAGTCCGGTCTACGCGATCCTCGACCTGAAGGAGCAGATCGCCGAGATCGAGCTCCGCTCGGGCGCGCGCCTGGGACAGCTCTATACGCGGCAGCCCGGCATGGTCGAGCAGCCGGTGATGAAGTGGGACGGCGAGTGGCAGGTGACATACGAGGTCTTTCGCGACCTCGGCATCGCATTCGCCGGGGCCCTGCTCCTCATCTACGTGCTGATCGTCGCCTGGTTCGGCTCGTTCATCGCTCCGCTGGTGATGATGACCGCGATCCCGTTGACCCTCATCGGCATCGCTCCGGGCCACTGGGCGTTCGGCGCCTTCTTCACCGCGACTTCGATGATCGGCATGATCGCGCTGGCCGGCATCATGGTCCGCAACGGAATCCTGCTCATCGATTACCTGGAAGCTCGCCGCTCCGCGGGCATACCGCTCGAGCAGGCCGTCATCGAGGCAGGTGCCGTCCGCACGCGCCCCATCGCACTGACCGCCGGGACGGTGGTCATCGGCGCGGTAGTCATTCTCTTCGATCCCATATTCGAAGGACTCGCGGTCTCCTTGATCACCGGAGCGCTCGCTTCCACCGTCCTGACACTCATCGTCGTGCCCAGCATCTACTACCTGGTGCACCGCGAGCGCGGTCGACGACCCGTCGCCGCCAGCGAGCCCGCGAACGAGTCAGAGAACTGATACGGAGCCTAGAGGAAGATGAAACTCGTATTACTGATGTACTTGCAGGATGACGAGTCCTGCGTGGCGCGGCTCCTCAAGGAGACAGACGTCCAGACGTTCAGCCGCCTGTCTATGGAAGGTCGCGGACCCGGCGCCTCCGCAGGATGGTACGGCGAGACCCAGCCGTTTCAGTCGCAGATGATCATGGCAATACTGCCAGCCGCCCAAGCAGCTTCGCTGGCCCAGGCAGTGTCTTCGTGCACCGGCGTGGAAGATCCACGTCACCCGATCCGCGCGGCGGTCCTCGATGTCGAGGAATTCACCTGCTGCGAGCGCGGAGAACTCCAACCGAGTGAGGTGAAATGACACTCGAACGCAAGATCCGTCTGATCGCCGGGACCTTCATCCTGGCAAGCCTAGCCCTCAGCTGGTGGGTCAGCCCCTACTGGTTTCTGTTCACCGCCTTCGTGGGGCTGAACCTGATTCAGTCCTCGATCAAACACCTACTCAGTAAGCCGTTTCCTGCTCCTACTCCTACTCGAACCCCTACTCCTACTCGCGCTCCCGCTCGTCTCGAGTGCGAGTAGGAGTACGGATCCGAGTAGGAGTATGAGTAGGAAACGGAAAAACTCTGGCCAGGACGGTTCCGAAGACCAGAATCCCCAGGCTCAGCAGAACGGGCAGGATCGCCGGATAGCGAGGTCCTAAGGTCCGGAGGAGCAGGCCGTCGCCCTGCCCCAGCACCACCCTCAGCAGCGCCCCGTTCCCGATCGCGCCCAAGACAGCAGTGGTTCCACCGACGACGACCGCCGCCATGGCAACCTGCGGCGCGACCCTCGCGCGGCCCCGCAGGAAGCTGGCAAGGGTCGGAAACACGACGCCTCCCACGAAGACCGTGTAGCCCAGGAGGAGCGCCGAGATGATGCCGCGCTCGAAGCCTGCGATCGCCCAGGCAACCCCGCCGACGCCGATTAGCGCCAGCCTTGTCAGTCGGAGCTGGCGCTCCCGCGACAGGTTACCACTCGCGCCGAACACGTTGAGTGACAGGATCGTCGAAGCCGATATCAGGGTGGTGTCCGCCGACGACATGATCGCAGCGAGGAAGCCCGCCACGATCAAGCCCGCGAGCCCTGCCGGTACCAGCCGGCTCACGGCGGTGGGCAATGCCATCTCCGCAGCGACCTCCGGAAAGCCGGCGCGGATGAGCATGCCCAGGCCCGCCAGCAGGAACGAGATCGGCACGACGGCCACCGCGGCCGCGAGCGCCGCCTTTCGCGCCGCCGCGGTGTCTCTCGCGCACAGCACGCGCGAGTAAATGTCCGGGCCCGCCAGGTACGGCAGCCCGACGATCAACGGATAGAAGACCACCAGATCATACCACGTGAAGCCCTCGGAGACCGGGAACCGAAAGTGTCCCGCGGGAACGCCTCCACTCGGTGATGGCCCAATGCCTTGCGACGCTACATACCACAGACAGACGAGGACTCCACCGAGAAACAGAGCGAACTGCCAGGTATCCGTTCTAATGACCGACAGCTGGCCGCCCCAGTACGTGTAAAGGACGAAGACGACAGCGACGACCGCGAGCGCCCACGAGTAGTCCAGTCGAAGGATGCCGCTCATCAGAAGTGCTCCCGCGGTCATCTGAGCGGCAACGACTCCACACCAGGCTAGCGCGATCAACAAGGCGGCCGGTACCGCTACGCTGTTCCCGTAGGCCCGCTTCAAAATGTCCGGAAGCGTGAAGACCTCGAGCGCTCTGACGCGCGCGGCGAGAAAGAGCCCGAACGGTAGGAGCGCGGCAGCACCGATCAGCGACCACCAAGCGCCGGTCAGACCCCGGGAATAACCCAGCCCGATGATGCCGATCGTCGAAGATGCACCGAAGATCGTGGCGACCAGTGAAACGGCGACTGTGCCCGCCCCGTAACGCCGGTCCGCCACCCAGTACGATTCGGGGGTCTGTCGACGCGAACGCCAGCCGACGAAGAGCATCACGCCCAGATAGGCTGCTATAATGGCCGCATCGATCACGATTGACCCGGTACCCTCGCTGAAGCCGTGGTTTTGGCAGTTAGATTACAAGGTCGGCCAGATTGACAAAGCCTGACCCTTCGCCCTATATAAAACCTCTCCGATGCCCCACCGAACTTGCTCGTGCCAGAGGCGATGTTAGTCTACACAGATAGCGTCGATTTCGCCCGTACCGTGCTCGGGCAACGCCCTGATCTCTGGTCGGCGCCGGCTTCGGAGCCCTGTGAAGACCTCCGAAGCCTGATAGGAAGCGCCTACGGCGCGAAGCAGATCCGCGAGTCCACGGTACACAGTGGCTCGGATTGGGACTACCTGCTACTGGTGGAGGTGGCCGAGCGCTCTCATTACGACCTTTTGATCGAGCTTTGCCGAGCGGGGGTCCGCCTGCCGGACCGGGTGCTGTGCCTCGCCGGCGCGGGCGAGCGCTTCCACGGTTACAAAGGTCGCGCCTGGTCCGCGCCGCCGGGCAATATCTACCTCTCGGCTTACCTGAGACCGAGTTGCGCGGTGGATCGTCCGGCCACGAGTTTCACGGTTCTTGCTGCAGTTTCCGTCGTGGACGCGATCGACTCGATGCCCGGTCTCGAGAATACAGCCGGCATCAAGTGGGTGAATGACATAATCATCGATGACGCAAAACTAGGCGGCGTGCTGGCATACACACAGAGCGTGGGGAGGACGATAGGTGGAGCGGCACTGGGGATCGGCGTCAACGTCGAGACCAGGCCGGACGTCGAGCCTACACCGTTCGTGCCTCGGGTTGGCGCTCTTAGAGGTGTGGGCTCGAAGCTATCGGAACCCACGCAGGGTAGCTTCTTCTCCGCACTCGCCGCCACGCTGGCCACCAATTACGGCCGGCTGCTCGCCGGCGAGTACGAGGCGCTGCTCGAGCGATACCGCGAGCGTTCGTCGGTGATCGGCCGCCAGGTCACGCTCTGTGCCGATGAGCCGACTTCGGAGTTGGAGGTGATCGCCCAAGGCCACGTCACCGGGATCGGCGACGGCCTGGAACTGATGATCGAGGGCTACGAGCGGCCGTTCACGAAAGGCAGGCTGATCATCGGTACGGTTGATGAACTCGTGTCGAGGAAAAGGTGAGCATGGATTCGCTTGAGCTTCTGTTCGTCTGCCTGTCGGCCTTGCTGGCGGTATTCGTCCTGCTGACCATTCTGGCCATCATAATGCGGATTCTCATCGCGGTCTTTCCTGAGAAGCTCGCAAAGAGCGACGCCGCGCTGCTGGCCGCGGTCACAACTGCTGCTGCAAGCATATATCCAGGGATGAGAGTAACCAGAGTCGAGGAGGAAAAATGATATCCGCAACGAATCCCCGGAAGATTCGGGTGATGTTCACACCGTTCCGGGACGGGCTGCAGAGCTCGTTCGGTGGCAAGGTCCGTCT
>JBDHHZ010000011.1:0-49567 GCA_039589115.1 Gemmatimonadota bacterium | reverse complement strand
GGACCGGTGCCGGCCATGGCTGTCACTCTCTCGGACAACGCCTCATCGGTCATGGTAGCGACGACCTCGCGAGCGGCCTCCCAGAGGAGGCCACGACTATCTCACCAGTTGGGCCAGGTCGTGAAACACGTCGACCGACCGCACGACCCCCACGAGCCTCCCCTCCTGAAGCACAGGAATCAGGTTCACATCTAGAGCGACCATCGCCTGGACCGCCTTCATGACGTGATCCTCGGCGTCGAGGATCGCTGCGATCGGAAGCATCACGTCGCTGACTCGCCTATTCGCCTGCTCCCTGATCCCTCGTACGACCCGATCGTAGGAGAGCTCCGCCAGATTGGGATCGACGTCTACGTCAAACAGCTTCTTCTTGTACTCCAGTGGCTTGCTCAGCAAGTACTTTGGCTCCAACCCCCGCATGATGTCCCTGCGCCGAACGGTCCCGACCAGCACGTTGATCTCATCGAACACCAGGAGTACGCGAGGCAGAGACTTGCGCCGTTCGACCTCCAGCTGTGCCTCCTCGATCTTCGCGACCGCTTCTCGCAGGGTGGCGTTGTCTCGTACCGAGGGGTACTGCTCCACGGGAATCATGACTTCTTTGACGCGCCTCATGCCTTCCACGTTCTTTACCAGCCCTTCTTTCGCATGATGTCCGACAACTTGTCCTCGATGCGCTTGTCTTTGAGTGACGACCTCTTAGTTGCCGCCTCCTCGATTTTCGCCACCAGCGTTTCGATGTCCACCGGTTTCTCCAGAAAATCCAGCGCCCCCAGCTTCATCGCCTCCACTGCCTGGCCCAGAGTCGCGCGGCCGGTCAGCAAAATGACCTGGAGGTCCGGGTTGATCTTGAGAAGCCCTTTCAGAGTCTGGATGCCGTCCATCCCCGGCATGGCCATATCCAGCACGATGGCATCGAACGGCCGCTTCCCAGCTTTCTCCAGCGCCAGCTCGCCGTTCGCCGCCGTGTCCACCGTGAGACCGCGCGCTTCCAGCCGTTCGGCCAGGACATCGACGAACTCCTCCTCGTCATCGACGAGCAGGACAGTGCTCTCGCTCATTCTTCCTCCTCCTCCCGGGCGCAAGCGGAGAGCAGGACCCGTACTAAATCGCTGATCTTCACAGGCTTCATGAGGTAGTCGTAGGCTCCGAGTTGCTTCCCCTTCTCGGCGTCCTCCTCAGAGCCCCAACCCGTCAGCAGGATCACCTGCAAGTCCGGCTGCTCCGCTTTGATCCTCCTGATGACCTCCAGCCCGCCGAGCCCCGGCATCTTCAAGTCCAGCAGCACCACGTCGAACGGCATCTCCGCAACTAACGAGAGCGCCTCGGCGCCGGTGGTCACACCACTGGCCTGGAACCCCCGTAGGTTCAGACGCTCCTCTAGGGCGCTGACCAGCTCTGCTTCATCGTCCACGATCAGAACACGTAAGGGGTCCATATGCCGCTCCTAGGCGTGCGCGCGACGTAACGGCAGTGTGACTGTGAAACGGGTGCCTTCACCCACCTTGCTCTCCACGCTGATTTGCCCACCCAGTTTCTGCACGATTCCGTACGTAATGGAGAGACCGAGGCCCGTCCCCGCACCCTTCTTGGTCGTGAAGAACGGATCGAAGATGTGCCCCAGGTGCTCCTCAGGGATGCCCACGCCATCATCCGCGATAGTGACCGCCACCGCGTCGTCCCCAACTTGTTCGATCCCTAACTCGATCCGGCCACCATCCTCGACTGCGGCAAAGGCATTGTTGATGATGTTCAGGAACACCTGCTGCAACTGCCCCCTGTCGCTGACGACGGGAGGCGGTGCATCGGGATACTTGAATTCGATGTGAATGTCTCGGTAGCTGGCTTCCTTTCCAAGAAACTCCAGGACCTCTCTGAGCAGCACACCGAGATCGATGGTTTCCCATTGCACTTCCATGTGCCTGGCGAAACCCAGGAGACGGTGCGTGATCCCACCACAGCGCTCAGCCGCGTTAAGAACCGTATTCACGAGTGGGGTCAGCTTCTCCCTCGAGGGTAACTCCTCGGGCAGCGTGATCAGATCCTTGAGCAGCCCCGCGTTCTGGGTGATGATCGAGAGCGGGTTGTTGATCTCGTGAGCCACACCGGCACCCAGACGCCCGATAGCGGCCATCTTGTTGGTGTACTCTATCTTGTGGTAGAGCGCCGCCCGCTTTGCGTCTGCCTCGCGAACGCGGCTCACCGCGTAGATCGAGCCCCAGACGACCACTGCCAGGATCAGCGCGACACTGATCGCTGGGAATACCAGCAGGTCGCGGCGCAGCGGCAGCCAGCCCGCGTGCAGCGCGACTCGAGGACTCAACACCACCAGCGTGAATGGCGATCGATCGATCTGCGCGTAGCTGACGATCAACGGCTCTCCCTGCTCGTCCACTAAATCGACAAGCTCCGCCTGACTGCTGCGCGGGAGTGCCGGCAAGGGGGTGCGCTCCAGCACGTCACCGTACAGCCGCGAGGAGCTTTGCAGGACACCCTCGCGGTTGACGATGAATGCGTCGCTGAATGGCTGGACCCCCAGCGAATGGCATCTACTACAAACCGGATCCAGCTCCGGACGGCGAGCTGTGCGAGCGCGCACTAACCAGTGGAATGCGTCAGTATCGATCGTGGCACGTAAGACGTACCGATTTCCCTCCGGGTCATTTTGCTGGATCGCGACAATGATGTGGGGGAGGCCTCGGTACCCCAGGAACACGTCGCTCACATACGCGCCGCGGGTGCTGACCTCTCGGAACCACGGCTCGTTCGCGTAGCTGACGGCACCCGGTTCCCTCGGTCCGGTATAGGCAACCTGTGTGCCCTCCTCGTCGATCAGGCCGAGGTCGATCACTCCGCCAAAGGTCTGATTCAAGCTGGCGAGCGCCGAGCCCAGCCTCCCCGTGTCGCGAAGCTCCCTGAACGATCTCTCCCGCGCCATCATGGCGAGAGCCGATAGCCGCTCAGAGAGGTATGCCTCGATCGACTGCTTCCCGGCCGCGGCGAATCGCAGCATGGGACGAGTCAGTTCTGTACGGAATGCCTCTTGATACTGGTGGTAGGTGATACCCGACATAATGAGGAGCGGAACCACGGCAACGGCTGAAACCGAAAGCACCGCCACGAGAATCATCTTCCGATAGCGCCGCCTCGAGATCAGCTGGTCCTGATCTTCCTCCACTAAGCTTCTCTGCCTCACTTCGTCCGCCATGACCGATATTGACTCAGCAGAATCCCGCTATTCCCACTCCCTACTCCACTTCCCGGCCCGCACGACCAGCGTTCCTAACAGCCTCCATGAGGTCATTGATGTCGACCGGCTTCCGCAGGTAGTCGAACGCTCCCAACCGGCGGGCCTCTGCTTCGTCCACCTCCGACCCGTGGCCGGTCATGATGATCACTTCCATCTGGGGATACATCTTCTTGACGCGCCGCAATACCTCCAACCCGTCGATGCCCGGCATACGGAGGTCGAGAACCATGACGTCTGGAACCTCGTCCTCGAGCATCTGCAGCGCTTGCTGCCCGTCCAAAGCCACCTCGCTGCCGACCTCGCGCATCTCCATTCTCTCTGCCATGGTGCGCACGAAGTCCTCTTCGTCATCGACGAAAAGAACCTTGAGCGCCTGAGCGGAGGTGTCGGTCGCGCCGGCGGTGGGCTCGTGAGCTTCGTCGGCCTGTCGGGTAGAGGACTCCTGCATCGTTTCCCTGGCCATCTCGGGCGCGCCCGCCTCGGCGAAGGCTGCCGCGGTCATGCTCCTGTCAAATTCTTCCTGCGAGTCCTTGATAAATTCGGCGGCGGCCTGCAAGCTCTTTTTCCAAGCGGCCCTGACCGTCTTCAAGAGGTGTTTCGTATCCGCCGGCTTCTGCAGGTACTCGAATGCTCCCAGCCTGCGGGCCTCTTTCTCCTCTCTATCCGAGCCGTGCCCGGTGAGGATGATTACTTCTATGTGGGGATGCTTCTGCTTGACCCGCTCCAACACCTCCATCCCGTCGATGCCCGGCATGCGGAGGTCGAGAACCATCACGTCGGGTGGCTCGTCCTCCAGCATCTGCAGCGCCTGCTCGCCGCTCAAGGCCACTCGACTGCCGACGTCGCGCATTTCCATACGCTCAGCCAACGTTTTCACATAGGCTTCTTCGTCATCGACGAGTAGCACCTTGATCTTACTCATCACAGCCTCCCTACCACCTAGCTTACGTCACCCCGAGAGGACGAGCCGAAAACCCTGCGCTGCTTCGACTTTCTCAACCGAAGCACCCAGGTCATCGAGAACCGCCGCTAGCCGGCTCCAGGCCGCGGCCTCGGTTGGGGCGAGCGAAACCGCCTCACCGCCTACCGCGCCGTTGAACTCGAACGACGGTCGATCTCCATGCCGAACCGGATGGAGGTTCAACGTGCCACCATCTGGCAGCTGCTCCAAACAGCACTCGACGGCCTCATATAGAGCCATCTGTAGCCGCAGCGAGTTGGCCAACACCGTCAGGTCATCGTTCACGGGCTGTGCCTGTACGACGTGCTTCCCCTGTCTGGCAATCCGCCGGCACAGAAACGAAACATGCTGAACCGCCTCATTGAGGTCGATCTCTTCCTCGGCATGATCCAGGCTATGGGCGAATCGATTGAGGCTCGTGAGCAGTTCCGCTCCGCGCTTGACCTGAGCTTTGATTCGACCGACCGTCCGCATCAATCTGTCCGGGCTTGATGACCCAAGCTGATCGGATGCACTGACTATGTCTTCGATCAGACCCGCAGATTCCTTGACGATTGCCAGAACGTTGCGGAGTTCATGCGTGGCGCTGGCGGTGATCTTGCCTATGAATGCTGCTTCTCGGTTTTCAGTCGTGCTCATGACTCATGGTCCACGTGTGGGCTCTCACGAGACGTGCGGCCACCGCAAGATACAATATTGAAGGGCCTTTCTCCACTAATCGCGTAGACCACAACTCCGCGCAGCTTGACACGGCACGCTGCAGAGCTACACTGGCAGCAGCAGCCGAAAGGAATCAACTGTGCCGATTATCACGATTTCGCGTGGAACTCTGAGCGGAGGCCGGGTCACGGCTGATTGCCTGGCAAGTATGCTCGGGTACCCCTGCGTCGGGCGCGAGATCCTCCAAGAGGCCGCCAGGAAGCTGGGGGTGGCGGTGGAGGATCTGAGCGGCAAGCTAGAGTCTCCTCCGTCTCGGTGGGCTCGACTGACGCAGGAGCGCAAGACATACCTGCTCGCGGTGAAGGCCGCCCTGGCCGAGCACTGTGTGACCGGTAGTCTGGTCTACCACGGCCTGGCCGGGCAATTCCTCCTGCGAGACGTTCCCGGCGTGCTATCTGCGCGGCTCATCGCTCCACTGGACATGCGAGCCCAGGCATTGATGGAGCCGCAACACCGCATGAGCCGAAAGGCGGCCGAGGAGTACATCCACAACGTGGACGAAGACCGCCGGCGCTGGGTCAAGCTTATGTACGGGGCCGACGTCGAGGATCCGTCGTTGTACGATGTGACGGTCAACCTGCGGTCCATCTCCCTCGAGACGGCGTGCAGGATCATTGGACAAGCAGCGGCACAGCCGCAGTTCGAGGTAACGGCCGACGTGAAGAGAAAGCTTGAAGCCTTTGCGACCGCGTGCCGTGAGCAGCTCCAGCAGCTAGGAGAAGACTGAGGCGTGGCAATCATCAGCGTTTGTCGAGGCACGAAGAGCGGCGGGCAGGCGTTGGCGGAATGCCTTGCCGAGCGGCTTCAGTATCCCCTCGTTGCGCGGGAAGTCATTCGGGAAGCGGCTGCCGAGCTGGATGTATCGGAGGAGGATCTGAGTCAAGAGTTCGAGCGCACACCGAGATTGTGGGATCGGCATGCGTCGGCACGCCGGATGTTCATCGCGACATTACAGGCAGCCCTGGCGGAGCACGTCGTCGGTGGAGAGTTAGTCTACCACGGGCGTGCGGGCCAAATACTCCTGGCGGGACTTCCTGGTGTCCTGCGGGTGCGCCTGATTGCCCCGATGGGCGTGCGAGTGCGTATGCTGGTGGAAAGTGAAGAGTTGGACCCGACGTCGGCGGAGCAGTACATACGGCATGTGGACGCAGTGCGGGCACGCTGGGTCAAGATGGTGTACGGTGAAGATATCGAGGACCCGGCGTTGTACGACATGGTGATCAACCTGCAGACGCTGTCGATACCCTCCGCGTGCGACATAGTGGCAACGACGGTAGAGCAGCCGGACTTTGCCATCACGGACGAAGTAAAGGCGAAGCTCATTGATTTCCGCTTGGCGTGTCGGGTCAAGGTCGCTCTGGCGAGCGCACGCGAGACCCGCTCTCTCGATCTCCAGATCGAGGGGAAAGGCGGAGTAGTAGACGTATCTGGCAGTGCCCCCGCCCTGTCGTCCGGCCGGATGGGGGATCAGATCGCGGAGATCGCCCGCTCCGTACCGGGCGTTGAGGAGGTTCGCCTGAAGGTTGAGTGGTTTGACCCGTATCCCTAGGTGCTCGTATCGAGGGAAGAGGAGCGAGGAGTAAGAGGGTTGGGCATCCCAGGATCGCTATGGGTCGTCGGATCGGACCGCTGCCCCGGGAGAGTGCGCGCTCTTGCTTCGCTCGGCCGTATCATCGCGCTGCTCGGCCTCATCCTGCTGTTCCACCCAACAGTCATCCAAGCGAGCGAGCTGACGACGGCTGCGATTGCCAGCAGCACGACGGCCTGGTGGGTGTGGCCGCTCATCCTGTTCGTACTCACGTTCGTCATGGGGATTCTCGCGGCCCTGGGCGGTGTGGGCGGAGGGGTTCTCTACGTTCCGATCGTCAGCGGTTTCTTCCCCTTTCACATTGACTTCGTTCGTGGCTGCGGCCTTCTGGTAGCTCTGAGCGGCGCCCTCGCCGCCGGGCCGGGTTTCCTGAAGATGAACCTGGCAAGCCTTCGCCTGGCGATGCCGGTGGCCTTGATCGCCTCGAGCTGCGCGATCGTGGGTGCGATGATCGGCCTCGCTCTACCGACGCACATCATCCAGACGGCGCTTGGGGCAACCATCCTGGGGATCGTAGCCCTGATGATCGCGGCGAAGAAGTCCGTGTTCCCGGAGGTCAAGGAGGCGGATCGCGTTTCCTCGGCCCTGCGGATCTGCGGTGTGTACACAGAGGCCAGCATGGGACAGACGATCAACTGGAAGGTGCACCGGACCGTGCCCGGCCTGCTCCTGTTCATCGTGATTGGCGTCATGGCGGGGATGTTCGGACTGGGTGCGGGCTGGGCCAACATTCCGGTTCTGAACCTGGTCATGGGTGCGCCGCTCAAGGTCAGCGTCGCAACCAGCAAGTTCCTCCTATCCATCACGGATACATCGGCGGCCTGGATCTATATCAACAGAGGTGCCGTGATCCCGATGATGGTCGTGCCGTCACTGGTTGGCATCATGTTGGGTTCGTTCATCGGTGTACGGATCCTGCGGATAGCGAGGCCGGGATTCGTTCGCTGGATCGTGATCGGCCTGCTGCTATTCGCCGGGGCCAAGGCCCTTACCAAGGGACTGGGCCTCCCGTTTATCGTGTAGGGAACGAGGGTAGACATGGACATGAATGGCGAAGCAGACTGCCCGAGCGCAGACGAGGAACAGCTGCTCTACGCCAAGATCCTCCAGGCCGGCATGTACACTGGGCTGGCGCTTCTATTCGTGACCTTTGCCCTCTACACCTCCGGCATCGTCCAGCCGGCCATACCCGTGGAACAACTGCCCGATTACTGGACGATGAGCGTCCAGGAGTACCTGGAAGCAACAAACAATGACCATTTGCACCGGGAGCACCCCGTATCAGGATGGTCCTGGCTGTCAGTGCTTGGAAAGGGAGACTATCTTAACTTCTTAGGAATCGCCCTGCTTTCCGGAGTGACCATAGTCTGCTTCCTGGGAATCGTCCCAACGCTGATCAGGAAGAAGGAGAAGGCCTACGTGGCCATGGCCCTACTGGAGGTCTTGATCCTGGCGCTTGCGGCGAGCGGGATTCTGAGCGTCGGGCACTGAACCGAGACAGTCGATGAGGTCTTGGAGGACATGACCAGCGATCCCTCGGACACAACCCGCTTCCTTCCGGTAGGACTCGACGTCCGGAGCAAGAACTGCCTGGTCGTCGGTGGCGGAAGCGTTGGGACTCGCAAGGCCGTCACCCTCACGCGTGCCGGGGCAGTCGTGACGGTGGTCTCACCTGCGGTCACAGACGAGTTGGCCGAGCAGATCGACGCCGGCCGCGTCCGCTGGGTGCGGGACTCCTTCCGCGAGGAGCATGTGGGCGGTGCATTCTTCGCCGTCGCCGCCACGGATGACGATGAGCGAAACGCGGCCGTCATCCAGGCTGCAGTCCAAAACCGTGTACTGGCGTGCGACGCCTCATCGGCCGAGCGCTCACAGGTGATCTTCGGTGCCCTACTGGAAGGCGACGACGTCACGATCGCCGTCTTCACCGGCGGCCGCGATCCAGCGCTAGCGAGGCGCACACGCGACCAGATCGCGGATCTCATCGGCCAGGAAGGCAGGTTCGGGCCCCAGCCGTGAGCTTCCATTAGAGATTATCAGGGTGTGACGCGGGGGATCAGGGCTTGGGGCAGCTAGCCAACTCCGAATCATCTGTGCCGTCATCGCGCGGCGACCGCTCGTCGCCGGCTCGGCGGCGCCGGGGCGTCGTGCTGATCGGTCTGGGAACACCCGATGGGCCAGACGTTGGGTCGGTGCGCGAGTTCCTGGCGGAGTCCTTCACCGACTCTTCGGTCGTCAAGTGGCCTCTGGGGCTGAGGTGGCTTCACAAGGTCCTCGGCCGGTCTCGCGCCGCGCGCCTGGCACCTCGCTCGGCCGACCTGTACCGCCAGATCTGGGATGTTCGCGGGGCTCCGTTGGCGGTCATCATATCGGATCAGGCCTCGGCCCTCGCCACCGCGCTGCCCGAAGGCTGGACCGTCTACGTGGCAAAGCGCTATGGCCAGCCAGCGGTCGCCGAGGTCATGAGCCAGGTGGAGGCGGACGGCATCGACGACCTTGTGGTCGTGCCGATGCATCCGCAGTTCAATCGTGCCACGTCCGGCACCATCATGCGCGAGCTGCACCGAGTCCTCAGACACACGGGGCAGCACATCAATGTGGCGTTGCGTTCCACGTGGTATGACGACGTGGGGTACGTGAAGGCGCAGGCCCGAACCCTCGCCGACTACGCGGCGTCGCGAAATCTGTGGCCGGACGACACGCACCTGGTGTTCTGCGCGCACGACCAACCGGCCTCCAGGGCTCACGGGGGATCCCTCTATGCCGGGCAGGTGAGACGGACGGTCAGGCTGGTCGCCGACCGGCTGGGCTGGCCGATGGAGCGGACCTCTCTGGCCTACCAGCCTCGCCCCGCTCCTGTTCGGTCGCTCCGCCCCGACATCCGGGAGAGGCTTGCCGAGCTTGCCGCGGCGGGTGAGAAGAAGGTGCTAATCTGCCCGATCACCTCACCCGTCGATGGCATGGAGACGCTGGGAGAGATCGGTCTGGTATGCCGGGAGGCCTTCGAGGCCGGCGGCGGCCACCTCCACCTGTGCCCGGCGCTGAACGCTTCCGAGCCGTTCATCGCAGCTCTGAGGAATCTGGTACTTCGCGGGCCACGTCCGATGACGCCGGATCGGGCGGCGCCGATTCCACTGCTGAGACCGAAGCCGGAGTCGGAGGTCTGCGACGGCGAACCCGAGTCGCTGGTGATGATCGGCGTCTCGTTCGAGGGTGGGGTCCGTTCGGGCCGCGGCCCACACATGAGGTACAGCCATCCGCGCGCCTTCGGGAAGGTGAGGAAGACCCGCAAGGAGGTCCTCGCGTTCCTGGACTGGGTGCGGGAACTGCCGGACGCTCGCGAGGCGTTCGTCTGGAATACCTGTCAGCGAATCGAGTTCTACGGATGGCTCGCGGATCCAGGCGACCTGGCCGCTCGTAAGCGCGCTGTGGAGCAGATACGCGGCCGGCTGTACGGTGCCGAGCCCGAAGGGCTCGAGTTGAACACGCTGTTCGGCATCGACGCTTGGCATCATATGATGCGTACCGCAGCCGGCCTCAACAGTGCGTTGCCCGGAGACAGCGATGTGGTAGCGCAGCTGCAGACGGCGTGCCGGATGGCGGAGCGCGCCGGAACCGCAGGCCCTCGTGCGACCTGTCTGGTGAAGAGCGCGGTGGCGCTGTCGCACGATGTGCGGGCCGAGACCACGTGGAGCCGCTTCAGCCCCGGTTTCTGTCTGGCTGCCCTCACACGGGTCCATGAGGTGGACGGCGCCCACATGGACGAGTGTCGCCACGTGGTGATTGGCGGATCGGCCACCTCGCGTTCGATCCTGGCCGCGCTGTCCGACCACTTCGACGTACCCAAGAACCAGATGACGCTGGTGCACAGAGGGCACCATGGCCAGCTGAAGCTGCTGCGCGGCGCCATCGGTCACGGGAAACGCCTACGTGTCCAGTCATACTCGGAGGCCGGCGTCACTCGTGCGATCGCGGATGCGGACTTCGTGTACTTCGGCATCGACTACGAGGAACCCGTCCTCGATGTCGAGACGCTCAGCGGCTTGCGGGATTTCGCCGAGCGGCCCCTCCGAGTGGTCGACTTCAATACGTTCGGCTCGATCAGCAGCAGGGAGACGCCGCCCGGTCTCACACTCTGGACCGCGGAGGATCTCGACCTGGCGGTGGCCGCCTTCGCCGAAGCGATGCGCTCCCGACCGCACTTCCTCCGCGCTGTAGAGGAGGCGGAGGAGTCGATCGAGAATCGCCTGCGCTCGCTGGCCGGTTCCTAGGCGCGTACCGCGGAGACTCACTGCCCTTCGAGGGCCGCGCACCCCCCAAATAGGCTCCAAATACTGGGACCTTTCCTGCCCGGTCTAGCCGGTCTTGCGCCGGAGGAAATACCTTGCCATCTTAATCGTGACAAAAATCTCGGAAGCCAGCCCCAATCGTGATTAAAATCGCACAGACTTGTTAGAGCCCTGGCGCGGTCCCGGAACATCAGGGAAAGACCGGCCGTAGGCGAAGCGTCCGCAGCAGTGACGCGCTTCCAGCCAGGGGGAAGCTACCCGCGGACGTGCGGCGATAGCTTTGTAGGGGTGTCCGATTACGTACAATTCGACCAGGAGGCGCGGAGATGCCGAGTTACGTGATTGCGGACAAGTGTGACGGGTGCAAGGCGCTAGACAAGACCGCCTGCCAGCACATTTGCCCGAACGATCTCATGGTCTTGGACAAGGAGGCCATGAAGGCTTTCAACCAGGATCCGCAGATGTGCTGGGAGTGCTACAGCTGCGTGAAGATCTGCCCGACCCAGGCGATCGAGGTGCGCGGTTACCAGGACTTCATTCCGCTGGGCGCGAGCGTGACGGCGCTGCGCAGCAGTGAGGACATCATGTGGACCCTGCAGTTCCGCAGCAAGGAGATCAAGCCGAAGCGGTTCAAGTTCCCGATCCGCAGGGGTGTCGACGAAGGCAAGGCACAGCCGTTCGATCACTATCCGACCGGCGACGACGACCTGAAGAGCCCGACGCTGATGTGCGAGCCGGCCGGCCTGAACACCGAGCTAGGTCCGGTCAAGTTGGACAAGATACCGACGCTGTAGTCGGGGATTCCTGATCTCTTCAGACGACGAACATCAAGGGAGATATGCAAAAATGCCGGATTTCGAGACCGTAACGGTTGAGACCGATCTGCTGATCTGCGGCGGCGGAATGGCCGCTTGCGGCGCGGCGGTCGAAGCGTCCTACTGGGCGAAGAAGCAGGGGTTGAAGGTTACCGTGGTCGACAAGGCTGCCATGGACCGCTCGGGTGCGGTCGCCATGGGGCTGTCGGCCATCAACCAGTACGTGGACCTGAACAGCGGCAACAACACGCTGAAGGACTACGTCGACTACGTCCGCAACGACCTCATGGGCATCACCCGCGAGGACCTCGTGGTCAGCATCGCGCGCCACGTGGATTCGAGTGTCCACCTGTTCGAGAAGTGGGGCCTGCCGATTTGGAAGGACAAGGACGGCAAGTACGTCCACGAGGGCCGCTGGCAGTTGATGATCAACGGCGAGTCCTACAAGGTCATCGTTGCTGAGGCCGCGAAGAACGCACTGGCAGAGGCCGGCGGCGAGTACTTCGAGCGCGTGTTCATCACGCATCCGCTGGTGGATGGCGATAAGTGCGTAGGCGCCATCGGATTCAGCGTCAGGGAAAACAAGATGTACGTGTTCAAGGCGAAGGCCACGATGGTCGCCATGGGCGGCGCGGTGCACGTGTTCAAGCCGCGTTCGACCGGTGAGGGCTTCGGCCGCTCCTGGTACCCACCGTTCAATTCCGGCGCCAGCGCCTTCTTCACCATCTACGGCGGCGCCGAGATGACCTGCCAGGAAGTCCGCTTCATCCCCGTACGTTTCAAGGACGCCTACGGCCCGGTGGGCGCGTGGTTCCTGCTCTTCAAGGCCATCGCGACCAACGCCGAGGGTGGCAACTACATGCAGGAGAACGCCGGCGAGCTGGACAAGTGGGAGCCCTACGGCAAGGTGAAGCCGCGGCCCGCCAATATTCGCAACTGGCTGATGATGCTGGACGTGGCGGACGGCAAGAGCCCGATCTATATGCAGACCGCCGAAGCGATCAAGAAGATCGCCGACACAGCGCCCGACGAGAAGGCGGCGAAGAAGAAGCTGAAGGAGCTGGAGGCCGAGGCTTGGGAGGACTTCCTCGACATGACGATCTCGCAGGCGATCCTCTGGGCCGCCACGAACGTCGAGCCCGAGAAGAAGGCCTCCGAGATCATGGCCTGTGACCCGTACTTCATCGGGTCGCACTCCGGCGCGTCCGGCGCCTGGCTCTCCGGTCCGGAAGACCTGCAGACCGCCGAGACCAAGGACGAGTACTTCTGGGGCTACCCGCACATGACCACGGTAAGCGGCATGTTCGCCGCCGGCGACGCCTCCGGAGCCTCGAGCCACAAGTTCTCATCCGGCTCACACGCCGAAGGGCGCATCGCAGCTAAGGCCGCGATCTCCTATATCGTCGACAACAACGAGGCGCCCAAGGTGGATCAGGCCCAGGTCGACGCGCTAACGGCCGAGATCCTCAAGCCCTTGGCCACCTTCGAGGAGCATAGTGCTCAGACCACTGACCCGGACATCAACCCCAACTACATCCGTCCTACGCAGTTCATGTACCGCTTGCAGAAGATCATGGACGAGTACGCGGGTGGCGTGTCCAGTCAGTTCAAGACCAGCGACAAGCTCCTCGAGAAGGGAATGGAGCTGCTGACCTTCTTGAGGGAGGATGCCGACAAACTGGCCGCAAAGGACCTGCACGAGCTGATGCGCTGCTGGGAGAACGTCCACCGCATGTTCCAGGCGGATGCCCACATGCGCTCCATCTTGTTCCGGGAGGAGACCCGCTGGCCGGGCTACTACTTCCGCACGGACAAGCCGAGCATGGACAACAAGAACTGGCTTGCCTTTTGCAACTGCACGTACGACAAGGACACGGGCGAGTGGACGATGATGAAGAAGCCCGTCAAGTACATCGCGAGTTAGTGATTCACGAGTTCCCGGATCTTCGAGCGTCGCATCGCGACGCTCGAAGATCCGGGCGCTCCTCATTCCCAGGCTCGTCCTATGTCAAGCGCTGTTTCCTTACGCCACACCGGTGTGGTGATCGACCGCTCTATGGTCACCCCGGCAGTCCGAGACGGATCGAGGAGCCCGATGTCTGAAGCATCCCGAACCTGCGCACATTGTGGCGCCCGTCTCAAGAAATGGCTTGTCCCGGACGCCGCCACGTGGATCGAGGAATTCCTCTTCGTCTGCTTCAACGACGACTGCTCGTACTACCAGGAGGGATGGGCGTGGATGGAGCAGCAGTTCAGCCAACATGCGTCGTACCGATACATGGTCAATCCCACCACCGGTGTCTCGTCGATGATTCCGGTCTGGTCGGACTCCGCGACGCGGGAGATGATCGTGGAGGATGAGGAAGGAGAGGACGAATGACCGACGAGAAGAAACCCCCGGTCATCGAGGACCCGCGTGGCCAACTAGAAGAGAAGATCCTGACAGATCACCCCAGACTGGGCCCGGACGACACGTTCAAGTTCGCGTGTCACCCAGGCGTCTCCTGTTTCAATAAGTGCTGCAGTGACGTGAACATCTTCCTGTCCCCTTACGACGTCCTGCGCATGAAGCGACGCCTGGGCATGACGTCCAGCGAGTTCCTCGACAAGTACGCGCTGCTCCCCGTCCAGAAGGACATGAAGACTCCCGTAGTCATGATGCGCATGAATGACGGGGAGGTCAAAACCTGTCCGTTCTTGACGGAAGGCGGCTGCGGCATCTACTCCGACCGGCCGTGGCCCTGCCGTATGTACCCCCTGGGGCTGGCGGCTCAGAAGGACACCCCGGACGGCTGGCGAGGGGACCGCTTCTACTTCCTCCTGCAGGAAGAGGGCTGTAAAGGGTTCGGCGAGTCGCACGAGTGGACGATTCGCGAATTCCTCGACGACCAGGGTATCGATGAATACGACGAGTGGGGTGAAGCGTTCAAGGAACTGACGCTCCACTCGTTCTTCGAGGATGGCGGGGTCCTCTCCCCACCGAAGATGCACATGCTGTTCACCGCGGCCTACGACCTGGACAAGTTCAGGGAGTTCGTGTTCGACAGCACGCTGCTGCAGCGGTTTGATGTGGATGAGGACTTCGTGGAAGAGATGCGCAACGACGACGAGGCGCTGTTGCGCTTCGCGTTCCTCTGGCTGCGGTTCAGCCTATTCGGCGAGCCGACCGTAAGGGCCAGGCCGGAGGTCGTCGATGCGTTCAAGGGCAGCGTCGACAAGAGGGAAGTGTTCAGCGGAAAGCCGGCCACGGCCCGCGACGAGGATACATGATGAGCGGAAACGGGAAGCGGGGAAGCGTCCTCGTGATCGGCGGAGGCATTAGCGGCATCACCGCCGCCATAGAAGCCTCCGAAGCGGGCTGTGAGGTGGTTCTGGTCGAGAAGAACCCCTACCTCGGCGGCCGCGTGGCACAGATGAGCCAGTACTTCCCGAAGCTCTGCCCACCGACCTGCGGCCTGGAGATCAACTTCCGTCGCATCAGAACGAGCCCACGCATTCGGTGCCTGACGCTGTCACAGGTCGAGAAGATCACGGGCGGACCCGGTGACTACAAAGCCACGATCCAGCGTACCCCGCGTTATGTGAACGCAAAGTGCACGGCGTGCGGAGCTTGCGTCGAAGCCTGCCCGGTGGAGCGCTCCGACGAGTTCAACTGCGGTATGAGTGTGACGAAGGCGGTCTATCTGCCGTTCGAGATGGCTCACCCCATGCAGTTCGTGATCGACGGCAGCGTGTGTCCGGGTAGCGAATGCGCGAAATGCGTTCCGGCGTGCCCGTACGATGCGATCGACCTCGAAATGCAGCCCGAGACGATCGAGCTGGAGGTTCAGGCGGTGATCTGGGCGACGGGCTGGAGCCCGTTCGCCGCGGAGAAGATCGAGAACCTGGGATTCGGGGTGTATCCCAACGTGATCACGAATCTCATGATGGAGCGCCTGGCCTCGGGCAACGGGCCGACGGGCGGGAAGATCCAGAGGCCTTCCGACGGGAAGGGAATCGACAGCATTGCGTTCGTGCAGTGCGCCGGCTCGCGCGACGAGGACTACCTGAAACACTGCTCCGGGGTCTGCTGCCTGGGCTCTCTCAAGCAGGCACGCTACGTCCGCGAGCAATACCCGGAAGCGCAGATCTATGTCTTCTATATAGACATCCGCGCGCCGGGCCGGCTGGAGGATTTCTTCGCCGCGACCGAGAAGGACGAGAAGCTCAGCCTGATCAAGGGCAAGGTGGCGAAGATCACCGAGGATGCTTCTGGATACCTGGAAGTCGAGGCAGAAGACACGCTCACGACCGAGCGTGTGAGACAGAAGGTCGACCTCGTCGTGCTGGCGACCGGCCTGGTACCGGCCGACGCTGGTGATGTGCAGGTGGACGGCGGTCTGCGGACCGACGAGTTCGGATTTCTGACCAGCGAGCAGGAGCAAGCGGGGCTGCTGGCCGCCGGATGTGCCAAGCGCCCCACGGATGTGGCCACATGCGTGCGAGACGCCACCGGCGTCGCCATGAAGGCTCTCAAAAGCTGCGGGGAGTAAAGGGTGGAGAAGAAAGTAGCCGTCTACATATGCCATGGCTGTGAGATCGGCGGATCGCTAGATGTCGAGGCGCTGAGTGAAGTTGCTACCGGGGAGTGCGAGGTCGACCTCTGTCGCGACCACGAATGCCTCTGCGGCGATGCGGGTCTCGAGCTGATCAAGGCGGACATCGAGCAGGGCGCGAACGCGCTGGTCGTCGCCGCGTGCTCGCCCCGATTCAAGACCGACGACTTCACCTTCGACGGGTGCCGAACGGAGCGGGTCAACCTGCGCGAGCACGTGGTCTGGAGCCACGAGCCGAACGACGAAGACACCCAGATGCTCGGCGCCGATTACCTGCGCATGGGCATCGCTCGGGCGAAGAAGGCAGAAATGCCGGAACCGTTCGAGGCCGACATCGACAAGACGCTCCTGGTCGTGGGTGGCGGCGTGACCGGGATGGCGGCGGCGTTGGATGCCGCCGGCGCCGGCTACGACGTCGTCTTGGTGGAGAAGGAACCGCAACTGGGCGGTTTTGCGGGCAAGTGTGGCTGGCGGTTCCCCCTCAACCCTCCGTATCGGGAGCTCGAACCGGTCGACCTCAGCGGGCGCATCGCCGAGATCGAGGGCAACGAGCGGATCAGCGTCCACACCAGTGCGACGATCGAGCGGATCACGGGCCAGCCCGGCCAGTTCGACGTCTCGCTCAAGGCCAACGGCTCGAGCGCGGAGTTCCGCGTCGGCGCCATCGTCCAGGCCACCGGCTGGAAGCCGTACGACGCCTCGCGGCTTGACCACCTGGGCTACGGCCGCAGTCCCAACGTCATCACCAACGTGGAGATGGAGGAACTGATCGCCGCTGGTGCGATCACACGGCCCAGCGACGGTAAGCCGGCCCGCCGGATCGCCTTCGTCCAGTGCGCCGGCTCGCGCGACGAGAACCACCTGCCTTACTGCTCGGCCGTTTGCTGTCGCGTGACGATCAAGCAGGCCCTGGTGGCTCGGCAGCTCGACTCCGAGGCAGAGGCTTACGTGCTGTACAAGGACATCCGCACTCCGGGACAGTACGAGGAATTCTACCGCAGCGCCCAGGACGATCCGAGCATCTTCTTCACCAAAGCCGACGTACTCGGCGTCGAAGAAGTCGGCGACGGAAACCTGCAGGTGGAGGCCGAGAACACCCTGTTGGGAGACCGGATCCGCATCGAGGCGGACCTCGTGGTCCTGGCGACCGGCATGGTGCCGGCGGCGGCCGACGGTGAGGGCATCCGGAAGCTCACCGACGCCAAGGCGCTAATCGAGAAGGGTGAAGCGGGCGCGCAACTGGAAGCGGCGAAGGTAACGGCCGAGGAACTCCAGCACCTCGAAGGAACCGCCATTCTGAATCTGGACTATCGGCAAGGCCCGGACCTGCCGGTCTTGAAGTATGACTTCCCAGACTCACACTTCATCTGCTTCCCGTACGAGACCCGGCGCACCGGCATCTACGCGGCCGGCTGTGTACGGGCGCCGAACGATTCGCTCGTCAGTATGGAAGACGGCGCCGGCGCGGCGCTAAAGGCGATTCAGAGCCTCGAGCTGACGAGCAGCGGCCAGGCGGTCCATCCCCGCTGGGGCGACACTTCCTACCCGGACTTCTTCATGCAGCGCTGCACACAGTGCAAGCGCTGTACCGAGGAGTGTCCGTTCGGAACGCTAAACGAGGATGAGAAGGGCACGCCACTGGTCAACACCACCCGCTGCCGCCGCTGCGGTATCTGCCTTGGCTGCTGCCCCGAGCGGATCATCTCGTTCAAGGACTACTCGGTCGAGATCATCTCCGCGATGATCAAGGCGGTGGAGATCCCCGACGAGTTCGAGGAGAAGCCCCGCCTGCTCGGACTGCTGTGTGAGAACGACGCCTATCCGGCCCTCGACGTCGCCGGGCTCAAGCGCATCCAGCACAGCGCCTTCATCAGGTTCGTCCCGGTCCGCTGCCTGGGGTCGGTCAACACGGTCTGGGTGGCCGACGCCCTGTCCGCCGGCTTCGACGGCATCCTGCTCGTCGGCTGCAAGTCGGGTGACGACTACCAGTGTCACTTTATTCGCGGCAGCGAGCTGATGGAGACGCGGAGCGAGAACATCCGCGAGAAGCTCAAGCAGCTCGCCTTGGAAGAGGAACGCGTCCGCTTGGAGCAACTTCCCATCTCCGACTTCGAGAAGCTACCGCAAATCATCAACGAATTCGCAGAGCAGATCGACGAGATTGGGCTGAACCCGTTCAAAGGGTTCTAGGGAGCGTGGTGAGGATGGCCGAATCCTGCTTGCTGGTACCGGACAGAGAGTTTGTAAAAGAGATTATCGCATCAGGTGGTGGCGATCTGAAGAAGTGCTACCAGTGCGCCACCTGCTCGGTAATCTGCGAGCTGGCTCCTGACGATCGGCCCTTCCCACGCAAGGAGATGATCTGGGCCCAGTGGGGATTGAAGGACCGGCTCGTGGCGGACCCCGACGTCTGGCTCTGTCACCAGTGCAACGACTGCTCGCTCAGGTGCCCGCGCGGCGCGCGCCCGGGCGATGTGCTGGCGGCGGTCCGCCAGCAGGCGGTGCGGCACTTCGCCGTGCCCAAGTTCCTCGGCCGCTGGGTGAACAACGCTAAGCTCCAGCCGCCGCTGATGTTGCTCACGGCGGCGCTGCTCGCCCTGGCGCTGATGGTCCGCGATCCCATAGAGGGCGCGCTGAGCTTCGGCGAGCCCCACGGCTTTTATGCCGAGTTCTTCCCGCACTGGTTGCTCATCGTTTTCTTCGCGTTCTTCACCGTCCTTGCGTTCGTGGCGGCCGTGGTGGGGATCGTGCGGTTATGGCGAGCGATGAAAGAAGCCGATGGCCTGTACGGTTCGCTGTCTCCGCCTGTCGGGGTGGTCAAGAGCATCGTTCGGACCGTCGTGTCGATATTTGTCCATAATAGGTTCGCCAAGTGCAGCGCCCGGCCTTCACGTCGGATCACGCACCTGGCGGCCTTCTACGGATTCATGGCGCTCTACGTCGTCACGATCTGGGCCGTGCTCGACCTATACGTGCTTCCCTATATGGGAGTCGAATCCCTGTATCCGTTCGACTTGGCGCATCCCATGAAGATCCTAGCCAACGTCGGCGGCGTGCTGCTGGTCTTCGGATGTGCGAAGGGTATCCTCGACCGGTTGCGCGACCCGAATGATGCGCAGACGACTACGGCGTTCGACTGGATGTTCATCTGGCTGCTGCTCGGCGTAGCGCTGACGGGGTTCGCGATCGAGATACTGCGGTTCACGATCGACCCCACGATTGAGTCGGCTGTGACGGTCGCCTACGCGCTCTACTTCGCACACCTGGTCTTAGTGTTCCAGCTCCTGGTGTATCTGCCGTACTCCAAGTTCGCCCACTTGCTCTACCGAACCACGGCAATGGTGTACGCGGAGCACACGGGGCGAACGAACGGTGCGCGCGCGCCGGCTAGATTGGTCGGGAGCGGCCAGCTAGAAGCTGAAACGCGAGCGGCCGTGGAGGGGGTCACAGCCAATAACTGAGATTCAGCACGGGGGATCGCAGGAAGCCGGATCCCTCTGGACACGATAGAAGAAACAACCAACAAACCCTTACAGAGGGCAGAGAGATGTCAAAGCTGGTTAAGCCGCATGGAAAAGAGCAGCAGCTGAAGCCGTTGCTGCTCGAGGGTGGGGAATTGAACGAGGAGCAGAAGCGCGCCGAGACGCTTCGCAAAATCCCCATCACGTCACGCGAGACGGGCGACGCCATCATGATGGGGATTGGAGGGTTCACGCCCCTGGATGGCTTCATGGGCGAAGCGGACTGGAAAGGTGTGGTCAAGGACATGCAGATGACGGACGGCGTGTTCTGGCCCATCCCGGTGACCGTATCGGTCACAAAGGAAGACGCCGAGGCCATCGCAACCGGTGAAGATGTGGCCCTGGTCGATGAAGAGCGTGGCACTGCGATGGCCATCATGACGGTCAACGAGAAGTACACCATCGACAAGGAGCTCGAGTGCAAGGAAGTCTTTAGGACCACCGATCCGGAGCACCCCGGTGTGGCGATGGTGGTGGCTCAGAAGGACGTGAACTTGGGTGGGCCCATCAAGGTCTTGAGCGAGAGCTTCTTCCCTGGAGACTTCCCGGGAATCTATCAACGCCCGGCGGAAGCCCGAGCGCTCTTCGCCGAACGCGGCTGGAGCTCGGTCGCGGCACTTCAGCTCCGCAACCCGATGCACAACTCCCACGCCTATCTGGCAAAGGTCGCCATTGAGGTCACGGACGGAGTCTACATCCACCAGCTCCTGGGCGAGCTGAAACCGGGTGACATCCCGGCGGATGTGAGGGTGCGTTGCATTGACGCGCTGGTCCAGAACTACTTCAGGCCGGAGCGGGTCGTCATGGGTGGTTACCCGCTGGACATGCGTTACGCCGGCCCGCGGGAGGCACTGCTGCACGCGGTGTTCCGCCAGAACTACGGCTGCAGCCACCTGATCGTGGGAAGAGACCACGCCGGTGTCGGTGATTACTACGGGCCTTTCGACGCGCAGGAGATCTTCGACGAGGTTCCAAAGGGCGCGCTGGGAACTCAGCCACTCAAGATGGATTGGACCTTCTACGACTACAAACTCGGCGAGATGGCTTCAATGAAGACCTCGCCGCACGAAGACAAGGCCGTCCTGGATGAGGATGGCAACTATGTATCAGGAGCCCGGCTCCTGCTGTCCGGAACGATGCTGCGCAAGATGCTGTCTGAAGGCAAGCCGGTTCCGCCGGAGTTCAGCAAGCCCGAGGTCGTCGCGATCTTGCGCGAGTACTATGCGGGTCTTGATGAGAAGGTGGAAGTCAAGCTGCACGGTGCGGCAACGGGGAAGGCCAAGAAGAAGTAGAGAGCGAGTGTGAGGGCGATGGAATGGACCTGATCACTGTCACCAGGAAGAGCGGGCTAGTGTTCGAGTTCAACGTACGCGGACACACCGTGGCGAGCGACATGTCCGTGAGCGATGGGGGCACGGATGCTGCCCCCTCGCCGGCGGAGTTGCTTGCGGGATCGCTCGGGGCGTGCATCGCGATGATGGTGCAGGGCTACTGCGATAGGCACGGGTACACCGACGGCGATGTCGGCGTCAATCTCACACTCGAGCTCGCGGACGATCCCAAACGCGTGGGTGCCATCGTTGTCGATGTTGAACTGCCCGAGGGGGTGCCCGAAGAACGCTGGGAGGTCCTAAAGCGCATAGCAGAAAAATGTACGATTCATGAGTCGTTCAGCCATCCACCGCGGGTGGATATCGAGTTCGTGTAGCCCTCAATGATGCGATGAGGATACGGCGGCCCAGGAACGGAGGATACTGATGGAGACGAAGGAACTAGGCGGGAAGCAGATCGAGATCGACGAAGACGGGTTCATCCAGGATCCCGATGCTTGGGACCAGGGCGTTGCCACAGATCTGGCAAAGACGGAAGGCGTCGACGAACTGACCGATGACCATTGGAAGGTCGTCAACTACCTGCGTGAGTATTACCTCGAGTACAGCATGGCGCCAATGATCCGCAAGCTCTGCAAGCAGACGGGCTTCAAGCTGAAGGAGATCTACGATCTGTTCCCGAGTGGGCCGGCAAAGGGGGCCTGCAAGGTGGCCGGCCTGCCGAAGCCGACCGGATGTGTGTGATTCCGGCGGCACGGGAGAACTGACTGTGACGCTCAGGCAGCTATTGCGGGACAGGAGAGATGCCATCGCCCGGGACTGGCTCGAGGGCGTGCTGGCGACGTACCCCGGGGACTCGGCCGCTATTTTTGGGCGCGAGAGGGACCCGTTCGCAAACCCTGTGGGCCACAGCCTGCGTGTAGGTACTCAGGGGATTCTCGACGTCCTGCTCGACAATACGGACGTGGGCGAGATACGCGAGCACCTGCATGAGATCATGAGGATCAGAGCGGTTCAGCAGTTCGCTCCTTCCCAGGCTGTCGGTTTCGTGCTCCGCTTGAGAGAGATCGTTCGGGCGGCAGCGGGAGAGATGGCGGCGGATCCGCGGTTCTCCTCGGAACTGGCGGAGCTCGACTCGCAGATCGACCAGATCGCCCTCGAGGCGTTCGACATCTACGTCGGCTGCCGTGAGCAGGTATACGAGCTTCGCGTCAACGAAGTGAAGCGACAGGTCTCGTGGATCGTGGACAAAGTGAACCGGCAGGATCCGGACCCACAGCTTGTCCAGATCGGTCCGAAGCCGGAGCGATAGAGGAGGGAACGTGCAGCGAGAGGGTATCCGATGAACGTGGTGGTCGCCTTGCTGGCTGTGGTCGGCCTCTTCCTGCTGGGAACCCTCGGCGGGTTGCCAGGCGCGGGGTTGGTGTTCGTCCTACTCACCTACGTGGCCCTGGTGCTGTTCGTCGGTGGACTCATCCACCGGGTCCTGAGCTGGGCGAACGTTCCCGTTCCCTTCCGCATCCCCACGACGTGCGGTCAGCATAAGTCGCTCGGCTGGCTCGAGCAGCAGAAGCTGGAGAACCCGCACAACACGCTCTGGGTGATCGGGAGAATGGCCCTGGAGGTCCTCTTCTTTCGCTCGTTGCTGAGGAACACGAAGACGGAGCTGGTCGAAGGGCGCAGGTTGGTCTATGCGACTGACCTGGGGCTGTGGATCGCCGCGCTGGCCATGCACTGGTCGCTGCTGGTCATTCTGATCAGGCATCTGCGGCTACTCAGTAACCCGGTGCCCCTCTTCGTGACGGTCCTGGAGAGGGCCGACGGGTTCATGGAGGTAGGCCTGCCGGTCTTCTTCATCACGTCAGTCGTCTTCGTTGTTGCCACGATTTACCTGCTTTACAGACGCCTCGCGATCGGCCAGGTGCGGTACATCTCGCTGCTGGGTGACTACTTCGCGCTGTTCCTGCTGTTGGGGATCGGTATCAGTGGGTTCTGGCTGCGGCACTTGGCCAAGACGGACATCGCGAGTGTAAAAGAGCTGGCGCTCGGGCTGGCGCGTTTCGCGCCGGTGGTGCCCGATACGATCAGCCCTCTGTTCTACGGCCACCTGTTCCTGGTCTGCGTGTTGCTGGCCTATTTCCCGTTCAGCAAGCTGGCCCATATGGCGGGTGTCTTCTTGAGTCCGACCAGGAACATGGCGAACAGCAACCGAGCGGTGCGACACCTCAACCCCTGGGACTACCCGGTTAAGGTGCATACGTACGAGGAGTACGAGGACGAACTCAGGGACAAAATGAAGCGGGCTGGGATTCCTGTGGAGCGGCAATGAAGACACCAAAACCGGACGAAGCGGCGTACTACAAGCAGGAAGAGCTGTTGAAGCTGGATTGGCGCCCGCCCGGGACGCCGTGGATGAACACGCCGGTCGACTTCAGGCCGGGCACCTACATCTACCCGGGCAAGGCCAAGAAACTCCGGGTCCTCGATCTGCCGTACGCGAGGGACTGGGCCGTCACCGACGAGGACTGGCAGCTCCCGGAGAACTGGAAAGAGATCGTCCTTGACGGGATGGCGGAGCGGCTGGGCAAGTACCGCACCTTCAAGGTCTTCATGGACATCTGTGTCCGGTGCGGTGCCTGTTCCGACAAGTGCCACTTCTTCATCGGCAGCGGCGATCCCAAGAACATGCCGGTGCTACGGGCCGAGCTGTTACGGTCCATCTATCGAAGGGACTTCACGGCGCTGGGTAAGGTGTTCGGGAAGCTGGCGGGAGGCCGCGAGCTCACACCCGATGTCATAAAGGAGTGGTTCTACTACTTCTTCCAGTGCACCGAGTGCCGGCGCTGCTCGGTCTTCTGTCCGTACGGGATCGATACGGCCGAGATCACCATGATGGGCAGGGAGCTGCTGGGTCTGCTCGGCCTCTACGTCAACTGGGTCATCGAGCCGGTGGCCAACTGCTATCGGTTCGGCAACCATCTCGGTATCCAGCCCCACGGCCTCAAGGACACCCTGGAGTTCATGGCGGAGGACATCGAGGAGGCCACGGGCATCAGCATCGACATCCCGATCAACAAGAAGGGCGCCGAGATCCTGTTCTTCACGCCGTCGGGTGATTTCGTCGCCGCTCCCGGCATCTACACCTGCATGTCCTACATGCTGCTGTTCCACGAGCTGGGGATCGACTACACCTGGAGCACCTACGCATCCGACGGAGGGAACTTCGGGCTGTTCACGTCCCACGAGGCGATGAAGCGCCTGAATGCCAAGATCTACGCCGAGGCCGAGCGCCTCGGTGTCAAGTGGATCCTGGGCGGTGAATGCGGGCACATGTGGAGGGTGATCAACCAGTACATGAGCACCATGACTGGGCCCGCCGACTTCCTGGAGGTGCCCAGCTCACCGCTCACCGGTACGGTATTCGAGAATGCCCGGTCCACCAAGGTCGTTCATATCATGGAGTTCCTGGCCGACGCGATTCGCCACGGCAAGCTGAAGCTCGATCCGTCGAGGAACGATCACCTTCGCGTCTCGTTCCATGACTCCTGCAACACAGCCCGCGGCATGGGCATCCTGGAGGAGCCGCGGTACGTAATACGGAGCGCTTGCAACAACTTCTACGAGATGCCGGAGAACACCATCCGCGAACAGACGTTTTGCTGCGGTGGCGGTGCAGGGCTGGGAACAGACGAGAACATGGAGATGCGATTGCGCGGCGGCCTGCCCAGAGGCAGCGCCGTGCGACACGTGCAGGAGCAGCACGGCGTCAACCAGCTCGCCGCGATGTGTGCCATCGACCGGGCGACCCTCGTGACGGTCTGTGACTATTGGGCGCCGGGTGTCGAAGTGACCGGCATCAGCGAGCTCGTGGCCAACGCGATGATCTTCAAAGGCGAGAAGAAGCGCACGCACAACCTGCGACTGGAGCCGATCCCGGGCATGGCGGAGGTCGAGGAGCATGGCGAGGTGGTGGAGGTCGCCGGCAATGGGTGATAGAGCGAAGGCCCTGACAGGCTTGGCCGCCGTTCTGATCCTGGCGGCGTTCCCCATGTGGCAGACGCTGGTAGCGGCTGATGAGGCTGGCCGCCCCGAGCTCGAGCTGCCCGAGGACGAGACGCAGTGCGTCGAAGACACCGAGTACATGAGCGCGCGGCACATGGAGCTGCTGAACCAGTGGCGCAACGCGGTGGTCCGCGAGGGAGAGACTGAGTACACGTCGACATCAGGTGAGACCTACAGCATTAGCCTCACGGGGACCTGCATGGACTGTCACGACAACCGTGAGGCGTTCTGCACCCGGTGCCACGACTATTCCAACGTCGCACCGCGCTGCTGGAGCTGCCACATAGAGCCCGAGGATCTCTGACCGATGAGCGAGGACCGAAGGACGTTTCTGAAAGAGGTCGGACTGGCAGCGCTGGGTGTGGGCTGCGGCCTTCCGCTCGTGCGCGGCGCCTTCGCGACCACTCAGCACGCCTCCGACCCGGAAGTACAGTCCTCGAGCCAGTTGGCCATGGTGGTCGACATGGAGAAGTGCCTGGACGAGCGAGTGCGCGCCGCCTGCGTCGAGGCCTGCCACCGCGAACACAACGTGCCCGAGATCCCCGAAGATCGACTGGATCTGGGATGAAGAATACAAGCATGTCTTTCCCGATCAGGTTCACGAGCACAGCCCGGCCGAGGTGCAGGAGATGCCGGTGCTCGTGCTGTGCAACCACTGCACGAATCCACCCTGCGTCCGGGTCTGCCCGACCCAGGCCACCTGGAAGCGCGAGTCGGATGGTCTTGTGATGATGGACCAGCACCGCTGCATCGGCTGTCGCTACTGCATGGCGGCGTGTCCGTACGGGTCGAGGAGCTTCAACTGGAGAGATCCGCGTGGGTTCGTCAGGACCGGCGCGAACGGAGAGATGCTGTCGGACTATCCCACGCGTGCCAAAGGGGTGGTGGAGAAGTGCAACTTCTGCGCGGAGCGGCTGCGCGATGGGCTCGAGCCGGCTTGCGTGGAAGCCGCGAACGCGGTGCCGGGCGGCGCGGGAGCGCTGACCTTCGGTGATTTGGGGGAGCCGGATTCTGAGGTCAACCGGATCCTCGGCGAGAAACACACGATCAGTAGGAGAGTGAACCTTGGGACCGGTCCCAACGTCTACTACGTCGTCTAGAGCTGTCCCGCACGGAAACGGGAGACCGTAATGCTCCAGGATGCGTTCCGCGGAGGCAGACGATACTGGATCCTCCTGGGAATCTGGGCGCTGCTCATCGTGATCGGCATGGCGGCCTACGGCCGGCAGTTGAGCGAAGGCCTGTACATCACCGGGATGAGCCAGGACGTGACCTGGGGGCTCTACATCTCACAGTTCACCTTCCTGGTCGGCGTGGCGGCCTCAGCAGTGATGGTAGTCCTGCCCTACTACCTACACAATTACAGGGCGTTCGGCAGGATGGTGATCCTCGGCGAGTTCCTGGCCGTGGCGGCGGTGCTCATGTGCAGCCTGTTCATCGTTGTCGACATGGGCCAGCCGGCGCGCGTCGCGAACATCATCCTGCACCCGTCTCCCAACTCGGTGATGTTCTGGGACATGCTGGTGCTGACCGGCTACCTGGTGCTCAACCTGATCATCGGGGCCGTGACCTTCGAGGCCGAACGCAAGGGAGGTGCGCCGCCCAAGTGGGTGAAACCGCTCATATACCTGTCGATTCCGTGGGCGGTCAGCATCCATACCGTCACCGCCTTCCTCTACTCGGGCCTGGAAGCCAGGCCGTTCTGGATGACGGCTATCCTGGCACCCCGATTCCTGGCCTCGGCGTTCGCATCCGGTCCCAGTCTGTTGATCCTGCTGGCCCTGATCCTGCGCCGTTTCACCAAGTTCGACCCGGGTTGGGAGGCGATTCAGAAGCTCGTCACGATCGTCGCCTATGCCCTGGTGATCAACCTGTTCTTCGTCCTCGTGGAGTTGTTCACCGGCCTCTACAGCGACATGCCGCACCACTTGCACACCTTCGAGTACCTCTTCGTCGGGCTCGAGGGACAGGCCGCCCTCGTCCCCTGGATGTGGATCGGTGCGGCGCTCACGGCCTGCGCAGTGGTGCTCCTCATGATACCGAGGGTCCGCAGGCACGAGAAGCTTCTGGCGCTCGTCTGTGCCGCGGTGATCCTCGCTATTTGGATCGAGAAGGGCCTGGCGATGGTCGTGGCGGGGTTCATTCCCGCGCCGCTGGGAGAGATAACCGAATACGCGCCGACGGCTCCCGAGATCGCGATCACCATCGGTGTCTATGCACTTGGTTTCTTCGTGTTAACGGTTCTATATAAGATGGTAGTCAACGTCAGGGAACGGCTGGAAGTCACCTGACCAGAAGGGCAACGGAAGCGGCATCATGCCCGTCCGAAAGGAGCTAATGATGGCAGATTCAGGCAAGAACGGTACCCCGATGCTGGACGAGCTTGAGAAGGGACCGTGGCCCAGTTTCGTAACGCAGATCAAGGACATGGCCAAGAAGAACAAGATGTGCGAGGACCTTCTTGGGCTGTTGGAGAGGTCCTACGACGAGAAGCTCGGCCACTGGAAGCACGGCGGCATCGTAGGTGTCATGGGGTATGGCGGAGGCGTAATCGGCCGCTATAGCGACTTGCAGGAGGATTTCCCCAATATCGCTCACTTCCACACGCTGCGCGTCAACATGCCCAGCGGCTGGTTCTACACGTCCGACGCTCTACGGACGATCTGCGATATCTGGGAACGCCATGGGTCCGGGCTCACCAATATGCACGGGTCCACAGGTGATATCATCCTGCTCGGAACGACCACGGACGAGCTCGAGCCCACGTTCGCGGAGCTCACCGCGAATGACTTCGATCTGGGCGGCTCTGGTTCGGACATGCGCACGCCGAGCTGCTGCGTGGGTCCTGCGCGGTGCGAATGGGCGTGTTTCGACACGCTGCACCTCACCAACGATCTCACGCAGACGTTCCAGGATGAGCTGCACCGTCCTGCGTTCCCGTACAAGTTCAAGATCAAATGTTCGGGCTGTCCCAACGACTGCGTGGCGTCGGTCGCGCGCGCCGACATGTCGATCATCGGGACCTGGCGCGATCAGATCCGGATCAATCAGGCCGAGGTGAGGGCCGCTGCCGACGCGGGACTCGACATCCAGAGGGATATCTGCGGCAACTGTCCCACGAAGTGCATCGAGTGGGACGGGAAGAAGCTCGAGATCGACGATGAGAACTGTGTGAAGTGCATGCACTGCATCAACGCGATGCCTAAGGCTCTCAAGCCTGGTGTGGACCGCGGTGCCACAATTCTGCTGGGCTCCAAGGCGCCGATCGTCGAGGGCGCGCTGCTCTCATCGGTGATCGTGCCGTTCATGAAGCTCGAACCGCCTTACGAGGAGCTCAAGGACCTGATTGAGCGCATTTGGGACTTCTGGGGCGAGCACGGCAAGAACCGGGAGCGGACCGGCGAGCTCATGCAGCGCATCGGGCTCGGCAACTTCCTGGAGGCCATCGAGGTGGAGCCCATCCCCGAGATGATCGCCCACCCCAGAGAGAACCCCTACGTCTTCTACGAGGAATACTTCGAGGAAGAGGACGAGGAAGAGGAATAAAGCGACTGGCCGGTGCAACTTGCGGACCAGTGACAGAATAGCACTCTTTCGGGAGATTGAGACATGGCAACGGAAAGACTGACCGATATCGGGCCTCCGAACTACGAGAAGTTCCTGCCGCCTGTGATAAAGGACAATTACGGGAAGTGGGACTACCACGAGATCATCAAGCCCGGCGTGATGGTCCACGTCGGCGAGTCCGGCGACAAGCTCTATACGGTGCGCGCCAGCTCGCCTCGCTTGCTGGGTGTGGACAGGATTCGCGACTTCGCGGACCTGGCGGACAAGTATTGCGATGGCTTCCTGCGGTTCACGAGCCGCAACAACGTCGAGTTCCTGCTAACGGACGAATCGAAGATCGACCCGCTGATCAAGGACCTCGATAAAATCGGCCACCCGGTGGGCGGCATCGGCAACGCCATCTCGAACATCGTCCACACCCAGGGCTGGGTGCACTGCCA
This sequence comes from Gemmatimonadota bacterium, assembly GCA_039589115.1. Classification (GTDB taxonomy): domain Bacteria; phylum Gemmatimonadota; class Gemmatimonadetes; order Palauibacterales; family KS3-K002. The sequence goes on along the minus strand of JBDHHZ010000011.1, from coordinate 20,428 downwards.
CTCAGCGGCGACGGACGCTTCTGGGATCGTGAAAGCCGTGATGGACGATCTCTGCGGCTACTTCACCGGGCAGGAAGTGCCCGGCAAGCTGCGGATCGCCCTGGCCTGCTGCCTCAACATGTGCGGCGCGGTGCACTGCTCCGACATCGCGATCCTCGGCATCCACCGCAGGCCGCCGAAGATCGTGCACGACAACCTCAACAAGGTGTGCGAGATCCCCAACGTGATCGCCTCATGCCCCACTGCGGCAATCCGGCCGACGACTGTCGAGGGCAAGAGCTCCGTCGATCTGGAAGAGGACCTGTGCATGTTCTGCGGGAACTGCTTCACGGTGTGCCCGTCGATGCCGATGGCCGACCCGCTCAACGACGGTGTATCCATCTGGGTCGGAGGGAAGGTCTCCAATGCTCGCTCGGAGCCCAGGTTCTCAAAGCTGGCGATCCCGTTCCTGCCGAACACTCCACCCCGCTGGCCGGAGGTGGTCGAGTCGGTTCGGAACATAGTCGAGATCTGGGTCAAGCACGCCCGCAAGTACGAGCGGATGGGCGAGTTCATCGAGCGTATCGGCTGGCCCCGCTTCTTCAAGATGGCGGGTATCGAGTTCCAGAAGGAGCATATCGACGACTTTAAGCACGCGGGCCTCACTTACAAGCGGTCCACGCATCTGAGACACCAATAGGAGGCGCGCGATGGCCGTCACGACTGAACAAATCGCGGACGCCATGTACGATCTGGTCGCCGAGTACCAGGGCAAGAAGAAGTTCAAGGCCGGCGATCTGACCAAGGCGATGATCCAGAAGTTCGGTGAAGGCGAAGTCGACAAGAAGGCTTGCAAGGCCGCTATTCGCACCTTGATGGATTCCGGAAGGTGCGTCTACACGTACTTCGGCGGCAGCTTCATCGAAGTTCCACCAGATGAGGGGGCTGCCGAAGGCGGCGGCTAAGAGCGGCAGCGGAACGGGACCGCGCTCCGGTCGGCAACGGTGGCCGGGGCGCGCGTTCACTGCCTTTTCGGCCAGGCGAATGCGCTTGGCAGCAACCAGCGTTTGACAACGCGGCGCGCGGGGTGACCTATGGCTGTGAAGAAGGTTAAGAAGAAGAAAAAGAAGAGCTTCGGGACGAGGGGTTTCTCCGCCGGCGCCTCGCAGTCGACTTTGCGACCCAAGCACGTAGAGAAGAAGCCGCCGTGTCACGATACCTGTCCTAGCGGTAACCGGATCCGCAAGTTCCTGACGACTATCGCTCAGGCGGAACGGCTGGAGAAATCGCCGGACCAGGCTCTCGAGGAAGCCTGGCATATCTACACGGACACCAGCCCCTTTCCTTCGGTGTGCGGCCGTGTCTGCCCGGCGCCTTGCGAGACCGAGTGCAACCGGAAGGAGCTGGAGGGCGCGGTCAACATCAACAAAGTCGAGCGGGCGATCGGCGACTACGGCATCGAAAAGGGCCTCGCGCTCAAGACGCTGAGCGATGAGAAGAAGCCGCAGAAGATCGCCGTGGTCGGCGGCGGACCCAGCGGCCTCTCTTGCGCCTACCAGCTGGCCCGGCGGGGCTACGGCGTGACGGTGCTAGAGGCGCTGGAGAAGCCGGGGGGAATGCTGCGCTACGGCATCCCGGGCTATCGGCTACCCGAGTCGGTACTCGACGCCGAGATCCAGAAGATCGTCGACGTGGGCGTGGAGCTGAAGTGCGGCGTGAAGGTCGGCAAGGAGACGGACCTGGCAGAGCTTCAGAAGTCTTACGAAGCCGTCTATGTCGCTCTCGGCGCCCAGCAGGGAGTCAGCCTTGGAGTCGAGGGTGAGGATGCCCCCAACGTGTTCTCCGGTGTGGATTTCCTCAGTCGCTTCCACCACGGTGAGAAGCTGGAGCTGGGTAAAGACGTGGTGGCGATAGTGGTTGGCGGCGGCGATACGGCTATCGACGCCGCGCGGATCTGCAAGCGCCTCGGCGCCAACGTGACGATTCTCTACCGCCGCACCCGCAAGGAGATGCCAGCGATCGAGGAGGAGATAGACGAGGCGATCAACGAGGGGATCGTTATAGAGTTTCTGGCCGCACCGGTCGGCTTCAGGAAAGAGAACGGCCGGGTGGTCGCCATGACCGCCATCCGCATGGAGTTGGGTGAGCCCGACGCTTCAGGCCGCCGTCGGCCTGTACCCATAGAGGGATCGGGATTCGAGATCCCTGCCAGTGCGATCATCTCCGCGGTCAGCCAGGAGCCGGACTTCGGTGGCTTCGAGATGCTGATCGAGGGCAGGGATTGGATTCGTGTGGATGACGAAGGGGCCACAAAAGTCGACGGCATCTGGGCGGGCGGCGACGTCACCCAGCTCGACCTGGTCACCACGGCGGTCGGGCACGGGCGCCGGGCGGCCGAAGCGATCGACCGTAAGTTCACCGGTATCGCCGCCGAGCCCGATCACATGCTGGTCATCCGGACCGATAAGATGCTCCTGGACCACTACGATAAGCAGGAGCGCGGAGAGCCCACCGCCATCGACGTCGACAAGCGGATGGATGCGGTGGACCTCGAGGTCAACCTGGGATTCACCCAGGACAAGGTGATCGTGGAAGCGCAGCGCTGTATGAGCTGCGGCTACTGCTTCGACTGCGAGAAGTGCTGGATGTATTGCCAGGACCAGGCGATCGACAAGCCGTTCGAGAAGGGCGTGCTCTACTCGTTCAAGATGCAGAACTGTACGGGCTGCGAGAAGTGCGCGGAGATATGTCCGTGCGGCTTCATCGAAATGGCGTAACCGCATGAGTAGCCCCCGCGTTTTGATCGCCGGCCTGCGCGGGGGCAGCGGCAAGACGCTCATATCCCTGGGACTCCTGGCGGCCTGGCGGAAGGGTGGCCATCGCGTGGCCCCCTTCAAGAAGGGGCCAGACTACATCGACGCGGCCTGGCTGTCTCTGGCTGCGGACCAGCCCTGCCGGAATCTCGATCTCTTCCTCATGTCCCCCCACGCCGCGCTGCATTCCTTCATCGGGTCGACCGCCGAAGCCGATGTGGCCGTCATCGAGGGCAACCGCGGCCTGTTCGACGGCATGGACGCGCAGGGCAGCTACAGCTCGGCCGAGCTCGCTAAGCTGCTGCAGGCTCCGGTCGTTCTTTGCATTGACTGCGCCAAGGCGACACGCACCGTCGCCGCCCTCGTCCTGGGATGTCAGCGGCTCGATCCACAGGTCCTACTCCAGGGAGTGATCCTGAACCAGGTGGCCGGCCCGCGCCACGAGTCCGTGCTGCGCGAAGCCATCGAGAGTACCTGCGGAACGCCCGTGCTCGGTGCGGTCCCACGGATTCCCGAACAGTTCTTTCCGGAGAGGCATCTTGGCCTCGTGCCACCCCAGGAGCACGGCGGACTTGCGGACGCCATAGAGGGTGCCGCCGGCGTGGCCGAGCGATACCTCGACCTGGAGGCGTTGTGGAACATCGCCCTCCAGGCCCCGGCCCTCGAGCCGCTTGCCCGGATCTCGGCCGGCGACGAGGAACCGAAGACGGAGGTGGCACGGATCGGCGTGTTCCGGGATGAGGCGTTTCAGTTCTACTACCCCGAGAACCTCGAGGCCCTGGAACGGCTTGGAGCGCGCTTGATAGAGATCTCGCCGATTCGCGACGCGGCACTGCCGGAGGTCGATGCGCTCTACCTCGGCGGCGGCTTCCCGGAGACGTTGGCCCCCGCGTTGGCTGAGAACCGACCGTTCCTCGACTCGCTGCGCCGCTCGATCGAGGGGGGACTACCGGTGTATGCCGAGTGCGGCGGCACCGTCTATCTGGGTGAGAAGCTCCTGTTCGAAGGGAAGGAGTACCCGATGGTGGCCGCACTGCCCGCGGTCTTCGCATTCCGCGCCAAGCCACAGGGACACGGCTACACCGTGCTCGAGACGGTCGAGAGCAATCCCTTCTATGCGGTTGGCGATGCCCTACGAGGGCACGAGTTCCACTACACCTACATGCAGTCGTCTGCGGACGACCTCGCCTTCGCCTTCCGCGTGCATCGTGGACATGGCTTCGACGGCGAAAGGGATGGACTGTGCCATCGCAATGTGCTGGCGTGCTACACGCACGTGCACGCTTTGGGCACCGAAAGCTGGGCGCCGGCACTCATCCAGGCGGCGGTCCGCTTCAGAAGGCAGCGGTAGTCTCGCGTCCTACTCAACAGCCGACAGCCGACAACCGACAGCCAACATTCGAGTACTGCCCAACAACCGACGTTCGACTTCCGACGCTCAACGTCCCACCGTCGAGAGTCGGGAGTCGAAAGTCGATCGTCGGGCAGTACTCGGAGGTCGAATATCGAATGTCGGCTGTCGGCTGTTCTTCCGGACCAGTCTAGCAAAGCAAAGGGGCGGCGCCCGTCGGGCGCCACCCCTTTCTCCTACTCCCGGTCGGGGCTCGCTACTACACGTACTCCTCCCTTTCCGCGGCCTTCCCGTTGATGAGAATCGAGCGGGAGAGCATGTCGTGAACGCCCCCGACCTCGATCTGCTCCTCGTGATGCTCGAGCAACTGCGTCAGCTGGCGCTTGCAGTTGGAGCAGGCGGTGGACACATAGGTGGCCCCGGTCTCGCGGATCTGCTCCAGCTTCTTCGTACCGGAGATCTCCATCCGGAACTCTATGATATCGTCCATCGCCGACAGCCCACCGCCGCCGCCGCAGCACCAGTTCTCGCCGCGGTTGGGATGCATCTCTCGGAAGTCGGCGCAAGAGGCCTCTAGAATGACCCGCGGCTCCTCGGTGATGCCACAAGAACGTCCGAAGTTGCACGGGTCGTGGTAGGTGACGGGCTGTTGGTTCTGGGACTTGTCGAACTCGAGCTGGCCGTTCCTGATGTGATCGGCGGTCCATTCCATGCAGTTGACGATCTCGAAGGGCAGCTCACCCCACCAGCCGGTCTTCTCCATCATCATCTTCATGATCCGATACGCGTGGCCGCACTCGCCCATCAACATGACCTTGGTGCCTAGCTCCTTGGCTTCCTCCACATAGAGCTTGTTATCGGCCTTCATGTCGCCGTCGTTACCGGTGAACAGCCCGTAGTTGGCCCCGTCGAAGCACTTGGAGCTCATGGTCCAGCGGTCCGCCATCCCAAGGGCGTGGAACACCTTGGCGACGCCCATCGTGGCCTCCGGGTTGACAAGCACATCGCCGGAGGGTGGGACATAGAAGTACTCCGCGCCTTTCGCGTCGATCGGAATCTTGATGTCGATGCCGTGCTCGTCGTTCATCTCCTCTTCGAGGAAGTCGATCGCTGCCCGGAACGCCGCCTCCCCGGCGCCGTCCGTGTTCCCCGTCTCTAGCGAGACCTGAACCACTCTCGCCATCGTCTCAGGCGTCATACCGACCTTGTCCAGGATCGCGCGGCCCTTCCGCGTGATGACCGAGTGATCGATACCGAAAGGGCAGAACATGGCGCAGCGGCGGCAACCGGTGCACTCGTAGAAGATCGTCTGCCAGTCATCGATGTCCGCCGGGTCGAAGTCCTCCGCTCCGGCGAACCTCCCGAACAACTTCCCACTGAGCGTGTTGTACTTGCGGTAGATGCGGCGGATCAGGTCGGTGCGCTCCGCTGGGTTGTAGCGCTTCTCGCTCTTGCCGTAGTACACCGGGCAGACCGATGCGCACGTCCCGCACTTGACGCACATCTCCATATACATCCGCATCGCACGGGGGCCATCTTTGATGGCATTGATAGAGTCGACAACTTGCTCTTTCACATTGTTTTCGGACATCCTCGCCTCCGCCTCAATGCTTCCGGATGAGCTGATGCGTGAAGAAGATCCCGCCGAAATGGAGGATCTTGCTGAATGGGATGATCATGATCAGCAGGAACGCCAGGCTCATGTGGACTACGAACACGTTGTTCTGCAAGGCGGCCTCATCCATGACACCCCCGAAGGTCGCCAGACTGGCGAAGTACTGCCGCGTCAGGGTTAGGTCGAAGTGCTCGGCCCCGAACCGCATCATGTTGCCGGTCACGATGATGGCCGCGATCAGCAGCAGGGCGAGATAGTCGGCCGAACCCGTGACCTCGCGGACGCGCGGCAGCGCCAACCTCCGAACTAACAACAGAATCGTCGCGACCAGTATCACCACACCGGCTGCTCCACCCGCGCCGCCGGACATGGCCTGGATTGCCCCTTCGCTCATCCCCATCGTCATCAGGGTCCCGTCCACGTTCGTGAAGACGCGAAAGTGCCCCAGAACGATCAAAGCCAACACCGCGTGGAACATCCAAGCGAATCCCCACAGCAGCCGGTCGCCTCCGAACAAGCTCCGGAACAGCAGGGCCTCTTTGACCACGTTTCGCCTGTTGGCTTTCTCATCGGCCGGCGCCGGGAACAGCGTCATCGAGGGCGCCGCGAGTCTCTTCCACGTATAGATGCGGTAGGCCATGGCCACGATGAACACCGCGACCGCTACGTAGGGCAGAATTCCGCCCAACATCAAACTCACGAAGTCCATGTCGTTCCTTTCTAGAGTGGCGTCACTACCACTCGGCGCTCAGGCGCAGCCGGGCGGGCGTGGGAGTCCGGCTAGCCGGTATGCCCCCTTCACCATGCCGCAAGGGAACAGCTGGCAGATCTCTTCCGACGTCAGCCCGGTCTCCTTGTGCACCTTCACCACCGGCGGCCCTGTGCCGTAGGTCGCGTAATACTCTTGCACGAACTCGATCACCATCCAGTGCTCGTCCGTGAGCTCACCGATATTGTGCAGCTCGGCGAGGGTCTCGGCCGTCGCTCGATCCCAGTTCGCCATAGCCTTGAGGAACCCGTCCTCATCGCTACTGGCTTCTAAAACTTCCCGATTCACTGGGCTCACTGTTACCCCCGTTGTCAGACGTTGCCCAATCTCTCCATCTCAACCGATCCCACCGGAAAACCGTCGATCACGGCCGCGATCTCCTCCGAACCGAACGGCTTTTCAATCACTCGAGATACGAAATGTCCATCCTGTAAGTTGCCCAGTCGCTGATCCTCACCGCGCTGCACCGCTACGATGATCTTCAGACCCGGAAGGCGGGGGTCGTTCGCCAGGTTCTCCAGCAGTCCGTAGTCACCGCCCGGAAACGCGTCCTGGTCGACCACCGCGAAGCCCGGCAGGAAAGCCTGCACCACAGCCGAGGCTTCGTAGGCGTTCCGCGCGAAGCGCAACTCCATCCCCTCTGACTCATGACTCTTCAGCCGCTGAACGAGATCAGAGTCCGACGTGACAACGAGCACCTTTGTCGGCTGTCCGCTCAGCCGCTGGAAGTAGACACAATCGTCGCAGGATGTCTGGCAGAATTGACGAGCGTGGCCGATGTCAGGTCCCATCGTCGCCATCCGGAAGCACCGCGAAGCCCGCGCGCGGTAGACCGCGCACGCCTCGCATTCTTCCCTGATGGCGCCTCCGCGGCTGAAGTACTCCCAACACCGCAACTGCTGCGGCGCGCTGCTCGTCCTGTCCGGGAAAATCCGCGAGGTCCGGCCTAACGTGAGGAGGGGTGCGAGCTCCTGGCGTCTGATGCGATAGTGGCCGCCCGCCGTGCGCACGGCCTTGAGCGACCCCTTCTTTATCCACTTGAGGACAGTATCGGAAGTGACCGAGCAAAGCCTGGCAGCTTGCCCGGTGGTTAGCCAGGTACCGTCTTTCTGCTGCTTCATGGCGCAGGTATGGCTTTTATGGGGTACCGCATTTCCCGACCACCCTGATTGCATAAAATACATACGCGGCTCTCAGGAGTCAATGAGCAAGAAAACGCAAAAATTTGAGGTGCCCTCGAACCGAAGACCAGCTCAGTCGAGAACGAGTATCATTAAGTAACATCTAGGAAATCGCCGACCCAGACCCCGTCTGGAACGCGAACTGTTCTTGACAGAACCGCCAAATTTTGGTAGAATTCTCAGCAGGCGATTTATGCGAGATGTCAAGAAAATCCATAAACCATCGAATTTGCATTATGGGTTCTATGCTCAGTACAGGCGAGGTGGCCAAGCTCTGCGGCGTCACACCAGACGCCGTGCTGAAGTGGATCAAGAAGGGCAGGCTGCCGGCGACCCGCACCGCCGGTGGACACTACCGGGTCTCTCGAGAGGCCTGTACTGCCCTGGGTCTTTGCGACTCGAACGGCGAGGATCCTGTTGGCGCGACCGCCGATCGAGGGAACGGGGATGGAGTCCCACAGCGCTGTTGGGAGTACTTCGGGCAGCCGGGCGCTCCACCCGAAAGCTGCCGGAATTGCCTGGTCTACCAGGCCCGGGCACAGTACTGCTACAGGCTGGCCGAACTGGGGAGGGAGGCCGGGCACAGGCATGACTTCTGCAAGACTGATTGCTTGGACTGCCCGTTTTATAGGGCCTGTCACGGCATGGCGATGACCGTTTTGGTGATCACTCGGGACGAGGCATTGACCCGCCGGCTCGAGAAAGACACGGACGCGGACAGGGTCTCCCTGCAGTTCGCCCGATCTGGGTATGAAAGCTCCACGCTGATCGGGACGTTTCGCCCCGCCGTGGTGGTGCTGGATAGCGAGCTGCCTGAGGTGAGCGACGGCAGCCTGTTGGAGTCCATCATCCGGGATGACCGAATTCCCGGGGTGAAGGTCTTTGTGGCACGTCGTGCGGTGGACGAAGAGGTCGTAGGGCAACTCTCCGCGCCCACCCTGAGTGCCCCTCTGACGGCAGAGCAGATCGAACAGCTAGTCGATAGCGTTGCGGGCGCCAGTCGCAGAGCGGCGGGCGACGCTGCATAGGCCGCAAGCCACCGGTTGATGTGGCCTTCAGACCTTCTTTGAAGTCGCCGTTTGACTTCAAGATAGGTAGCAACAAATGAGTTCAGTAGCGTTCAAGGGCAAGACCTACCAGCTGGACGCCTACGGGTTCTTGGACCCGCCGGAGCAGTGGGAAGAGGACTTCGCCGAAGGAATGGCGAAGCTGGTGGGGGTTGCGTCGGGGCTCACGGAACGGCACTGGCAGCTCATCAATTATCTGCGGCACAAGTTCCTCGACGAGAACACCGTGCCGGTGCTCGTCATGGCGTGCGCGGACAATCACATGCGGCTCTCGGAGCTGCGCTCGCTGTTTCCTACCGGATACCATCGGGGCGCCTGCAAGGTCGCCGGCATCAACTACAAGTTCATGTGGGAGACGAACTACTGGCTCACGTACGAGACTGCGCCTCCCGCAAAGCCGCGCTATGGACTGGACGAATTGGGATTCCTCGAGAACTTCGAGGAGTGGGATGAAGACTTCGTCGAGCTGGCCATGTCGCAGAGGGAACCGCCGGTCGTGACGACGGAGAGGCACCTGCAGATCGTGCGTTACTTGCGCGACTACTACGTCGCCAACCGAATGCTCCCGACAGTCTACGAGGCTTGCTCCGCCAACGACCTGAGCCTCGATGAGCTGCGAGAGCTATTTCCGGCCGGGTATCGGCGGGGGGCGTGCCGGGTGGCGGGCTTGCCGTTCTATGGATGAGATGTGGAACCCGGAGAACGCCGGTCGGAGAGTTTCGAAGGTGATTCGGGGAAGTCGGAGGGTCTCGAAGGCATACGGTGCGAGGTTGGACTCCGCAAAGCAAAAGGGAGGGCGCAGTGACCAAGGCAGTTGAGGAGGGCTTACAGATAAATCAGAGCGTCTTACGCCTCATCAAAGACGACATCACAGACCTCGACGTTGACGCCTTCGTGTTCTACGCCCAGCCCGATCTGGCTCTCGGTACGGGATTCGGAGGGGCGATCTCCGTGCGAGGCGGGCCCACGGTCCAGAAGGAACTGGAGCAGCTGGGCCCGGTCGCAAACGGCGAGGCTGTGGTCTCCGCGGCAGGGAACCTCAAAGCCCAGCACATCATCCACGCAGTCGGCCCCCGGTTTCAGGAAGAGGATACGCAAGGCAAGCTGCGAACGACGGTTCTCAACTCCCTGAAACGCGCCGAGGAGATAGCTGTCGGGCGGATCGCCTTTCCGGCTATGGGTGCGGGGTATTACGGGATCGCGCCGGGTCTTTGTGCCCGGGTGATGCTCGAAGTGATCAGGGGTCACTTGGAGGGTGAGACCGCAATCAAGGAAGTCGTCATCTGCGTGTTGGACACTAGCCAATACGACGCTTTCAAGGCCCAAATAGAGAATACGCCATGAGCGAGCTGCTACACTTCTCCGAGCATACGCTGCAAGAGGTCGCCCTGGGATTCATGGCCCTGGTCTATACGATCCGCATCCTATGGCTCTTCGGCTTCAAGGCCGGCGGCGAGCGCCAGGCGGCGACCGGTCCGCCGAACACCACCCCGGCCAAGGGCATCCTGTATTCTTGGGCGAATATCGCCATGCCCTGGGCGATGGAGAGCACACGACGGCACTACTTGATCTATGTCCAGTTCGCGGCGTTCCACATCGGGGTGACCGCCGCCATCGCCCTATCGTTCGTCATCCCGTACTGGCCGGGCCTGCTCGAGAGTCGAGCCGTCGTGCTGATCCTGCAGATCGTGATCGGCGCGGCCTTCCTGGTCGGGGTGATCAGAATCATCCGGCGGGTCGGCAGTCCGTATATGCGTGCGATCAGCTCGCCGGACGACTACTTCTCGCTGGTGCTGCTGACGACGTGGTTCTTCTTCGCGGTGCTGGCGGTGCCGAACCAGATCGCCGGCGGCGAGTGGCACCTGCTGGGCTATTTCATCCTGACGGCCTTCTTCCTGGTCTATGTGCCGTTCAGCAAGATATCCCACTACCTCTACTACCCCTTCACGCGCTATTACCTGGGCAAAACCATGGGTTACCGGGGAGTATACCCGGTCCGGCGTGGATAGGTTGGCGAGCACACGCCGACGGAAAGGGAAGACGACCCGATGAGCAACGCGAATACTAGATCCCTGAAGGCTGAGAAGGTCCTCGAGCGGATGGGCCAGAAGCTGAACCGGCAGATGGCGGGCTCGCTGCTGGCCTGTGTGCACTGCGGCCTGTGTACCGAGTCCTGTCACTACGTCCTGGCCAATCCCGGCGACCCGACCTATGCCCCCGCATACAAAGGCGACCTGGTCCGCAAGCTGTTCAAGCGCCATTTCGATTGGACGGGTCGGGTGTTCCCCTGGTGGGTGAAGGCCGGCAGCGTCTGGACCGATGAGGAATTGGAGGAATTGAAGGATACCGTGTTCGGCAAGTGCACCAATTGCCGGCGTTGCTCCCTGAACTGCCCGATGGGCGTCGATTTGGCCACGTTCAACCGGATGGCGCGGGGTCTCCTTGTCTCGGTCGGGGTCATGCCCGAAGGCGTGGCCGTCGTCAGCAAGGACCAGTGGGAGATAGGCAACCAGATGGGCGTGCTCAAAGAGGAGTACCTAGACACGCTCGAGTGGATGGCGGAGGAGATGCAGGACGAGCTGGACGACCCGGAGGCCGATATTCCGATCGACCAGTTCGACTGCGATGTGGTCTACTCCATCAACCCGCGCGAGGTGAAGTACGACCCGCGCACCATCGCGGACGCGGCCAAGATCTTCCACATGGCCGGAGAGAAGTGGACCATGGCCAGCGAGGGCTGGGACATGACCAACTTCGGGCTGTTCTCCGGCGACGACGATCTGGGCGGCTCCGTCGCCCAGCGGCTGTACGAGAAGGTGGTCGAGCTTCGCGGAAAGCAGCTCGTCATTTCGGAGTGCGGCCACGGCTACCGATCGACTCGCTGCGAGGGCCCCAACTGGGCCAAGTACGACGTGCCTTTCGTAATGGAGAGTTCTATCTTCACCATGCTCCGCTACATCAAGGAAGGGCGGATCAAGGTGGACAAGAGCCGCAACTCCAGGCCCGTCACTTATCACGACTCCTGCAACATGGGCCGCAGTTGCGGCCTGTTCGAGGAGCCCCGCGAGCTGCTCCAGTTGGTGTGTAGCGACTTTCGCGAGATGTATCCGAACCGCGCCGAGAACTACTGTTGCACGGGCGGTGGTGGTGCTATGTCGATGTCGGAGTACACGGGGCGGCGGCTCAAGTCGGGCGTCATCAAGGCGAACCAGCTGAAGGAGACCGGCGCCGAGATCGTCGTCACGTCGTGTCACAACTGTGTCGACGGCCTGACTGACGTTATCAGGCACTACGAGTTGGGTATCGAGGTTTCGCAGCTGGTCAACCTGGTGGCGAACGCCCTCGTTATCGAGCCGAAGGTGGCGATTCCAGTCGAGGAGGTGGTAGAGGTGGTTGCCGAGGCGCTGCCGCTGGCCGGCCGTACATTGCTAGTAGCCGACGACGAGCCCGATCAGCTCGAGTACCTGGCGACGGTCTTCGAGGATAACGGTGCCACGGTGCTGCGGGCCACTAATGGCGACGAGGCCCTGGCGATGGCCTGTAGCGAGAAGCCAGACCTGTTGACGCTCGACCTCGAAATGCCCGGCAGAAACGTCGGCGAGGTGTACGAGATTCTGCGCAAGGATCCGGAGCTTGAGAGCTTGAAGGTCTGCGTGATCACCGGTAGACCCGAGCTGCGCAAGCTGATCTATGACCGCTCCGTCAGGAAGCCCGAGGGCTATATGGACAAGCCGGTTACCGAAGAGGCCCTCGTGAGCACGGTTCGCAGGATCCTGGAGCTGGCCCACGACGAGTCAGCAGCCGGAGATGAGAGCACGCCTTGAAGTTCTTGGTGAGGTAGTGAAGAATGGGGTAGCGCGCGGGACAACATCTGCTCGGGATTCGTGATGAATAACGACTACCAAGTCTATTTCGACACGCTGCCGTGCTACCTCACGGTGCAGGACCGCGACTTCCGGATCATCGATGCGAACGCGCGATTCCGGACGGATTTCGGCGATATCGACGGCCGGTTCTGCTATCAGGTCTACAAGCAGCGCTCCGAGCGGTGTGAGACTTGTCCGGTCGCCGAAGCGTTCCACGATGGGCAGAGCCACCGCAGCAAAGAGCGAGTCACGAGCCTGGACGGGCGGGAGATCTCGGTGCTGGTAGACGCCACGCCGATCCGCGACGAGAGCGGCAAGGTCGTGGCCGTCATGGAGATGTCCACCGACATCACCGACATGAGGGACCTGGAGCGTCAACTGCGGCGGAGCCAACGTCGCTACCACCTCCTGTTCGACGTGGTGCCCTGTTACATCTCGATTCAAGACCTCGACTTGAACATCGTGGAGGCCAACCGCGCCTTCCAGGAAGACTTCGGTGACTGCCTCGGCCGCAAGTGCTTCGAGATCTACAAGCATCGCTCAGAACCGTGTGTCCCCTGCCCGGTCCAGGAGACCTTCGAGGACGGCGAGCCGCATACTCGGGAAGAGGTGGTCACGTCGCTCGATGGCCGGCACCAGAACGTGCTCGTGACGGCCGCTCCCATCCGAGATCGGCAGGGTCGAATCACCGGCGTGATGGAGATGAGCGCCAACATCACCCAGGTCCGCGAGCTGGAGGACCGCCTCACGTCGCTGGGCCTGTTGGTCGGTTCGGTGTCGCACGGCCTGAAAGGTCTGCTCAACGGGCTGGCCGGCGGCATGTATCTTGTCGATTCCGGGTTCGCTAAAGAGGATCGGACGCGCATCGACAAGGGCTGGGCGACGGTCCATCGAAACGTCGCCCGCATCCAGAGCATGGTCTCGGACATCCTCTACTATGCGAAGGATCGCGTCCCCATGTGGGAGCGCCTGTCCGCCATGGAAGTCGCCCAGGATGTTTGCGGTCTCATGGAGTCGCGGGCCAAAGATCAGGGGATACAGCTGACCACCGAGCTCGACACGGCCGCCGGCGACTTCGAGGGTGATGCGCAGGCGGTCCGTTCGCTACTTGTGAACCTGGTCGAGAACTCCCTGGACGCCTGCCGGCTGGACGGGAAGAAGCCCGAACACATCGTAGCCGTGCGGCTTCAGGGACTCCCCGACGTCGTCCAGTACGAAGTCGAGGACAACGGCATCGGGATGGACCAGGAAACCCGGGAGAAGGCATTCACGATGTTCTTCTCCTCAAAGGGAATGGAGGGCACCGGGCTGGGGCTCTTCGTTGCCGATCGCATCGCGCGTTCTCACGGCGGCACCATCGAACTGGAGTCGGACTCCGGTGCCGGAACGCGGTTCATCGTTAAGCTGCCCCGCAAGCGGCCTCCGACGCAGGAGTCGGAGGAATCCAACACGTCTGAAATGGATGCGGATAATGACTGACGACGCCAAGACCGTTCTGGTCGTGGATGATGATCCCGATGCTCGGGAGTATCTCACCACCGTGTTGCAGGACAACGGCTTCATGACCACGACCGCCAATGATGGCGTCGAAGCCATCGCGGCGCTCGAGCAGGATGTGCCCGACCTCGTCGCACTCGACATCTCCATGCCCGAGAAGTCCGGCGTGGCCGTCTATCGGAAGCTGAAGGAAGACGAACGACTCAAGAGCGTTCCCGTCATCATCATCACAGGCATCTCCGAAGAGTTCGAAAGGTTCATCTCCAGCCGCCGACAGGTCCCCCCACCCGAGGGGTACATCAGCAAGCCCGTCGACGCTGAGCAGTTGGTGCGCAAGGTCAGAGAGCTGATCGGCTGAGGTCGGGCTCCGGGTAGCTCCGAGTTGTCGCCTCCGTATCTCTTTACAGCACAAGGCCTTGCGGCCCGGGCCTCCCATTCTGTTCTACTTGGTCAATAAAGACTATCCGCAGCTTTGGGTATAGATTTTCTACACCGTTTATTGTAGATTCCTGTAGCCCTAACCGGTTCATCTCACTTGGCACCGGAAGGGCTTTTTTTGTGCCCGACGCACCAGCGCATCACGAAATCGAAGACCCGCTAATCTCCATCGGCGTTCTGGCACAACGGGTGGGGCTTTCCGTTTCCGCCGTGCGGAAATACGAGAACGAGGGCCTCATCATCGCCCACCGCACTCCCTCGGGCCACCGCCTGTTCTCGCATGAGGACATCAGCCGCGTCCGTAACATCCAGCATCTGATCCAGGACCTAGGACTCAACATAGAGGGAATTCACAGGGTGCAGGCGCTGCTGCCGTGCTGGGATCTACTCCCGTGCACGGCGGAGACCCGCAGGAGCTGTCCCGCCTATGAGGACAGCACGCGGCCGTGCTGGATGATCAAGGGCCTCGACTGCGCCCCGCAGGGGAACGAGTGCCGGGGTTGCGCCGTGTACCGATTCGGTTCGTTGTGCACCGAAGACATCAAACAGCTGCTGCATGACGAGAACGACGTGCAGGATGCGGGTGCAGCCATCCAGGAGCTCATGCAGCGGAAGAGATACTCGACGGAGGAAGAGGCTTAAATGTCCGGATCCATACTGATAGTGATGTCGTGGGCGTTGTTGGCGGTGTTCATTGTGGCGTTCGTGCTCAGAACTTTGAGGATAGCGAGGCTTCCGGTGCATCTCCGCTGGGAGCTCGCCCCGGTGCCACACGAGAAGGGCAAGAGCCATTACGGCGGCTCGTACCTCGAGGAGTACGAGTGGTGGACGAAGCCGCGTGAGAAGGACCGGCTCAACGAGTTGTTCTTCATGTTCCAGGAAATCGTGTTCCTCAAGAGTGTGTGGGAGCACAATCGCCGACTGTGGTGGTTCTCTTTCCCGTTCCATATCGGCATGTACGTGTTGATAGCGGCCGCTGCCGTGCTGCTGCTCGGTGGCGGGCTGCAGTTGGCCGGAGTGGAGAGCGCGGGCTCGGGCGCCTGGCGCGATGCTGTATCGCTGCTCGCCGGAGTTGGCTTCGCGCTGGGCGGCATCGGGGCGCTGGGACTGCTCGGCAGCCGTTTCGCCGATCCGCGGCTCCGGGCCTATACGACACCGGCGGCCCTGTTCAACCTGGTCCTCCTGCTAGCCGTGTTCGCTAGCGGCGCGCTAGCCCTTGCGGCCTCGCAGGCTTTTGCCGGGCAGGTAACGGGTTTCGCCGTAGCTCTGCTGACCGCTGATTTTTCAGTCGTGCTTCCTGGCATACTGGCCGTGCATGTTCTGCTGGCCCTGCTGTTTCTGGCCTATCTGCCCTTCAGCCGGATGATGCACTTCGTTGCGAAGTACTTCACGTACCACCAGGTCCGCTGGGACGATGAGCCGCTGGCTGCGGGCGGGCGGCTGGAGCGGGAGGCCGTCCGGCTCCTGAATCAGCCCGTGACGTGGGCAGGGCCCCACGTGAAGTCCGACGGAAGAAAGAACTGGGTGGATGTTGCAACCGAGGAGATGAAGACGTGAGCACCAAGCTACGCGTGATAGACATCAGCAAGCGGGGAGACGAGGTGCTGTGTCCCGTGGGACCCGAGGACCTCGCGCCCCTCCCACCTCCCTACGATAACCCTGAGCACGAGCCGGCCTGGAAGGAGCTCAGTCCCGAGACCAAGGAGCGCCTTGTCTGCAACCTGGACGGCGTCATCGGGTTGAGTATCCCCAAGCCGACGGACGCAGCCGAGGAAGAGGAATACGTCGAGAAGTTCCGTGCCGGCCTGAAGAAGTTGCTCGAGAAGAACAACAACTGGACGTTCTTGCAGCCGCTGCTGCTCTCGCTGGACTACTGCGTGAACTGTCAGAGTTGTAACGACGCATGTCCCGTCTTCACGGCGAGCGGCCGCAAGGAGATCTACCGGCCGACCTACCGCGCCGAGGTATTGCGGAGGCTGGTCGCCAAGTACGCCAAGCCGGGTGGAAAGCTGTTCGCCAGGTTCACCCACGGTGACATCGAGCTCAACTGGACCACTATCACTCGGCTGTACGAGCTCTGCTACCGCTGCACGCTGTGCCGGCGCTGCGCTCAAGCCTGTCCCATCGGGCTCGACAACGGCCTGATCAGTCGCGAGTTGCGGAAGCTGTTCAGTCAGGAGCTGGGTTGGGCTCCCAAGGAGCTGCACGAGAAGGGTACCGTTCTCCAGCTTGAGGTGGGCTCGTCAACGGGCATGAACGCCGTGGTCGTGAAGGACAACATCGAGTTCATCGACGAGGACATGGAAGACGAGACGGGCATAAAGGTGGAGACCCCGTGGGACAAGGAAGGCGCGGACGTCCTGCTGATCCACAACGCCGGGGAGATTCTGGCCTGGCCCGAGAATCCCGGGGCATTTGCCATCATCCTGAACGCGGCGGGCATCGATTGGACCTTATCCTCGGATGGGCTTGGCTATGACGGTGTCAACTACGGCCTGTTCTACGATGACGTCCAGCTGGCTCGCGTGACAGTCAAGCACGCCGAGGCGGCCAAGAAGCTTAAGGTGAACAAGATCGTCGCCGGCGAGTGCGGGCATCAGCACAAGGCCTTGATGACCATCTCGGATCGTGTCCTTACGGGTGACTTGGCTGTGGCCCGTGAGAGCTGCCTGCCGCTGCTGGAGGAGATCGTATTCAGTGGGAAGATCGAGTTCGACCCGTCCAAGAACGACTTCCCGGTGACTCTACACGACCCGTGCAACATCGTCCGCAACCTGGGGATCGTGGAACCACAACGGCGTATCCTGCGGTACTTGTGCCCGCAGTTCCGGGAGATGACACCGCACGGGGTGGACAACTACTGCTGTGGCGGCGGAAGCGGGTTCGCCGTAATGTCGCCCAACAACTTCGCGGACTGGCGCATAAGTGTCGGCAGCCGAGTGAAAATGAAGCAGATCCTCGACGCGTTCGCTGACCAGCCGGGACCGGAGGTCAAGAAGTACCTCTGCGCGCCGTGCTCCAACTGCAAGGGTCAGCTTCGCGACCTGCTGCAGTACTATGACGTTCTGGAGAAGAGCAACATCACCTACGGCGGTCTCGTGGAGCTGATCGTCAACGCGATGGTGGATGTCAAAGAGCCGTTCATCAAGTGGGAGATGCACTAGGCGCGCACGTGCCTATCAAGACAATCCTGCGCGAGGCGCTCGCCGAGGGGCAATTCGAGCGAATCGCCGAGCTGGCCGCCGAGAAGCGGCGCGTCCTGGCAAGCCTCGTGTCGCTCACCTACGATGCGGACCCGCAGATCGGTTGGCGAGCGGTCGAGGCGTTGGGAGTGGCGGCTCGGCGCGTCTCCGAATTCGATCCCGACTACGTGCGGGAGCACTTGCGGCGCCTGTATTGGCTGATCAGTGAGGAGTCCGGCGGCATCTGCTGGCATGCCCCGGCGGCGATGGCGGAGATCGTTCGCCACGAACCGAAGCTGTTTGCCGACTACGTCCCCATCGTCATCTTCCTCATCCCGAACATGGCCGAGGAAGACCTGGACCATTTCAGGGCCGATGCCCTGTGGGCCATAGGACGACTCGGCTCTCTTGCGGGAGACTACTTCACGGAACTCCACACGGCAGTGGCGTCGGCGCTGGACGATCCTGACCCTCAGGTCCGGGGCACGGCCGTCTGGTGTCTGGGTCAGGTGGGGCAGGCGGTGATCCTGGCAGACCGGTCGGAACTGCTTTCCGACGAGGGGCCCGTCGCTCTCTACGAAGACGGATCGCTCGAGCGCACCAGCGTTGGCGCGCTGGTGCGGCGCGCGCTCTCCGGGTGACCCGCAGGAGGGTGAGGAAGGCCGGCGTCAGCCTCTCGTGAGGCCGCCGCTCACGATCGCATCGATCAAACCGGCTGTAGTGTGCGGCGATGCCTCCACCGCCGGCTCGTAACCGAGCTCGCGCAACGTAGCAGATGTCAGCGGACCGATGCTCGCGAGTCGAGCCTGCCGCAGGGTTTCGCCGTAGAGCCGGACGAGGGCATGCGCTATCGCGGAGCTCGTGACCGACACCCAATCGATCTCTCCAGACGACAGCGCGGCTGCCATGGCTGGATCGGGCTCCTCCACGTCGACGCTGCCGTAGACGACGATCTGGTCGACATGGCCGCCTGCTCTCTCGAGCTCGGTGGGCAACACCTGGCGGCCACGGTTCGTCCGGGCTAGCAGGAAGCGGCGGCCTCCGGCCTCGGCCACAAGGGCTTGGGCCAGCGACTCGGCGACGAACTGCTCGGGCACCAGGTCGGCTTGCAGGCTGTAGCGGGCCAACCGCTCCGCCGTGCCGGAGCCGATGGCCGCCAGCTTCACCTGCCCTAGCCGGCGCACGTCACCGCCACGGTCACGCAGCCGCCGAAACAGGTAGTCCACTCCGTTCGCGCTGGAGAACACCAGCCAGTCATACTCGTCGAGCCGCTCCAGTGCCGCGTCGACCGGTCCCCAGTCGGGCGGATCGGTGACGCGAATCGCAGGCCTCGTTATCACTTCCGCTCCCAACTCGCCCAACCCGTCGCGCAGCGGCTCGGCGGTACCCGGCGATCCCGTCACCAAGACGCGGGCGCTGGCCAACGGGCGGGCCGCGAACCATGAGAGCTGCGGAGCGCGATCGACCACCGAGCCGACCACGCACACGGCCGGCGGTGCAACATCTTGTTCTTCGATGACTTCCGGTACCGTGCTCAGCGTGCACCGCACCATCTGCTGCTGCGCCCGCGAGCACCAACGGACGATCGCGACCGGGGTGTCGGGCGGTTTGCCCTGCTCGATCAGAGCCCGGCTCCACTCGCCGGCGCTCCGCACACCCATGTAGTAGATGAGCGTGCCGGGGAAATCGGCCAGTCCACAGCCCAGGTGTGACTCGTCCTTATGGTCGCGCTCCCGGCCGGTGATCATCGCGACCGCGGAAGCTTCCTCGTGGTGCGTTATGGGAATCTCGCAGTAGGCGGCGACGGCGAGGCCGGCCGTGATTCCGGGTACGATTTCGTAGGAGATACCGGCCGCGCGCAGCGCTTCCTCTTCTTCGGCGCCGCGGCCGAACACCGATGGATCGCCACCCTTCAGTCGCACGACGCTGCGGCCCTTTCTGGCTTCCTCGAGCATCCGGGCGGTGATCTCCTTCGGGGAGAGGGCACGGCCCATCTTGTGATGTCCCAGGCCCACCAACTCCGCCGATGTGGACGCATGCTCGACCACGATCGGGTTGACGAGGTAGTCGTACAACACCACGTCGGCTTGCTTCAGGCACTCTACGCCGCGCAACGTGATCAAGCCGGGATGGCCGGGACCAGCGCCGACCAAGTAGACCTTTCCTGGGGGAATGCTGGGTGCAGTGGTCATGCGTTAGACTCGGACTCCTCTTCGGCGATCTTGGCAAGCAGCTCCCGGAACAACCGGTGCTGGCCCACGGCGGGCAGTAGCTCGACTTCCACAGACCGATGGATGCTGCTCAGCTGATCGACCACGGGGCGAATGTCGCGATCCACATGCCCCTCGTTGGCGAGGAACAGCGGCAGCACTCGCATGCGTGTCACTCCCGTCTGGACCGCCTCGGACACGACGTCATCGAGCGTCGGAGGCCCACCATCCATGTAGGCGAGCCGCAGGTTATCCGGGCCGAGATCAGCCTGCAGCGATTCGGTCAGGCTCTCGACCGAAACCCGCCACTTCGGATCGCGGCTTCCATGGGCAACGATGATTAGCATGGCACCTCGATTCGGTTGCACCCTAGTCTCGCACCCGGCACTCGTCAAGCTTGATGTCATGGCAGACTGCGGAGCTTCGAGAGGATCGGCCTACTTCACTAGATGGTACGCGA
>JBDHHZ010000010.1:0-26006 GCA_039589115.1 Gemmatimonadota bacterium | reverse complement strand
ACTCCGCAGCCCGCTTCGCAATATGCAGCGGGCCGAACGGCCTCCAAGCCCTCTGCAGGTCGGCACAATCCCCGTAACCACCCGCCACAGAACAGGTTACGTTACGCCGCCCCCCGGGCACGGACCTTGCCATTTTTTCGGGCGGTACCGCCCGCCCGCGCGTCGGGCTCGGTGGCCCAATGGGAGTCCTTGTAATGGCGTTCCGTCCTCTTTCAGAGGCTCAAAGGTGCTGAGAAATCCAAGCGCCGCTCTCCGGGGTTTCACGCTCATCGAGCTGATGATCGTCGTCACGCTCATCGGCCTGATAACGGTTATCGCGCTCCCACGCTTCAACGGAGCCCGCCAGCACGCCCACCGCACACAGGTGCTGACCGACCTACGGTCTCTCGTCGCCGCACAGGAAGCGTACTGGGATAACACCAAGTTCTATGCGGACGACGTTGCTCAGCTCACCGAATTCAATCGGACTAACAACGTGGTCATCGAGATCTTGGAGACGGCCGGCAACGGCTGGAGCGCCAAGGGCACTCATGACAGCGACGATGAGATCGAGTGTGGGTTCTACACCGGTGAGGTGACCGCGCCTGGCATCCCCGGCATCAAGGAGGGTAGTGTCGCCTGCAAGTCAGGCTGATCCCCGCCACGTTCAACCCCCAGCAGTGCCACCCAACCACCCAGCCTAGCTCGTCGTTCCGCATCCCCGACACCTTGTAGGCCGCAGCGAAATCGCTGAGATTTAGCTTTCACGCTCAAAAGACCCGGGCTGGGAGGCAGGCGATTCGCAACCCCGACAACTCATCCGTCATTCTTCTGGTGGGAACCCGAAAGGGCCTGTTCCGTGCCGAATCGGACCGCGGGCGTCGCGAGTGGCGTCTGGAGGGGCCGCACCTGGCCGGCTACGAGATCTATCACGCACGGCACGACCCGCGCCGGCCGGCCGCCGCCTATGCGGCCGCCCACCACATGGTCTGGGGCGTCCACGTCCATCGCAGCGACGACAGCGGCCACTGCTGGGAGCTGCTACCCGAAGCCCCTCACCTCGCGTCGGCGGAAGACGACGGCCTGAAGGCCATCTGGTATCTGGCACCCGGTCACGCCAGCCAGCCGGACACGTGGTTCGCCGGCATCGAGCCCGCGGCACTGTTTAAGAGCAGCGACGGCGGGGCGACCTGGGAGGACATGGTTGGGCTCAACGCTCATCCGACACGCGCCACCTGGCAGCCGGCGAAGGGCGGACTCGCCCTCCACTCGATCCAGGTAGATCCGCGCGATCCGCAGCGGCTCTATGCCGCGGTCTCGGCAGGGGGGGTGTATCGTTCCGACGACGGCGGCACGAGCTGGAAACCGGTGAATCGAGGCGTGCGGGCCGATTACTTGCCGGACACGCGTCCCTTATCTGGCCACTGTGTACACCGTGTCGTGCTACACCCACTGCAGCCCGATCGGCTGTATCAGCAGAGCCATACGGGCACGTATCGAACAGACGATCGCGGCGAGCGCTGGATCGAGATCACCGAGGGGCTGCCCAGCGACTTCGGCTACGCTGTAACGACAGACCCCAACGATCCCGAGACCGTCTATATCATACCGGAGCAGAGCAGCCACGTGCGGACCACAGTGGATGGAGCCATCACCGTCTACCGAAGCAGAAACGCTGGAGCCGACTGGCAGCCTCTCACGCGAGGCCTGCCTCAGGAGAACGCCTACGTCACGATACTCCGGGAAGCGATCGATACCGACGGGCTCGATCCCTGCGGCGTTTATTTCGGTACCTCTAGCGGCCACCTCTTCGCCAGTCGAGACGGCGGGGAAAGCTGGGAGATCATAGCCGGCTTCCTGCCGCGCATCCTCTCCGTGCAGGCAGCCGTGGTAACGCGATGACGGACGATCTGCTCGACCTGCTAGAGGCGCGCGCAGGAATCGTCTGCGCTGTCGGCGCCGGTGGCAAGAAGACCACGCTGTATCATCTAGCGGTCACACACCCCGGTCGCGTCGGGCTCACCTGCACGGTGCCGAACGCGAACTTCCCCAGCACGCTAGGCGCCCACGAAGTGATCGCCGACGCGAGCGCGATCCTTCCCGCCGTCGTCGAGGCCGCGTCGACCGAGCGGCTCGTGGCTTTCGCGCACCCGTCGGAGAAGACGGCGCGCTACGCCGGTCTGGCACCGGACCTGATCTGCGAGATCCGGCAGGCAGCCGGCTTCGACGTCGTATTCGTGAAAGGCGACGGCGCGCGCATGCGCCGGATCAAAGCGCCCGAAGAAGACGAGCCGGTGATCCCGAAGGAAGCCACCACGGTGATACCGATCGTCTCGATCAGGGCGATCGGCGCACCGCTGACCGAGGAGGTCGCCCACCGGCTCTCCCGCGTCGAGGCGATCACGGGAGCGGGCTACGGCGAACCGATCGAGCCAGTGCACATCGCGCGCCTACTGGCAGACGAGCAGGGCGCCCTGAAGGACACCGGTGACGCGACCGTCGTACCCGTCATCAACATGGTGGACGACCCGGAACGCGAGCGGCTCGCCGTCAGCGTGGCGCAAGCCGCTCTGGAACTCACAGACCGCTTCGACCGCGTGGTCCTGACATCGCACCAGCAGACCCAGCGTCTGGTGGGCGTCGTCGCGCGCTGAGCAGTTGCACGCCACCGCCCCACTCGCCATCTATTCAGCTCGATTCAAGAGATAACACTCGGTACGCCGGTGATACCGGCTGGATAGGGGGAGAATAATGGTCGCCGCACTTCTCGCCGCGCTGCTCGCGTTCAACGCGCCTAACCCGGATGACGGTTATCTGTATAAGACGCTGCTCGTCCGAGCGGCGCCCGGCGACCTGCTGCAGCTCATCGAGCTGTACCAGGAGATGATGCCCGCATTCGATGCGGCGGGCGAAGAACGGCCGCTCATGATGCGCCACACTCAGGGCGACCACTGGGACCTGCTGCTTCTCTATCCGATGGGAAGCTTCGCCGACTATTACTCGGCGGACCGCATCGCGGCGCGCGATCGAGCTGCCGGGTCGGGGCGCTCGCTGTCGGAGCTAATGAAGGAGCCGGACGGCCTGATCGCCTGGCGCGAAGAGACTTATGTGGTGGGCCCCGCGGTTGAGGTGGTGCAGGAGGCGTTCGCCGAGCACTCTTATTACCACGTGGAGATGTTCATCGCCCTGGCCGGCAGGCGCGCTAAGCTGTTGGAAGAGCGGCACATGGAGAACAAATACCTGGAGGGGATCGACAGGCCGCAGAACCTGATCTTCACTCGTGTGGCCGGCGCCGCCTGGGATTCGTACACGATCGGCTTCTACGATGACATCAAGCACTTCGCGGGAAGCGCTGACGTGCCGGACGAACAAGCAGAGGCGGCGGCCCGAGCGGCGGGCTTCGAAGGCGCGGATCGCATCGGGTCGTACATGCGGACGCTGATCCAGAGGCACCAAGACACTCTGGCAACGGCTATGCGCTAGGCCGGATTCAACAGCAAGAAGAACGGGCCGCGTGACGCGGCCCGTTCTCGTTCCAGCAGTCGAGTGCTGCAAGACGGTTCATTCGAGTTCCTTGGGAAGATCGACGCCCGCTTCTTGGGCGCGCTTGGCCAAACTTGGCTCGGGAGGACGGTAGGGCTCAGCTCAGCGGGCAGCAAGGGAGGTTCTGCGTGCCGCTCTCCGCGACCACTACAGTCGCTCGTTTTGCGCTTGGCGTTCCCATTCCGGCGGCCAGCGCTCGCAGGGTCTACGCTATATCAGTTGAGTGACATCCTCTGCGACCTTTGGATAATCATCGAGCAGCTTACTATCATGACCAGGAAACAGCATCTCGATATTTCCATTGACCTTATTGCGTAATTTCGTATAGCTCCTTAGCCACGCTGGCATGTCCGTGATGAGGCCGCTTGGCATGTCTAATTCAAAACTCTTTTGAATGTGCGCGCAGTCAGATGCTAAGACAGCAAGGCCTTTTGCTGTTTTGACCGCCATTGATTGCAGCGCTATCGTGTGTCCAGGAGTCAACAAGAGCTCAATACCAGGCAAAATCTCTTGGTCGCCATCTATTAGGACCAACCTATCCGACCCACGGAGTTCTCCTAGTTGGCGGATAGCCACAGCGTCAGAGACACCATATGACGGCTTCCAGGGGGGATCGATATCCTCTTGGGGGCTTGCAAAGGGAGGTCTTTTCGCAATGGGATCGTAGACCCAGAAATCAAACTCCCTTCTTTGCACGTACACCTTCGCTTCTGGAAACAGCTCTAAGCCACCAATGTGATCGAAGTGAATGTGCGAGATCACAAGGTGCTCTACCTCGGCTGCATTGATCCCAATACGGCTGAGGACTACGTCAGGACTTACATAGGAAGACCTTAGTAAATCGCTGTTCGTCGCAAATCCGGGACGCACGCCGCAGTCAAAGACCACGGTATTCCCGCCGCCTTGGATTGCCCAAATGTAGTAATTTCTCTCAATCGTTTCGTTGAAATCCCCCAGATAGAGGACCATCGCTATTTTGCTGGTGACCGGGCCGGCGTATTTCAAAGCAAATATCCTGTAATCCGTCGCTTCTGTCTCTCCCGCGAACGCTGGTTCAGTGGCAAGCGCTCCCATAGATGTTGCACCCATACCGACCATAGCTGTTTTCAAGAAATCCCTTCGTGTCGAGTTCATGGCAGTTACCCTATTTCAATCCTGGATGTCAGCATGAGCACGGGCGTGGCGATCTGTCGGCAGCCTTCTTCTCCGAACACTTCATCACCAACCGCTCAAGACCGGGCGGCACTGCCTCCCGATACTTCGTCACCGGCTCGACCGCCTGCGTGACATGTGCGGCCAGTATCAAGAAGACGATATATGTGTTCCCAGCGGACGGGGTGAGTCGGAGTTGGCCAGCCTCTGCGGTGAGATGGGGTCCCGCCCTACTCCTCACTCGGGAAAGACACCTGGATCCCTGGCCTATCCACAACTCTGGCGTCTCTCACCATCAGTCGAGTTCCTTGGGAAGATCGACGCCCGCTTCTTGGGCGCGCTTGGCCAACTTGGCCAGGTCCACGCCCGTGGCGTTCTTCACCTGCTCGAGCATCACCACCGCGCTCCGGGTCAGGTTCCTCACATGAGTCGGCAGGCCTTCGCCGTCACCGCCGTCCAAGATGGTCAGCCTCTCGACGTTCAGGTTATCCGCGATCACACGTGTCACCTTGTCGAGCAGCTCGGGCATCATGCGGATCATGAACAGCTCTTGCGTCTCGCCCTCCTCCCACTGCGCCTTCATCAGCTCGATGGCCTCGGCGGTGGCTTTGCCATCCTCCAGAATCTTGGCGGCGTCGCCCTGCGCCTCGAGCACCATCGCCTGACGGCGTGCTTTGGCAGGAACGACCGTGTTGGCCTCTTCGCGCTTGGCGTTCCGCTCGACGCGCTTCGCCTCCAGGACGACCTGCTCCTCGATGCGAGCGATGTCACCGACGACGCCGGCCCTCTGCTCGGCGCGGTTGGCTTCCGCCTTGCGCTCGGCGCGCTCCACGGCGAGGGCGTTCTCACGTTTGACGATATCCAGATCGGCCTCGATCTCCGCTTCCCGTCCGACGCGTCCCTGCTCCGCCGAAACCTGGCGGGCCTCGGCCTCCGCACGCGCCTCGGCGATACGGGCATCGCGCAGCACCTCGGCGTTGCGCTGGCGACCGATCGCTTCAAGGTAGCCCTGCTCGTCCGAGATGTTCTGGATCTGGAAGTAGTCGAGGACTATGCCGAGCCGACCCAAGTCAGCGCGCGCCCGCTCGACGACTTCCCCGGCCAGCTTGAGCCGCTGGGCGTTCGCCTCTTCGGGGCTCACGGTTGCCACGACGCCACGCAGCGCGCCCTCGAGCACTTGCTGCGCGGTGCGGTCCACCGCGTCGACGCCTTTCCCCAAGAACCGCTCGACCGCGTTCTCCAGACCTTCCTCCTCGCGGCCTGCCAGCTTCACGTTGGCACGTCCCTCGATGTTCACCGGGATCATCCCGCTGCACAGGACCTTGGTCGGGTGAACGTCTATCGTCCGTGTGGTGAGCGGCAACCGCGTGACCGACTCTAGGAGTGGGCGCTTGAAGCCGCGGCCACCCCGGATGATCCGGTAGCCCACCACCGTGCCATCCTTGAGGCGGCGTTTCCGCCCGGCCAGTATGACGACCTCGTTCGGCTGGCAGATGACGATATTCGCCTTGATGAAGATGATCAGGAGAAATACCGCCAGGACTCCGAGTCCCAATCCGATTCCGATGATCTGAGCTTGCTCCATGTCTACTATCCTCTCGGCCGTTGACGTGCCGCCTACACGTTGAAATACAGGGTGAACTCGCCCGGGTGCGGACGCAGCCGGACGAAATCGATCTCGTTCTCTCGCTTGAACTCGATGTAGTTCTCGATCAGGTCCGGCGTGAAGACGCCGTCGCGCACCAGGAACTCGTTGTCCAGCTCCAGCGCATCGATCGACTCCTCCAACGACGACGGCGTCCGTTCGATCGCCGCTCCGCGCTCCGTCTCGGCCAGCTCGTAGATGTCCTCGTCGATAGGATCCGGCGGCACGATCTCGTTACGGATGCCGTCGATTCCCGCCAGCAGGATCGCTGCGAACGCCAGGTACGGATTGGCTGACGGGTCCGGCGTACGGAACTCGATCCGCTTCGCCTTCGCCGAGGTCGCCATCATCGGCACCCGGATGCAGGCACTGCGATTGCGCTGCGAGTAGACGAGGTTCATCGGCGCCTCGTAGCCCGGCACCAATCGCCGGTACGAGTTCGTGGTCGGCGCGCAAAAAGCACACAACGCCGAGGCGTGCTTCAACAGACCGCCGATGAAATGGATCGCCGTGTCGCTGAGATCGGCGTAGCCGCCGGCGCCATAGAACAGGTTCTCCCCGTTCTTGCTCAGGCTGAGATTCACATGCATGCCGGAACCGTTCTCCTGCAGCAGCGGCTTCGGCATGAACGTCACGGTCTTGCCGTAGCGGTCCACGACGTTCTTGACCACGTACTTGTACTTGATCGCCGCGTCCGCCTGCAGCAGCAACGGTCCGAACTCGAAGCCGATCTCGCACTGGCCGGCGGCGCCCACCTCGTGATGGTGAAGCTCGGGCCTGAGGCCCGTGAGCTCCAGGACGTCCGAGATCTTCGACCGAAGGTTGTTGTACTGGTCCACCGGTGGCGCCGCGAAGTAGGCCTGCTTGCGCCCTGCCTGGTGCCCAAGGCTCGGACCCCCATCCTTGCCGCCAGTGCTCCAGAATGCCGCCGCACTGTTCAGGAAGTAATAGCCGTGCTGGGTGGCCTGGTCGAAGCGGACGTCGTCGAACACAAAGAACTCGAGCTCGGGTCCGAAGTACGCCACGTCGGCGATCCCCAGGGCACGGATCAGCTTCTCCGCCCGCCGGGCCACGCCCCGCGGGTCGCGGGAATAGGGTCGGTACCCGTCGGGATCGATGACGTCACAGAAGACCGAGAGCGCTGGGTCGTCGAAGACGGGATCCCGAAAAACAGAATTCGGGTCCGGCATCAGGATCATGTCGCTCTCGTTGATTTTCTGGAACCCACGAACCGACGAACCGTCAAATCCGATGCCGTGCCGGAAGGTATCCTCATCGACGATCTCAGTCGGGACGGTTAGGTGCTGGAGCGTTCCGAACAGATCGACGAACTTGAGATCGAGGAACTTGATCTCGTGTTCCTTGATCTGCTTGAGAACGTCGCGGCCGCTGACCTGGTCTCTTACGCCCATGGCCGCCCCTCGCTACAAGGCCCGGGTTCCACGCTCGCCGGTCCAGATCTTCACGACGTCGTGGAGCTCGGTGACAAAGATCTTCCCGAAACCGCCGCTCTCCATCGCGCCGCGACTGATCGCGTCGATGGTGGCCTCGAGCATCGCATCCTGGACGTTCACCTCGACCCGCATCCGGCGAAAGAGCTCCACCTCGCGCTCGACTCCTCGGTACATTCGCTGCTCCGACTTCGGAGCTGTACCGAGGACGGAGATGGCTGTCAGGTGCCGGACCTCGGCGTCGTACAGCGCTTGTTTCACCGCTGGAAGCTGTTCCGGTCGAAGGTACACAACGACTTGCTTCATGTTCTCTATACTCCTCGGTCACTCCGTCGTGAAGATCACGAAGCCACTATACGATTCCATCCCGTGCTCATCCTGATCGAGCCCGCGCAGCTCGGTCTCCTTCGAGACCCGCAGGCCGATCACGGCATCGATCATCTTGAACACGATCCACATGGCAACGGCCGTGAAAGCGAGACAGGCGATCACGCCAAGCGACTGGATGCCCAGCTGGCCAAACCCGCCGCCATAGAAGAGCCCATCGGCCGGCGCGCCAAGCATCTCGCGCCCGAACAGCCCCACCGCCAGCGTGCCCCAGATCCCGCACAGACCGTGCACCGGAAAGGCGCCTACCACGTCGTCTATCTGGAGCCGGTTCAGCCACTCGATGCCGTAGACAACTAGCACGCCCGCCGCAATGCCGATGCAGATCGACGCGCCGGAGCTCACCACCGCGCAGGGGGCCGTAATCCCCACCAGGCCTGCCAGTGCTCCGTTGAGGGCGATGGTCAGGTCGGGCTTTCCGTACTTGACCCAGGCGGTGACCATGGCAGCGATGGCTCCCACAGCCGGGGCCAACGTCGTGTTCATGGCGATGCGACCGACGACCCCGGGTTCACCCATCCCCAGCGTGGACCCGGCGTTGAAGCCGTACCACCCGAACCAGAGGATAAAGACCCCGATCATCACTAGCGGCAGGTTGTGGCCACTGATCACCCGGGGCGAGCCGTCCTCCTTGAAGCGGCCGATCCGCGGCCCGAGCATCCAGGCACCAACCAGCGCCGCGATGCCGCCCACGCCGTGCACGACGGTGGAGCCCGCGAAGTCGTGGAAATCTAGGCCGGCCAGCCAGCCGCCTCCCCACACCCAGTGCCCCACGACGGGATAGATGAACGCGGTGAGCAGGAACGAGTAGGTCAGATATGCGACGAACTTCATCCGCTCGGCCATCGCACCCGACACTATGGTGGCAGCCGTGCCGGCGAAGACCGCCTGGAACAGCCAGAAGACTTCCGTCGGCAGTGTGCCCACCGACGGATCCACGCCGAACATGAACCAGCCGTCGGAGCCCACCAGCAGCCCTTCCGTGCCGTACATGATCGCGTAGCCGAACATGAAGAACCCGAGGGCGGCGAAGCAGAAATCCATCAGGTTCTTCATCAAGACGTTGGCGGCGTTCTTCGAACGGATCAGACCGGTCTCGACCATCCCGAATCCGGCCTGCATGAAGAACACGAGGATAGCAGCAATGAGTATCCAGAGCGTGTCGAGCGCGTTGAAGCTGATGTCCGCCGTCTGGGCGGCCTCTGCGGCGGCAGCACCGACGTGTGCGAGCGCGCCGAGTATGAGATCAACAGCGGTTGAGCCCATCGGCAACTCCTCTAGGCAGGACACCCGCTAACGGGGCCGTATCGGCTTGTCTTCTGGATCGGGCTTGGATATCGGTTTGTCGCAACCACACACTACGATTATCGATGCACGTTGGTCAACCCCGAAAGAGCCTTTTCCACGAGGTCGAATTCGCCTCAAACGTCCGTCTCTGAGTTCAGGTACTTGACCAGTATGACTTCGTTCTCGTTCGTCCGGCGATTGTATGAGACCTCGTCCATCATGTTGCGAACCAGGTGGATACCCAGGCCGCCAATTTGCTGCTCCTCGATGGACAACATCATGTTCGGCGGCTTGGCGCCGAACGGGTTGAAGGGCTTTCCATCGTCAGTGATGGTGATAGCCAACCGGCCCCTGGCTAGCTCGACTCGGACGCCGATCGAGTGGTCGTCCTCATCATCAAAGGCATAGGAGATGATGTTGTTGAGCAGTTCATCGAAGACCAGGTTGGCCGAGCGGCGCGCCGCTGCCAGGACCCTATGCTGCTCGGCAAACTCGTTGAACCGGCCGTTCAGGCGTTCTATCTCCCCCAGGCGGTTGTCGATAGTCAGCTCGAGCACCGCCCGAACTTCGTCTTCCGCTTCGCCGATATACTGTACGGCGAGCACGGTGACATCGTCGGCCTGCTCGGCATCGCCCTGGAATCGCCAGACGTCATCCACCGTGGCGCGCACCAAAGCCTCGACGGACTCGAAGTCCCGAGCCGACAGCATGCGCGTCAGTCGCTCCCGGGAATACAGCTGCCGGGTCTCGTCCATGGCCTCGGTGACCCCGTCCGTGAACAGGAGCAACTGGTCACCTCGCGAGAGGTCGGCCCGGCCCTCCCCGTAGACCACGCCGTCCATGGCCCCGATCACGGGACCGTGGCGCTCATCCAGGCTGCCGAGACTACCATCTTTAGACTTCAAATAGGGTGGGTCGTGGCCGGCGTTCGAGTACGATAGCTCACCCGTCCTCAGGTCGAGGATGCCGAGGAGGATGGTCACGAACATGCACGCCTCGTTGTGCCTGCTGATCTCGTTGTTGACGTGCGTGAGGATGCTGGCCGGCGAGGAATCGTTCCTCGCCCTGGATTCGATGAGCGTCTTGGTGACCGCCATGAACAACGCGGCGGGCACGCCCTTCCCGGAAACGTCGCCGACGCAAAAGCAGAACCGGTCCTCATCAATCAAGAAGAAATCGTAGAAGTCACCGCCGACTTCCCGAGCCGGCACGAGGTTCGCGTGGACCGCGAAGTCGTCTCGGCGGGGGTAAGGCGGGAAGATCAGGGGCAGCATGCTCATCTGGATCTCCCGCCCGACGTTCAGCTCGTCCTCCATCCTCTTCCGGGCGCGTTCCAGTTCTTCCTCCATCTGCTTGCGCTCGGTGATGTTCCGCTTGACAGCGACATAGTCGACGATCTCTCCGTCGTCGTTGAGCACCGGCGTGATCGACATCTCCTCGTTGTAGAGACTCCCGTCCTTGCGCCTGTTGACGAGCTCTCCGCTCCACACCTGGCCGGAGGAGATCGTCCGCCACATGTTCTCGTAGAACGACTGATCGTGTTTACCCGATTTGAGCGCACGCGGATTCTGGCCCTCCACCTCGTCCAGCGAGTAGCCGGTGAGGGCCGAGAAGGCGGGGTTCACCCAGCGGATCGTCCCTTGGGGGTCGGTGATAGCGATCCCATCGACGGTCGCCTCCAGGGCCGCCGATTGGCGAGCGAGCTGCAGTTCGGCTTTTCTCCGCCTGGCGCTGTCGACCGAGAACATGACAGTCAGGGCAAGGACGAGGGCAACGCCGGTGACAGCCCCGCCTGCAAACATCCGGCGGACCCAGCGCAGCGAGCCGTAGGCTTCGCTCACGTCGATCTCGGTGGTGATGCCCAAGCCGGTCGTTTCATCCCAGACCCAGGCGCCGATCACCGGAACGCCCCGGTAGTCGTTGTAGCCGTCCAGGTTCGCCTCCGAGCGTCCGCTCGTTGCGCTCTCGGCCATCAGAGTCAGCGGCTGCTCGCCCCGAGGCGTCTCCGGCCTGTAACCCTGCACGAGATTCCCACCGGGATTACGGACCTGCACGTTGAGGATGCCGTGCTCGCCCGACGTGATCAGGCCGATTCTCCGCAGGTCCTCCTCGAAGCGGCTTCGGCTGATCAGCCACCCCTCTTGATTGAACGCGTAGCTCTCTCCCGACTCACCTATCCGCCCGCGCTGGAGGATCTGAGTGAAGTCGCTCTCCGGATCGATGAGGAAGGCGAGCACGCAAGGTACGGTCCCGTCGTCTTCGATTACTGCGGCGCCGACGAGCATCGTCGCGGCTTGACTGCCGGCGTCCTGAATCTCGCGCTGGGGCAGGCCAACGCCGGCGTAGCGCGGCCCTTCCACAATCCGCGTCAGCAACTCAGTGATCGATGGCGTGTCGAGACGGCCCCCAATCATCGCTTCGTCACCCGACCCGAGTACGAGCCCGTCGGGTGTGAGCATGAGGTATCCAAGATGGTCCCGCTCCTCGACCAGCGGGCCCATCTGCTCCCTCAGGTCCGCCTGGGCGATTGACGACGCCAGTGCCACCGGCGACGAGGCGATGGGAGACAGCGCGCGGCACGCGAGCTGGATGTCCAGGTGGCCGCTCCACACCAGCGCCTCTTCCTCGCGCTCGCGGAACCAGTGATACACGGCCTCGCTGGTCGTGCCCAGCACCGTTTGTATCGCGCCGCCTACGTCCCGTTTCATTCGCTCAGCGATGCGGGACTCGGCCACCCAGGTACCAGCGACGAGCGCGACGATGGCCACGGTTGCGGCGGTGTACACCGGCCATCCGGTACGCGCACCTTCCAAACGGATTCCCGCGGCTCCGATGCGCAGGCTGCGCAGGAGACCCGCGACGACTACCAGCACCAGTGGTACAACGAGCCAGGCTACCCACGACGGGACTCCGAGAATGCCGCTTTCGGGCTGCTCGAGTGAAACCCAGCGCCGGTAGATGGCACGGCGCTCGTCGAATCCAATGTCGTCCAGAGTCTTGCGGAGGATGTCGTGGAGGATCGGCCAATCGTTGCGCGATCCGATCGAGAGTTCCCACTCCCACCCCGACTCGCCGGCTACGCGCAGATTCGTGAGGCCGAGCTGCTCGATGTAGAAGCTGGCCACCGCGGCCCCAGCGACGAGGGCATCGACGGAGCCAAACGAGACCCTCTGCAGTCCGGCCTCGACGCTCGGCACCTCGATGATGTCTATGCCCGGGACACGATCGCGCAGGTAGTCGACGACCGCGTAGCCCTCCCCCGCCGCCACCCGGCGCCCGGCGAGGTCCGCCGGAACGAGCAATCCCGTCTGCTCGGTGCGCACGATGATTACGGATGGAAGCCTCAGATACGGCTCCGTGAACAGCAGGTACTCACTGCGCTCATCGGTGGCGGCCGCTTCGAACCAGACGTCGATTTCCCCGGCTATCGTGCGCTCGACGACATCGTTCCAGGTGGGGAGACGCACGATCTCGAATTCGATGCCCAGCCGTTCCTCGAAGAGGGCCACATAGTCGGCCACGATGCCCCGGTACTCACCGGTCTCATCGAAGAACTCCACCGGCGGGAAGTTCGGGGCCGGACCCACCCGAATGCGACCCTGGCTTTCCAGCCAGGCTCGCTCCTCTTGCGTGAGCTCAGGCCCACGCTGGCCTTGTCCTCTCACGACTGTCGGAGATAGTAGTCCCAGCACCAGGAGCAGCGTCACCGGCGCCACAGTATTCAGCTTCATCTCGACACGCATCAGAAGTAAAAGCCGAAGTTCACGTTGAGCCGTGAGTTCCACTCGTCGGATGTCGGCGTATCCAGGCCGATGCCCGGCCCACCGGCAAACCACATGTTTTGACCCGTGATCATATCAACATAGGTGTACAGTCCCCACTTAACGAGCAAACAGCCCGTCACGATCTGCGTCGAGGTGTGGGTGTCGGGGCCATCGGGAAATACCTTACTGAGATCGGCATAACACTTCACGCTGTCCAGAAACCGCCAGCCCGGACGGAAATCCTTGGCAACGTTGAACGTCCCCTCCCAACCCTCTGAAGCCATCAGGAACGGGAAACCGAACGCCCCCAGTTGAACCGTGCTCGGATCTACCTCCGGCGGGTTCTCGGGACTGAACTGGTAGTGCAATCCCTGAAGCTGAAGGTTCCAGGTACCGAAGTGAAAGTCGGAGTGAACGGCAAACGCGTGGCGATCGCCCGTCTCAGTCGTGGTCTGGTTGTAGATCCCACCGTACATAGCCGAACCACCGATATCGACCGATGATCGGGCGCCGAGTTTCCAGTTATACGCCACCCTGCCGTTCCACTGGTTGACTTCTTCGTTGGCCTGACCATCGCCGGTGACGAGATCGAAGGAGTACCGCTCCGTCCGGCTAGGATCACTGTACTCGGCGTTCTTGTAGAAGGCCGCCTGCACGTTCCACGGGCCATCGCGGAAAATAGCCTTGAGGCCTACGTCGTAATCGTCCTCGAACCCCATGTAGTAGGTGGCTCCGAACCAGAAGCTGTGAGAGGCCCAGGGCAGAATGCCGAACGGGGCCTGGCTGATCCCCAGGTGGGCCTCCAGCTTCGGCGTGAACCGGAAGCCTACGTAACCGTAACGAATCGCCTCGAAATAGTTGTACCAGCGGTATTGGACCGACAGGAATAGATCCTCGTATTCGGTATCGACGCTGAGCATGAAGACTTCGAAGAAGAAATCGCCGTACCGATCCTGCCTGGGCTCGTTGTAGTCTTGGTAAGAGTAGTTGAGCCGAAGCGCGCCCCCGATGTCGAGCTTCACCTCTGGCTCTTCGGCGAGTGAATCCGCCGGTTCTTGGAAAGTAGTATCCTGTGGCTCAGCTGCTGGGGTCACGCTGTCAGCGCTTGAAGCTCCCGCGCCCAACTCCTGAGCCGCAGCCGGCGCAGGGCAAACCACCAGGGCGGTAGCGAGGATCAGTGCCGCAACATTCGCAACAGCCAACGAGCGGACTCGTGGTTGGGGCATGGCTGTTCGCGAGTTTCCTAGAAACCTTCCAGTGCTTCGGCTTCCGTATCGAAAACGCTGAAGATCGTGCTGAATCCGGATATATCGAAGACTTCCCGCACCGTGTCGTTCAGATGGCAGATCCGCAGGCTACCACCCTCGCCACCCAGCCGCTTCGCCGTCGCCAACAACACTCGCAGGCCCGCGCTGCTGATGTAGTCCAGCGTCTTGAAGTCAACCAGCAACTTTTTTGCGCCATCGCCGATCAACTGATCGAAACGCTCCTGTGCCTCGGGCGCCGTATTGGTGTCGAGATTCCCCTCGAACCGCAGTACCGTGATGGGTCCGATTTCCTCAGCCGCTATCTTCATCAGCGCTCTCCGGGGTGAGTTGCTTCGGGCGTCGCTCCCTGACGCGTCCGGGTGTCTCACCAACCTGGACGGTCTCGTCCCTCAAATCCTTACTAGATGTAATGTGGATCACAGGCAATTCGCGTGGGACGCACTAGTC
The DNA here is from genome assembly GCA_039589115.1 of Gemmatimonadota bacterium. Lineage (GTDB taxonomy): Bacteria > Gemmatimonadota > Gemmatimonadetes > Palauibacterales > KS3-K002. The sequence goes on along the minus strand of JBDHHZ010000010.1, from coordinate 11,083 downwards.
TACTCGCCAAAGCGGGTTCAAATCAAGGCCTTGCTGCCGTCCGGACAGATAGTGCCCCCCACGCTGGACGCGGCGGGAGCAGTGGGCTAAGCTTTGGGCCGACCACAAGGGGCGAGCGAGACGCAGGTCCGGCGCGGTCCTGGCCGCCCTGTAACCCCATCCAACGGAGAGATGCGGGAGACTATCAGGGAAGACTCGCGGGCCCGAACGACCTGGGATCTGATGATCCTGGCGCTGATCGTCTTCAGCTGTGTTCTGGTGCCCTACCAGGTGGCCTTCGTTCACCGCGTGAGCTTGGCCGGCTCGCTGCTCGTCTACGTCATCGATCTCTTCTTCCTGCTGGACATCTACCTGAACTTCCGCACGACTTATCGCTATCAGGGGATCGATGTCGACGACCGCGGGCGGATCGCCCGACGCTATCTGCGCGGCCTGTTCGCCTTCGATCTCCTGGCGGCGCTCCCATTGGATGCGCTGCTCCTAGTCACGGACGCCGAGATCGGCGGTGTTTCCGTCGTGCTCTTCCTGCGACTGCTACGCGTGCTTCGCGTGCTGCGGCTGTTTGTGATCTTTCGTCGCTGGGAGCGCCAGAGCTGGACGAACTCAGGATTCCTGCGGATCGCGAAGTTCTTCACCGTCATACTGGTCCTGTTGCACTGGGTGGCATGTGCCTGGTTCGTGGTGCCGTTCATGGAGGGGTTCCCCACCATCTCGTGGGCTGTGGCCGAAGGGATTCAGAATGCGGACCGCGACTCCCAATACGTCCGCTCGCTCTACTGGGTCATCGTCACGATGACGACGGTGGGCTACGGAGACATCACACCGCACCGCAACATAGAGTACGTTTTCACGATGATCGTGATGCTGCTGGGCGCGTCGATGTACGCGTTCATCATCGGTAACATCGCGTCGCTGGTCAGCAACCTCGACTCTGCCAAGGCTGCCTTCTGGAATCGCGTCGAGACCGTCAATCAATACCTCCGCAATCGCCGTGTCCCCGCCGAAGTGAACGAGCAGGTCAGCAACTACTATGACTATATCTGGGCCCGGTACCGGGGGATGAACGAGGGGACGCTGCTCGCCGATCTCCCCGGGCCGATACGCCTAGAGGTGCTCTTTCACCTCACAAAGGATCTGATCGAGCGTGTCCCTCTGTTCAAACACTGCACGCCGACGCTGCGCAATGTTCTGCTCATGGCACTGGAGCCGCAGATCTTTGCCCCCGATGGTTACATCGTGCGCGAGGGAGAGGTCGGCAACGGTATCTACTTCATCAGTCGAGGCACGGTCGAGATTACATCACAGGAAGGGCGAGAGACGCACGGCACGCTCGAAAGCGGGGACTATTTCGGCGACCTGTCACTGCTACTCGGCGAGCGGCGAACGGCATCGGTCAAGTCGCTGACGTACTGCGATGTCTTTCTGCTAGCCAGGGATCAGTTCGAGCGCATCAAGCGCGAGTACTCCGAGTTTCGTGATACTCTGAAGAAGATATCTTCAGAGAAGACCGAGAAGGTCGCGGCGCTCGTTCTCGAGGGTGTCATCCTCTAACGGACAGGAACCACACGATGCGCCTGTCGGCGTCTGGCACGGGGCAATGCATACGATAATCATCGGTGACGGGCTGACGAGCGATGTCTTGAGCCCGGAGCACCAGTTTCAGGGATCCAGGTCGAACATCGGTCCCCGCGAGGTGGCGCGGCTCATGGGCAGGGGCAAGAGCTTCGGCGAAGGTCCGCTCCCGACCTTCATCGCTCAGGCGGCAGAGGCAAGGTCAGGCGGCGCCCCGGTCAGCCTGGTGATCATCAAGAGCGTGGCTGACGAAACGCCGGTCGGGCTCACCGATCCGATCGAGACGCACGCTGAAGCGGCCGCCGTGATCCCGTCCCCCGAAGGGGCCATCCCCTGGAAGGAACTGCTGGGCGCCATCAGCGAGGCGAGCGGATTCGATCTCTCGGTACCGGAGACTCACGAGGGTCAACTTCGCTTCTTGATCGTCGGCTGCCACACGGAGAAGCGGGTTCAGGCCGTCGCGACTCTGCTCCGCAACGCGTTCGGGTTCTCCGAGGTCGCCGTCTCGCCGCACTTGGTGGGCAGCGCCACCCAGGAGGCTCACTTCGCCGCCCTGCGCCACAACTTGCCCGCCGCCGACGTCAACGTGTTGCTCGACCTGGAGGAAGCCGCAGAATATGCCGGGCTCGACCCAGCCGACTTCTCGCATTTCGGTTGCCGCCCTTGCGTCATCGAGCCCGAGGAGGCCCGGGAAGCCTTCGACCCGGCCCAGCGACGCATCCTCGAGCTCATCTGCATGCACTGGACCCGGGTGCGGCTCAAGCCGCTCGCCGGCGGTTTCAGCGGAAGCCTGCTGTTCATGGCCGAGGGCTGGAAGGGCGAGGCCCGCACCGAGCCGTTGGTTCTCAAGGTCGACGCCTTCGGCCAGATGCGCCGCGAGCTGGACGGCTATCACCAGGTGAAGGACTTTTTCGGCAAGCACGTGCCGACGTTTGGCTACCCCGTCAGCGCGGGAAGCTCGTTGGGCGTTGGCATGGAGCTGGCGGCGATGGAGGGCCGCCCGGAGACCCTGCAAGACAGTTTCGAGGAAGCGGACAGTGAGGAGTCGCTGGCGCGCTTCATGACGCGCCTGGAGAAGGCGCTCTCGCTGCTATCGGAGAAGCTGTACCACAACACCAGCGAGTTGTCCTGGGTCGCACCCTACCGCGCCTTCGGACTGCATGCGGAGCAGCAGTTGACCTGGCTGCGCGGAAACGCCGACGTGATCCTCGGTTACCTGGCCGAGGAGGAAGTCGGCGGCGCGCAGGTCGACCCCGAACAGCTCACTCGTTTCGTTCGACTAGTCGCGGCGAACGAGGATGGCCTGGACAGCGAAGCCTGCCTATCGCACGGCGATCTGAACTTCGCGAACATCATCTGTGATGACGTCGACAACATCTGGTTCATCGACTGGACGCACAGCGGCTCAGCACCGCTGGAACTCGACTTCGCGAAGCTCGAGAACGATGTGAAGTTCGTGATGAGCAAGGCGTTCGATGTGGATGACCTGCCGCGGCTCAAGATGTTCGAGGAGTACCTGCTGGCGCAGCAGTTCCCGTCTGACATCGACGGGCTTCCCGATGCACTCAAGTTCGCCAAGTGGGACCTGCGCTTCCGCAAAATCCTGGCAGCGGTCCGGACGATCCGGAAGACCTGCTTTTCTATCAAGGAGAGCGATGACTGGCTGGTTTATCGAATCGCGCTGCTGCGCTACGCCCTCCACACGCTGAGCTTCGACAAACGACGCGACCGCGGCGAGTGCGATTTACCGCAGCTCATGCATGCGCTCTACTCGGTGGAAAGCCTCGCGTACAACCTCGTCGCGGACGACTTTCATCTCAAGGTCCGTGCAGAGCGCCCGCGCTCTTACCCGCCTCGGCAGCGCGTCCTGCTCGACGAATCGCCGTGGCCGGTCGACTGCCCGGAGTACGACCCGCCGTATTACGTGGACACCTCCGTGCTGGAGCAGGCCCGGTCCAAGACGACCGACGGCTGGGCGGATCCCGAAGACATAGGCAGCATCAAGGACGAGTTGGCCGCCCGCCCGGCCAAGTATCGCGACGACGACGGGCGACCCCTCAATCCGCGTGGCCGGACCGGCATCGCCGGCCGCGGCCTCCTCGGACTCTGGGGGTGCAACCTCTCCGTCGCCGCCAGCGTGGTGCGGGCTAACACCACAACAGAAGGACTGGAGATCTTGCTGGGCGGTAACGAAGACCAGACGGACCTGGAGCTTCCCAAGGGGTTCGTTCTGCCCGGTAATTTAGCCGCCTCCGACATCGGTCGGGTGTTGGAGAGTGAAACGGGTTGGCGCCCAGAGGAGAACGGCGAGGTCGTCTTCGAGGGTTACACGTACGATCCACGGCAGACCGATCACGCTTGGGTCGAGACCCAAGCGTATCTGTATCTCGTCGATGGCGATGCCGTCGCCGATACCTTCGACCCGGGCGAGTACTTCGACGAAGTCAGGTGGTGGCCGCTCGATGCAGACACCGTGAACCGCGTGCCTTCCGGACAGGCCCGATTCATCCGCGCGTCGATCACGAAGCTGATGGAGAGCGAACAGATGGAGAAATCACAGGCCGAGAGTCTTCTCGCCAGGACGGGGTGAACCTCCTGTGACCTTGAGCCAGATAGAGCTCGCAAGTCTCGAGGCCTTCCGATCGGGAAGCCCGGCGCCCGAGCGCGTATCCGGCGAAACCGATGCCTGGATCGGGTTCGGGATCGTCCAACTGCTGATCGCGGCCCGGGCGCTTAGGAGCGCACACTTGGCGCTGCGGGAGAACGTCGAGATCAAGGAAGATGGCTCGCCCACCGTTTTGGTGGAGAAGCAAATCGAGGTACGGCTGCGCGAGGCGCTGGCCGAGTTCGCGCCAAGCGCGGCAATAGTCGGTGAGGAGACCGGTGGCGTGTTCCCGTCGTCGGGACTCGCCGTCGCCATCGATCCGGTGGATGGCACCTGGGCGTTCGTGACCGGAACCGAGACGTACACGACGGTGCTCACCCTCTTCCGAGATGCGGCGCCCCTGTTGGGTTTCATCCTCAACCCGACGACGGGCGAATTGGGCTACGCAGTCGCCGGCGGGTCGTCACGACTGCTGCAGCTCTCGCTCTTCGGCGAACCGGACGCGGCTGTCTCGCTTCCGGCGACGCTGGAGAATCAGGCGAAGGTTCTGGTGAACATCCACCCGAGTCGCGCCGCGGCGGGGCTTGTACATGGATGCTACGACGCATGGCGCCGCGATGACGTGCAGACGGTCCGTTCTCCCGGCGGCTCACCGTCGTGGGCGCTGTTGGAAGCGGCCAAAGGAGCCTTCGTCTATGCCAATGTTTGGGGGAAACGTCCGGCCGAGCCGTACGACCTGGCCGCTGGCGCCCTGCTGGTGCGGGGCGCTGGGGGAGATATCACGGACCTGGATGGCCGGTCGATCGATGCGACTCGCCATGAAGGGCCGTTCGTCGCGGGCATCGACGATGCGGCCCGTTCGACGGTCGCTGGGATTGCCCGTAAGACCCTCGGTACATAAGGCACATGGGTGACGCAAGTTAGCGCCGACTCAGAACGCCGATAGCAAGAAACCAACACCGAGCCGGCAGGTTGCGCGTGAGCTTTGGAAATGTCCTTCTGCGGCAGGGCCGGGTGGCTACCACCGCGCGCATTGCTGCGATCATCCTTGTATTCGTACTCGTCATAGCGGCCTTTGCGATGGGCGTCGTCACCAGCGAGCGGCCTGGCCTGGCTGACGACCCGATCATCGTTTGGATCTACTACGCCGCTGGCCTGTTCGTCTTCGGCGGACTGGACCTGGGAACGCCGGTAGGTGGGATTCTGGCCGGACGGACGGCTTTGTGGATAGCCTATTTCCTCGCGCCTGCCATCACGACCAGCGCGGTCGTCGAGGGCCTGCTTCGACTCGTCCGACCAGCCTGGCTTCAGCGTCGCCGACTCCATGACCACATGGTGGTGATCGGTGCCGGCCAGGTCGGCATGGCCTACCTCAAAGCTCTGCGATCAGTCGAGCCGGAAAGATCGGTCTTGCTGGTCGACCGCAGCGCCGGGCTCGCCAGCGCGGAAGAGGCGGTGCGACGAGCCGGGGTGGAGTTTCTGCAAGGGGACGTTCAGCGAGCCGCAACGATCGAGGCGCTTCAGCTCGAGCGCGCGCGCGGCATGGTGGTGGTCACCGACAGCGATCTGGTCAACCTCGAGGCAGCCTGGGCGGCTCACGCCGAGCAACCTTCCGTACCGGTAGCGGTTCACGTGGCGGATCTGACGCTCCTCAGGCCGGTGGAGCGGCTCGCGCAGGATGATCGTGCGCCTGTCGGATTCAACACGCATCAGATCGGCGCCCTCCATCTCTACCGGGACCACCTGGCGGAACACTTCAGAGACACCGGTTATCGTGATGTGGTCGTGCTGGCAGGCTTCGGGCGATTCGGCCAGACCATCCTGGAAGTCCTGCTGGAGGAGGCGGCGGACGAGCTGGACCAAGTCGTCATCGTGGACCGCTCCGCTTCCGCGCTTTACCGGGAATTCAAGGCCGACATCGCCCACGACCTAGACCGAGTGATCGCCATCGACCAGGAGGTGACCGATCCGGCGGCATGGGACGAAGTGGACAGAAGGCTGGCGGAGAGCGAGGCGACCCCGGTCTACGTACTGTGTGCAGGGGACGAGCGATTGAACCTCCGCGCCGCGATGTTGCTCCGCAACCGCTCTGCCGCTCCCAGAGTATTCGTTCGCTGCTTTCAGCGGTCGCGTTTCGCTAGCAACCTGGCCGAACAGCTCTCGCTGGAACTGCTGGCTTTCGAGGAGGTGCTGCGCGACGCTCTGCGCGACCACTATCTCCGGTCGTTTTGCGCCTCTCTCCCCGAGCGAGGTCAGTGATCGGGCCTCGCCAATCCAGCCTGCATGCCTTGCCTAGTCGGGATTCGACAGCTCGTCGAACAGCGCCCAGTAGGCTGGTTTCGGATCGAATGTCTCGTCTAGTATGGTCGCCCAGCCCCACCCTGGGAAGAAGGCCGGAATCCACGAGTACGCGTCGCTGAATCCCCACATCGCAATCGCCGTGCAGTTCACAGCGCTGAGACAGGCTCCGAGCAAGCTCCGATAAGTGACCGCCTGATCATCGAAATCGCTTTGCGTCGGTGTCTCCCGGATTCGCACATCTAGCTCACTGATTCGCACTTCCAGGCCAAGCCCGGCGATGCGGGTCATGTTGTCGATCACATCCTGCTCGGGCGGCGCGCCGTTCAACTCGAAATGGGATTCCAGTCCCACACCGTGGATGGGGACGCCTTTCGCGACCAGGTCAGAGACGAGATCGAATATCCCGTCGGACTTCGCGCCGAGCCCCTCGCCCGAGTAATCGTTGTAGTAGAGGCGCGCCGCCGGGTCGGCCTGCGCCGCCCAAGTGAAGGCCGAGTCGATATACTCGGGACCGATGGTCTCCAGCCAGATGCCGTTCCGGAGCGAGATCCCGTCGTCTGCGACGGCTTCGTTGACCACGTCCCAGGCCGCGACACGACCTTCGTATCGGCCAACGACTGTGAGGATATGGTCCTTCAGGATGCTGAGCAGCTCGCTCTTGTTGAAGTCGCCGTTCACCAGCCAGCCGGGGAGTGCAACGTGCCAGACCAGCGTATGCCCGTGCACGACCATGGCGCTGGCCTCGGCGAACTCCATCAGCCTGTCCGCCCTGGCGAAGTCGAAGGTACCCCGGGTCGGGCGCAGCACCCAGAACTTCATAACACTCTCGGGTGTGATCGAGTTGAACTCGCGGTCGAGCGTGAGTCGGTAGGTGGAATCTGCGTCCAGCGGCAGGTCGTTCACCGCACTGCCGATATCGATCCCTCGCAGGGAAGCCAGATAGCGAAGTGGGGGATCCGGTACCGTCACGCTGGCCGAATCGCTGGGCCCTGACGCGGCGCTGGCCGTGACCGTAGTTAAACCCTTCGCAACTGGAGTGATCGCGCCGTCTTGGCTGACTGTGGCAACACCCGAGTCGGCTGTGGCCCAAATGAACGTCGCGCCGGTCACCCTGTTGCCGTATTGGTCCCAGGCCTCCGCCTCTAGCTGTGCCGTCCGCCCCAGATCCACCGTGATTTCGCTGCTGTCCAGCTCCACGGCGACGACCTGCCCCGCTGTTCCCGTAGCGGAGAACTCGACGTAAGAGGTCTCCGTCGCGCTTGCACGAGCGGAGTTGGCGCCGGCGACCGTGCCGAGCGTCCAGGTGGCCCGCGCCAGACCTCGAGCGCCGGATGTTACAGTGGTAGGAGCGACGGTCCCGCCACCTTCGGTGACGCTCCATGTGATCGTGACACCGGGGAGCGGTGCGCCGGCTTCATCGAGTGCCACTACGACCAGCTGACTCTGCAGAGCGCTTCCAGCCGTTCCCGTCTGACTTTGGCCAGAGACCGTTTGAAGGGACTCGAACGAGACCTCGGTCGGGGAGTCGCTCGAGCACGCCGCGAGTGTGAAGAGGGCAGCCAGGAGCGCGGGTCCGCCGAGCAGTTTCCCGAAGGGTGCCATGGCCTCCCGAAGGGTGGATGGTGTGGGCCCCGCCGGAACGGGCAGGCGCGAGGTTGACCAAAATGCGGTTTCTGGCACCTGCACGTCAAACCAGTCAAGTAACGAACCTCACAAATTCAGACCCCGGGCTGCCTCCCCGCGATGGCGGTCGGATGCCCCTGGCCCGGGTGCTCCCGCAGCTGGACTGGCGCCAAACGCTGTAACCCATTATCTTCCGGCCTGTTGTACGAACCGCAAGCTGGATTTCTTCTCTCCGCAGAATGTTACCCGGCTTAGGATTGGGTACCGGCGCCTAGCAAGCCCGCCGCTTCACTCCTCAGGTTCAATCAATCAAGAGCAAGGCGTTCCCGGTGACACCGATGTCACCCGGGCACGCGAATGCACGCAATGAAGAGTCGTATTGTATGAAGACATCATTTCAATCACTGGGCCTCGCGCCCGAACTCCTACGGGCTCTGGACGAACAGGGTTACACCGAGCCCACCCCAATTCAGCTCGAGGCTATACCGCCGGGCCTGGAAGGCCGTGACGTGGTCGGTTCGGCGCAGACCGGCACCGGCAAGACGGCGGCGTTTCTGCTGCCGATCCTACAGCGTCTCAAGACCGGTCGACGCGGCACACAGCGGGCGCTCGTATTGGCCCCGACACGCGAGCTCGCCGAACAAGTCCTGAACGCCGCCCGCGCCTATGGCAGGCACGTCGATCTGAAGTCGGTCGCGGTGTACGGTGGTGTGCGGATGGAGCCCCAGACCCGCGCACTCAAAGAGGGCGTCGACATCGTGATCGCTACGCCCGGACGACTGCTAGACCACATGGGTCGCGGACACGTGGACACGTCGAAGCTCGAAGTGCTAGTGCTCGACGAAGCGGACCGGATGCTGGACATGGGGTTCTCGCGCGACGTGCATCGGATCCTCGACACGCTCCCCTCCGAGCGTCAGACGTTGTTCTTCTCGGCGACGATCTCGGGCGACGTGGACCGGTTGGCGCGCCGCGCATTGAAGGACCATGCAGCCATCGAGATCGGCCGGCGCACCGATGCGGCCGAGGGTGTGGAGCACGTATTGGTGGCGGTGGACAAGCCCCGCAAGCGGGGCCTGCTCGCGAAGCTACTGGCTACTCTCCCCGGAGACCGCACCCTCGTTTTCACACGGACAAAGCACGGCGCCGAGATCGTCGCCAACTACCTGCGTCGCGAGGGCAATGACGCTGCGGCGCTGCACGGTGGAAAGAAACAGAGCGCCCGCGACGAGGCTCTCGGCCGGTTCAAGCGAGGGCAGACCAGAGTCCTGGTCGCGACCGACGTGGCCGCCCGTGGCATTGATATTGACGACATCGCTGTGGTGGTGAACTATGATGTCCCCCGCGATCCGGAGATCTACATCCATCGCGTCGGTCGGACGGCGCGGGCCGGTGCAGAAGGCGTTGCGATCACGCTCATGTCACCGGACGAGTGGATCATGATGGGCGACGTGGAGAAGCTGATGGGCCGGACGTTCTCCCGTGAGGTGGTGCCGGGATTCGAGCCGAACGTCATGCCGATGCAGCCCGCCGAACTGAAGCCGACGCCGAGACCGCAAGGACCTTCGCTGCGGCCGAGGCGCGGCGCCGCACGCCGAAGGTAGTCACAATCTCACATAGCCCCGAGAGAGGTCAACAGGCTGCGGAACCCTGGTAGCCGCGGGCCGTCTTATCCGGTCGGACCCAGTACCGGCACAAGGGTCGAGCGATCCTCCGAAGTGCCGTCGCCAACCTGGCCACCGTAGTTGGCGCCCCCGCAGTAACCGAATCCGTCCAGGCTCAGTCCACAGATGTGCTCGGAGCCCGGTGCGAGGGCCTTGAAACGGATGCCCTCGGCCACCGGCGCGAAGCTCGTATCTGCCCTATCCCGCAGCCCGCCGCGGATGGCACCGCCCCAGCAGACAGCCTTTCCGTCGCCTTTCAGCCCGCAGGCATACGCCTCGGCGGCGGAGACAGTCGAAGCTCCGACAGCGCAGAACACCGACGCGAACGTCGGCGCACCCTCCAGCGGCACCGGCACCGAGCTGCCCGTCGGGGCCGCGCCTCCCAGCTCGCCGGTTCGATTACTGCCCCAGCAGTAGGTCTCACCGCCTGTGCTCACCCCACAAACGAAGCGGTCTCCAAGACTGATCATCGCGAAGGCGTGGTTACCTACGACGCGCGTCGGCACGTGCCGATCGCTGGTCGTTCCGTCTCCGTTCTGTCCAGAGTCGTTCTGTCCCCAGCAGTGGACCTCGCCGCTCGCCACCAGGCCGCACGACTGGTAGTAGCCCGCGATCACTGCTGTGAAGAGCTGATCTGTAGCGACTCGCACCGGAACCGGCGACCTAGTTTCCGGCCCAGGGCCTCCATCACCGAGCTGCCCACGGAAATCGTCGCCCCAGCAGTAGGCCGCACCGTCGTTCGTAAGCCCGCAGGAGTGCGCGTGCCCGGCGCTGACCGCGGCGAATGTTAGACCGCCCGCAACCGGAACCGGCGCGTCGCGGGGAGTGAAGGAGTCATCCCCCACCTGGCCCTCGTCGTTCCACCCCCAGCAGTAAGCGGTTCCCCGATGCGTCAGCGCGCAGGTGTGTCCGGCACCCGCATCGATCGCGGCGAACATGAGGCCACCAGCTACGGCGGTCGGCAGTTTGCGCGTCGTCCGGGTGCCGTCGCCAACTGCGCCCAGCGAGTTGCTTCCCCAGCAGTACGCACTGCCACCCACGGTCAGGCCGCAGGTGTGGAAGTAGCCGGCGGTGAGCGCTGACAGCCGGAGAGCATCCGGCGGCGGCGCCGGCCCCGTCGGGCCATCGTTGCTGCCGGAGCACGAGAGGGTAGCGACAGCCATGAGCGCGACCACCGACGCCGTCCGAATCGTTCGTCTCAAGGGATACCTCTGCTCCATGTCAGGACGACTTTGCCGAAGTTCGCGTCGGACTCCATGTGGCGGTGAGCCTCGACCACCTCGTCGATCGGGAAGACACGATCGATGACGGGGTACAC
>JBDHHZ010000009.1:0-26533 GCA_039589115.1 Gemmatimonadota bacterium | reverse complement strand
CTTCCGGGACGTCGCCCCTCGACACCATGTCGATGATCTCCATCGCGGCTGCCACGGCCTGCTCTCCGCCCGCCTGGATCATGCCATACCAACGCCTGCCCGTCGGGTCGGCCAGGATCTCCGGCGCCCCGGCGAATAGGTTCGGGAAGAAGCCCATGTTGTCCGAGTGGTCGGCTATCACCAGCCAATCGAGCGGCCGCGACAGCTTGACCAGCTGGCCGGTCGCTGACGTGACTTCCTCGCCGCGAGCGAACCGGTAGGCCTCGTCCAGCCCCAGCCGGTTGCCTAACGCTCCGGCGTCCATCGACATGGAGGTGTGCAGGTGAGTATCGCCCCAGTACACCTGGGTGGGGAAGTTGCGCCCCGCATAGGGCGAAAAATGCCTCTGCGCCGGGAACGCGCCCTCCAGCGTTTCGGGCGGAGGCATCGGGTCCTGGGCGCCGGCCGGGGCGGTGAACACCGCTGCCGCCAGAAGCACGACAGACGCCACTCTCAGCATACTCATGCTTTCCTCCTTCTCGGCTCATCATCACTCCCGACCTCGGCGGCCGGGCTATGTTCTGCTATTAGGCTCTGTGAATGTACCGGTCAGCCTGCGGCGCGCCAAGCCTCTAGCGACGGCTGAGAACCGCTTTCGGCTGGGTGCTGACACCCGTTGCTGGCATTTGAATTGCGTCGATAGCTTGCAAGTTCTACCCGATCAGTCGGACAGCCCCGACCCTCAGAAACCGCGCTTTCAGCCTGAAACCAGGCTCGGGAGAATAGGCGTCTCGGGCCTGTTGAAGAGGAGGGGCTCAATGCATCGAAAGGGAGCAGTTCTTAACGCCTGGCGGTCGATGGCGATTCTCGCCTTTCTGTCCCTATTCCCTGTCTCAGTCTGGGCCCAGGACGAGGAGAGCGAGAAGGGGTTCCAGGTCACCGGAGTTCCCATCATCGACTACAACCGCTCAACCGAGCTGAAACTCGGCGCGATAGGCATGGGCTTCTTCCCGATGTCAAAAGGGGATACCGTCTCGCCTGCGTCCACGGTTGGCTTGGCCGGTTTCTACACGACCAATAAGACCTGGGCGGGTGGGGCGTTTGCCCGGCTGTTCTGGAGCGAGGATGACTACCGTCTCCTTTCTGCGATCGGGCTAGGGTCCCTCAACTTCCAATACTACGACGACGAGGTCGTTCCCGGCGGCGCGTTCATCGACTTCAACACGGGTGCGCGTTTCGGCTACGCTGAGATCAGTAGGCGTCTCGTGTCCCACTTCTACGCCGGTGTACTCATCTCGATCGCGAGCGTCAGGACAGAGTTTGGTATTGAGGGTAGTCCCGCGGACACCGTCCGCCAGTGGGTCAATGGCTGGGGAATTCCTCTGCAATGGGATACTCGGGACAATATCTACAACGCGACTTCCGGCGTGTATTCCGTGGCTCGTACCATCTTCAACCAGGAGTGGCTGGGTTCCGACTTCGAGTACACGGGTGTGAATTTCTCGGCCAACGGCTATCACAGACTCTCGGAGGAGGGCGTGCTCGCGGGTCGCTTCGATGCGTTCGTGGGGCTCGGAGATGTTCCCTTTGAAGGACAGCGGGTAGTGGGGCGCGACGACATTCGCGGTTACACCAAGGGTGAATACCGTGGTGATCAGGTGTACGCCGTTCAGGCAGAGTACCGTCGGCAAGTGGCTGGGCGCATTGGCGGTGTGGCTTTCGCCGGCCTGGCCCTAGCGGTGGACGAGAATAATGATACCAGCCCTCTCCTCCCCGGCGCAGGCGTGGGCGTCCGATATATGGCCTTGGTCGACTATCAGATCAACATCGGCTTCGATGTGGCCGTGGGCCGAGACGATTGGGGGATCTACTTCCGCATCGGCGAGGCGTTTTAGGCGTTTTCGCGCTCCGGCATCGAAGAGTCAGAGTAGTGCCCGTGACGACTTAGCACCGGGCCAGTGTCACACAGGAGGAAACTGAAATGAGATTGCGACTCACTGCATTGCTGATCGTATCCGCCGCCCTTACGCTGGGTCAACCGACCAACTCTCAAGCGCAGGGTCCAGGAGACGGCGAGGAGCCCGGTCGCTGGCGCTTCGTCGTGGCCCCCTATTTTCTGTTTCCGTATATGGACGGTACCGTGACCATCCAGGAGTTCAACGTCGATGTTGAGGCCAATCCGGGGGACATCTTCGAGAAGCTCCAATTCGGAGGGATGCTCTATCTGGAGGCGAACAATGGGACCTGGGGGGTCTCGCTGGATGGGCTGTACATGGACCTCGAACAGACCGGCCAGCGACTTGGGCTGCTCACAGCTGGTATGAAGCAAGGTGCGGTCGAGCTCGCAGGGTACCGGCGCGTCGCTGAGTGGGCCGAGGTGCTAGCGGGAGGTCGTGTGAACGTCCTGAGTGCTTCGCTCGTCGGCGAGGGAGGACTCATCGATGTGAAGGACGACAAGGTCTGGTTCGATCCCTTCGTCGGGGCGCGCTTCCAGGTCCCCAACACACGGAAGTGGCGGCTAGCCATCCGAGGGGACGTTGGCGGGTTCGGTGTCGGATCAGAGTTCGCCTGGCAGGTCCATCCTGTTGTGGGCTATCGGTTCTCACGCCTGTTTGAGGCGGCCGTAGCCTACCGCTGGATCGACGTGGACTACAAGACCGGGAGCGCGGAGACCGCGTTCAGATACAAGATGCGCACGTTCGGTCCAGAGGTCGGCCTGCTGTTTCATTTCTGAGTGAACCGCAGCGTGGATTAGCCCAGAAGATCGACAAGCTGGGCCGCGGGTGCCCGGCCGCGCTGGAGGGTGAGGATGGCGGCGGTGACCGGGTGACCGAAGCGAGCGTGCCCGGCGCTGCCGGGGTTCACGACCAGGGGACCGGCGGTCTTCTCGATGAGTGCTTGATGGGTGTGGCCGTAAACGACGACAGAGAAGTCGTGAAATGCATCGGCGAGGTCCCGCACCGTCGGCGATCCCCACTGGTGGCCATGGACTACGGCGATCAGATGACCCAGCCGCTCTAGTTCCTGCCTCTCCGGCACTTCCGCGCGAACTTCAAAGCCATCGACGTTACCGAGCACGGCGCGCACGGGCGCGATGACTTCGAGCTCCGTCAGGATTGCCGGATCGCCGATGTCGCCGGCGTGCAGGATCTCGTCGACCCCTTCGAATGCGGCGTAGACCTCGTTGCGCAGCAGTCCGTGTGTGTCCGATATGAGGCCGATGCGGAGGCGATTCGTGCCCGACAGGGTCTGTGGCTCAGTCATCGGTGTGCGGTGGTCGGTGGCCGGCGGTCGGTGGTCGGTGGACGATCTGCCTTACCGGCTACCGATTACCGGCTACCGGCTACCGGTTTGCCTAACCTGATAGCGGCAAAGTCTACTTCAACCTGGCGAGCTTGCCAAGCACCTATGTCTTGAGCTTCCGGACCGAACCACCGCGGTAGGCCAGCACCGCCGCCGAGCCCATCATCAGGCCCTCGACGACCCAGAGCCAGTACTTGAGAGCCGAAGCGCCGCCCGTCGCCAGCGAGATCTGGCGAGCGAGATCGACGCTCTGGAAGAAAGGTGTAGCGGTTGCGGAGGGCGATGCGCGCAGGAAGGCGAGGAATGATTCGGTGGGAACGAAACCATCGCTGGCCAGCCAGAACACGACGTGCACCAGGACGTAGGCGAAGCAGGCCAGCCCGAACACATACCAGTAGCTCCAGCCGGGCGGTCGCCGGTGCCGCACCGAGGAGGGGATCGCTGCCGCTTCACCGATCACCACGCCGACGGCGATCGGCTCCAGCGCCAGAATCCAGATCCAGATCCGCAGGAAGCCTGTGAGGACGGCGGCGACCAGGGCGACGACCGTGCCCCAGGTCAGAGCCTGGGCGAACGGTTCGCGCGCCTCCGTCTGTCGTCGGCGCCGGGAGTGCTCGCGCCAAGCCGCGTCGGTGTCGGCCGACGGCGGCTCAGCTGGCGGCGGCGTGGACGACTTCGGCTTTCTCTGTCGGCTCTTTGGCTTCGGCACCTTGCGATTCCGCGCTCACTTGCCCTTCGACCACGAAGACGTCGGCCAGGCCTGCGAGCTCGAGCGCAGAGGCGTTGAGAGCATTCACCGCTGCTGCGATCTCCTCGGTCGACGCGTTCTGTTCCTCCATCCCGGCGGCTAGTTCCTCCATCCCGGCGGCGAAATCCGTGAAGCCCGATGCGACCGAGCTCAAACGCTCCGCCGTTTCGCCGACGCTGCCATCCACCTCGGCACTGACCGATGCCACACGGTCGGCCCAGCTTTCCGCCTCTTCCATGGCCTTGGTGACCGCTTCGAATCTCTCTTCCGCCTTCTCGACCACCGCGCCGATCGTGTGGGTCGTCTCCTGCGTCTCACCGATCGCCTGCCGCGTCGATTCCAGTTGGCCCAGGACAGAATCGGTCGTCGCCTGCGCCCGATCGGCCGCTTCGCCCGCCTGGTTGGCCAGCTTGCGGATCTCGTCCGCCAGCACCCCGAAACCACGCGCCTCTGTACCCGCACGCGCGGCTTCGATCGCCGCATTCAGCGCCAGCAAGTTCGTGCGTCGGGCGAACTGTTTGATCAGATCCACGAACTCGCTGAACTGCCGCGAGGCGTCCATGAATTCGAGCAGCCGCGACGTAGCTACGTCCGAGCGCTCCGCCATCTGGCCCACCTGCGTGCGGCTCTCCCGCAGCCGCTCGCGGCTCCGCTCGGCAATCTCGCGCAGCTCGCGGCTGCGCTCCGTAGACGTCTCCGAGCCCCTGGCGAGATCGCGCGCCGCTTTACCTACGGCTTCCATGCGCGCGTTGACCTCCTGTATCGTGTCCGAGTGCTGGGAGGCCTCACCGGTCAAGCGCGACAGGGTATTGGTCATCTCTTCGGCGCCGGCCGACAGCTGCTCCACGGCGCTGGCGATCTCCTCGCTGCGCGATCGCGTGTGGAAGCTCGCCTCGCGGAGCGAGCTCACCAGCTCGCTGAGCCGGTCGATCATCTGCTGCACGGCAACGCACAGCCTTCTCACCTCGCCGCGACCCATCATTATCACACTGACCCGCAGGTCACCACCACCGACCTTGTTGGCCGCGTTTGCGACCTTGGCGACGGGCTGGCCGATCTGTCGGGATATCCAGTACCCGGCGATGATGGTGCCGACGAGCGCGGTTAGCAGAGCGATCACCCCGAAGATCAGGATCGCTCGCCTCGCCATCCGCAGAAGATGGTACGCCTGCTCTTCGGGCACCCAATAGACCACCTTCCAGCGGTCGTTGAACGCGGAGGTCGCCATTCCGGCGACCGTCTCGTCCTCGTCTGTCGCAGACCGGATCAGCTCTCCGACGACGAGGGCGCTAAGATCGGAGTACGGCTCGAGCAGATTCCCGTCGCTGGGATCGACGATGATCAGTCCCCGGTCATCGACGATTTGCACATAGCCCCAATCCTGGGCGAGCGTGGCGTGGACGGTCCGCAAGCGGCCGAGATCGATGACGCCCTTCACCACCCCGACTATCGCGCCGCCCGCACCCGCTACCGGCCAGGCGATCGATATCGAGGTCAAGTTCGTCGATTCGTCGACCTCGGCCTCGGAGACGTACGCCAAGCCGGAGAATGCCTCCTGCCACCACTGCTCATCGCTTTGCACGAAGTCGGAGGTCAATCCGCTGCTGGCCACCACGAAGCCGTTGCGGTCGCTGATGAACACCTCCGCGAATAGAGAGCGATCTACCATCCCGGCCAACTGGCGATCCACCTCCGGGTCGAGCTGCAACGAGCGGGTCTCCTCCATTCGCCGCTCCGCTTCGCCGATCGGGAGCCGGTCGAGTCCGAGCTGGCGTGCGCGGCCCGCACCGCGCTCCGCCGCCGCTATCGCGCTAGGCGAGATGACGAGCAATTCCAGGTTCCTGACCGCGTTCTGCATGGCGCTCTCGGTCACCGAGGCCACCGAACTGGACCGTACCTGAAGCTGGCGCTCGACCTCAGGCTGAATCAGAGCCTCCGCAGCTCCCCAGACCAAGGCGAAGAACACGACGATGATGATGACCAACACACCACCTACAGTGCCGATGAGCAGACGCTGCAGGTCCACGGCCTTCCAACCACGTGCTTCGGGCAATGCCACCTCCGGATGAGGCTAGATACGTTCAGGCCGGAGTTTCAGGAGGGGGAGATGGTAAGAACTGCTCTGACAACAGTTTGGCGACTTAGCCGCCTCCAGTCAAGTCAATGCCCAAACGAGGCCACAGCCCGTCTATCTTACGCTTGGTCTCAGGGTCCATCTCTATCTTGGTCGGCCACTCCCGCGTGAAGCCCTCCTCGGGCCATTTGCGGGTCGCGTCGATCCCCATCTTGCTGCCATAGCTGAAGGCCCGGGAGGAGTGATCGAGCACCCCTGACCCTACTGACCCCACTGACCTACTGACCCACCTTCACGGATCCCTGCCAAAGACAAGCCACCCCACCGGTCAACGGCCGCCAGCTAACCTCCTCATAACCTGCCGCCGTCATCAGAGCGGCGAGTTCTTCCGGTTCAGCGAAGGCCAGCACCGACTCTGGTAGGTAAGTGTACGCGTAGCTATGTTTTGAGATTAGTCGCCCAGCGAACGGCAGCAAGCGGGTGAAGTAGAAGCGGTAGAGCCACTTGAGCGGCTGACGCGCCGGCATCGCGAAGTCGAGGATCACCAGCCGGGCGCCCGGCCGCAGCACACGCACCAGCTCGCGCAGTCCTGCGTCGATATCCGCCAGGTTGCGGACACCGAAGGCGACCATCGCGCCGTCGAAGCTGTCAGGCGCGGCTGGCAGTCTCAGCGCATCGGCGCAGACGGGCGAAACCGGACGCCGGGCGATCTTGGGTTTTCCCTTGCGAAGCATCGCCTGAGAGAAATCGACCGCGACAACATGGCCGCCAAATCCGGAACGCCGGGCAAGCTCGATAGACAGATCGAACGTCCCGGCGCAGGTATCCAAGTACCGACCGTCCGGCCGATGCTCCCAGCCGAGTCGATCGACGGCGCGTCTTCGCCAGTATCGATCGATATTGAGGCTGAGAAGGTGGTTGAGCAGATCGTAGCGCGGCGCGATCGCCGAGAACATCTCGCGGACCGCACGCGCTCGCTCACCCTGGGACTCGGCCTCCAGCGGGGTGAGGAGACGCCTCGGCGAGCTGGCCATGATTGGCCGCGAACATATGGGAGGGGGTTTCCCCCTGCAACCCGGTGAATCGGGAGCACTCACCCAGCCGTAAGGCCGGCAAGCTCGAGCGCCCACCGCACGGGCCGGCTGCCGAGCAGCCGGATGACAAGGAACTCGTCGCCCGGGCACTGAAGGGCGATGAGTCGGCGTACGGCGAATTGCTCGAGCGGTTCCGCCGGCCGGTCTTCTCCCTCATATACAGAATGATCGGGGACCGCGAGCAGGCCGAGGACCTGGCTCAGGAGTCCTTCGTCAAGGCGTTCAACAACCTCGACAGCTACAACCCGAGCTACCGCTTCTCCTCCTGGCTGTTCAAGATCGCCAACAACCACGCCATTGATCACCTGCGCCGCGCCCGCCTGCCCACCGTGTCGATACACGGATCGCCTCATGCGGCCAACGCGGAGCGGGAAGAGGAAACCCGCATCGTCCTCGAGACAAAGGACGAATCGCCGGAGCAGGAGTTCCTCGCCTTGCAGTTGGGGAGCCAGATCGAGGAGGCTATCGCAAAGCTCAGGCCCGAGTACCGCACCGCCGTCATCCTCCGCCACGTCGAGAGCCGGCCCTACGAGGAGATCGCAGAGATCATGGAGGTCCCCATAGGAACGGTGAAGACCTTTCTCCATCGCGCCCGGGCCGAGCTCAGAACCGCACTCGAGCACCTACGAGACCAGGAGGAATAGGGATGGGGACCCGGGGATTCGGGGATTCGGGGATTTTGGGGAATCGGCTTCCAGATTCACTGGCTGCACACAATCGCCGACTCTCTGAAGCTATAACTTATGCATTTGCAAGGAGTTATAGCTTCGACTCGGTGAACTGCCGTCACCTGAAACCTGGAAGGACCTTCCCTCGTAGGGCATTACAGCGGGCAGGAAGAAAATGAAAACATGGAATTCTAAGGGACATCTCTCCGAGCTGGCCCTGGAACTGAGAGCAGCCGGCGAGGCCGCGCTGCCAGAGTTCCAGGCGATCGACGCTCACCTCCGGGAATGCCCGGCTTGCCGGGCCCGGGAGGGTGAGTGGCGCAGGCTCTTCCACGCTCTGGCCTCGATGCAAGCCGTCGAGCCGTCACGCTCGTTCGATGCGAGGGTGATGGCACAGGTGCGCGTGCCGGAGCCGGCACATGCGGCCGCAACGAATTGGCTGCCGGCTTTCTCGCGCCGTCTGCGCCCGGTCGCTTTGGCTGCGGCGGCGGTCTGGACCATGGCAGTCGTCCTTGGGGCAGCCTGGCTTCAGAGCATCGTCGACGTCCCCGCTTCAATGCTACTCGCCCGCCTGTTCAGCGATGCGAGAGAGCTACTAATGACGGCTGTTCTCAAGATCGGCGCGGCCCTGCATCTGAGCGGGCTCGCCGACGCTTGGTCTGGAATAACAGAGAGGGTGCCGGGATACGGCTTTGCGCTAGCCGTAATCCTGATGACCGTGTTGTCCGGGCTCGCGATCTGGACGCTTTATCGCGTGACCGAGTACCAACCTCCAGAGGTTAACGCACATGCCTAAGCTCCTGCGACACATCGGGCTACTTCTGCTCGCCGGGTTGTTCCCGGCTACCGTAGCCGGCCAGGCGACCCAGGCCGTGGAGATCCTCCAGACGTCTGTGTCCCTGAGCAGCGACGTGACGAGTCTCGACATCGAGCTCGCCGGCGGTCGATCGCTGCAGGTCCGGCTGGAGGACGGACTCGCTTTCATCGACGGTGGCGAGGTCGGGACATACGAGCCGGGCGGCGCCCTGGAATCGTCCTGGCGCGCGCTACTGCGCGGGGTCGGCGCGGGTGATATGAGCGAGGCGTGGGCAGCGTTCACCGGTCTGGGGCTCGATGGCGCTGACGCCGCCTCTGCCGCGGCCATCCGTGATGCGCTGGCACCACTGTTGGCCGGCGCGTCGGCTGAGATGGCGGCCGAGGTGCGGGCCGAGGCGATGGCGGATGCGGCCGTAGCTATCCAGGAGGCGGCAGATGCCCAGGAGGCAGCGGAGGTCATCGCAGCAGCCGCGGCGCAGGAGGCGGCTAATATCGTGACTCAAGTAGAGATCCTGGAAGGCGGTCTGGACGAGGTCATCGCCGGCGGTCTGGTGGTGGAGCTGACCGAGGTCGAGAGCCTGGCGCGCTCGCTCGGCCGCGTCGGGATCGCGCCTGAACTGGAGAGCTTTCTGAACGGGGACCTCGATTTGCCGGTGCGCATCGTGATCGACGCCGATGAGTACCTACTGCGTGAGGGTGCAACGCTCGATGAGATGCTGATCCTGGTGGAGTCGGACGCAGTCATCTCCGGTACGGTCACCTCGAACGTCCTGGTGGCCGAAGGCACGCTCCTCCTCACGGAGAGCGCGGTGATCGAGGGCGACGTCATCGCCATCGACGCCACGGTGCACAACGAGGGTACGATCCTCGGCAGCATCCGCGAGGCCGCTCATCCGGCGCCGATCCTGGCGCCCGCCGTCCCGCGCGTCATCGCGGGCCGGATTCCCTCGGCGCTCAGCCGCGTGACGTCCGGGCTGGGATCGCTGGCGAAGACGATCGCCCTGTACCTGCTCTTCGCCTTCCTCGGCGCCATGGTCGTCTACTTCTTCCGCGGTCACCTGGAGACCGTGAGCGACACCGTGTCGTTAAGCTTCGGTCGCTCGTTCCTGGCGGGACTGGCGGCTGAGGTCTTGTTCTTCCCCATCGGGCTGGTGATGACACTGCTGATCGTCACGGCCATCGCCGTCCCGTTCTACGTCGTGGGCTTCGGCCTCCTGTCGCTGCTCGGATATGTGGCGGTGGCCCACGCCGCGGGTGAGAACCTGACGCGGCGCCGCTTCTCCTGGACCGATCGCATGCGCCGCTCCAACTCCTACTACTACGTACTGAACGGGCTCGGCGTGCTGCTCGCCCTCTTCGCCGGCGCCGCCATCACGCAGATGGCGTACCCGCTGCTCGGCTGGGCGCACGACCTGCTGATCGCGTCCGCCTGGATCCTTACCTGGATCGCCGCGACGTCCGGACTCGGCGCTGCCGTGTTGTCCCGGGCGGGCACGCGGCGCACCTACGCGCGGCCGCGCCAGCTCCCCGAGCTCCCTGCAGACACGCTGGCCGAGGAGATCGCGCCGATCGAGCGCCGGGCCGAAGCGCGGCGCCACCGTCGCGATGTGATCGATGAGATCTAGCGCCGTAGTCGCGCTCGCCGCCGTTCTTCTGGCAGGTCTGGCCCCACCGGCCACCGGCCAGACGTGGAGGACCGAAGCCAAGGCCCGCCAGCGGCGCGGCCAGGATTTCCTGGACGTGAAGATCAAGTACGCGGTGGGTCGCTTCGAACTGAGCAGAGGTTCCGACCGGTTGCTCTACCGTCTCGACTCCAAGTACGACGAAGAGGTCTTCAACCTCCGTAGCAACTACCTGGAGTCAGAGGGTCGTGGCAGCCTTCGAATCGAGATCGAAGGCCACGATGATATCGACTTCAAGGACCTCAAAGACTACGACTACGAGGCGGGCAACCTGAGCCTCGAGCTGACGGGTGCGACGCCGCTTGCCCTGGACCTCGAGATGGGCGCGGTCGAGGCGGATCTCGATCTGGGTGGACTTCGACTGCGCCAGATCTCTCTGCAGACCGGGGCATCCGATACCCACGTCCGCTTCAGCGAGCCCAACCGCGACGAGGCGGAGTTCTGCACGTTCAAGGCGGGCGCCGCTCAGCTCCGAGTCGACGATCTGGGCAATTCCGGCTGTCGCAGGATACAGGTGTCGGGCGGCGTGGGGACCTTGACCTTGGATTTCTCCGGGGAGTGGGACTACGACTCCAGCGCCGACATCAACGTTGGGCTGGGGACGGTGGAGATCCAAGTCCCCGCCGAGCTCGGCGTCCGCATCGAGAAGAGCACTTTCCTCATGTCGTTCGACGCTCCGGGCTTCGTCAAGCAGGAGGGCGGGGTCTGGCTGAGCAGCAACTGGGACACCGCAGAGCACCAGCTCACCCTTTCGGTGAGCGGCGTGCTGGGCGGTATAGAGATCGCCCGGCTCTAGCGGGCCAGCTTCCTCAGCGCACGGCACGAACGGGGTCGCCTCTGGCGGCCCCGATTTTTTTCGCCGCCATGCCGGCCCTGACGGCGATCTCCACCGTGCCCATCGATCCGATCACGGCCAGGCATTCACCTTCGCCCACATCGGCGTAAGTACGTCGCAGGCCGCCGACATCGCGTCCCGCAACCTCGAACCGCCAATCAGCATTCACCCAATCGGCGGGGATATCCGTGATCAGGTTGCCGAATCTGTCGACATGTGCGACTCGGCCGCTTATCTCTCCCGCGGTTCTTACCGGCGGCACGAGCTCCAAGGTCTGCGGCTCTTCGAGGCGCGGGCCCAGCCGCGCCAATGCCAGCCCCAACGCTAGATGGGCCGCCGCAGGCGCGAAGATGTCGCGGCCGTGAAAGGTCGGAGAAGGCTCCGGTCGCCTGATCCCCTCTTCCGCCAGCTCCACGCAATGCCACGATTCTGCGGTCCGGATGACGCGGGTGACGACCCCGTTGTCAGGAGCGACGACGAAACGCTCGTCAGCCACGAGCGCCAACGCTTTGCGAAAACTGCCCACACCGGGGTCCACCACCGCCACATGCACCGTCCCGGCAGGAAACAGATTCCAGTACTGTGAGAGGGCCCAGGCCGCCGCCTCGACGTCGCCCGGCGGCACATCGTGGGTCGCGTCCACGATGCCGACCTCGGGCGCCATGTCGAGCAGGACGCCTTTCATGGCGGCGGCGAAGCCATCATGCGTCCCGAAGTCGGTTAGGAGGGTTACGATTGGCATGGTCTCAGAACAATATCCACTATCCGGCATCCATCATCCATTGACCAAGTCGATCCTCAGGGATCGATCATCAAGAGTCAAGGCACGATCACAAAGACCGGGACGGCCGAGCGATTTGATGTCGGGACTTGATACACGCTCGTTGATGATCGGGCAGTCACCCGATCATCGGGTATCGGTTATCGGATATTGGATATTGAATCAGCTCTCGGCGGCAACCGCCGCCGCCACCTTCTCCGCCAACTCCACAAACGCTTTCGCCTCCGGCGAGTCTGGCGCGTCGATCACCGTCGGCCGGCCGGAATCACCCGCCGTCACCACCGCTGCCCCAAGCGGCACTTCGCCGAGAAACGGCACGCCCGCCGTGGCCGCGAGCCCTTCTCCGCCGCCTCGCCCGAAGACGTCGGTTCGCTCGCCGCAATGGGGGCAGGCAAAACCGCTCATGTTCTCGATCACGCCGAGCACCGGAACTTCGACGCGCTCGAACATCTTGATGCCCTTCAGCACATCGGCGACCGCCACACCCTGCGGGGTTGTGACCATCAGAGCACCGTCCAGCTTGGCGAGCTGTACGAGCGACAGCTGGGCATCTCCCGTCCCGGGCGGCATGTCTACAAGCAGGTAGTCCAGCTCGCCCCAATCCACCTGCTGCAGGAACTGTCGGATGATCCCCATCACGATCGGTCCACGCCAGATCGCCGGTGTGTCATCGTCGATCAGAAACCCGATGCTCATCAACTTGACCCCGTGCGCCTCGGGCGGAACGATCCGCTCATCCCGCGTAACGCTGGGCCGACTGTGAATGCCGAACATGATCGGGATGTCGGGGCCGTAGACATCCGCGTCCAACAGGCCGACCCGCGAGCCGCCGCTCGCCAGAGCGGCCGCCAGGTTCGTCGCGACGGTAGACTTGCCCACACCGCCTTTGCCCGAGCTAATCGCGATGACGTGGCGCACACCGGGAACGCTCTCGGGAGTCGACGGTGCACTGCCCGGACCCGGACTCGGACGCGGCTGCCGGGCCTCCGCTCCTTTCGCAGGGCCCATCACCGGCAGCTTGCGACCGCCTTTCGACTCCTCGCCCTCTTCCTTCGCCTTCTTCTTCGATACGTCTCTTTTGTCCGACATCTATCGGTGCCTATCCTGATTCGTGTTCACTTGGCGGCCGAGCGCAGCGGCTCAACCACTGCCTCGACTTCAAAAAACAAAATGCCGGCACAGGCGTGCCCGTGCCGGCAGGATAACCCGTCCCGTACTCCCTCAGATCGCTACGACCGTCTTCACTTCGGGCAGTTTGCTCCTCAGCCGATGCTCGATGCCGCCCTTCAGAGTCAGCAGCGAGTACGGGCAGCTGTGGCACGCACCCACGAGACGGAGCTCGACCCGTCCCTCTGACGGGTCATAGCCGACCAGCTCGACATCCCCGCCATCGGCTCGGACCGCCGGCCGGATCTCCTCGATGACCGCCTCAATCTGTTCCAGTGTGGTCGCCGCCGACATGCGTGACCTCCCCGACGCACTTTAACCGCCCCTGCGACTTCGCACTTGTATGTCGCAATCTATCCGAGCCCCGGAAAACGGTCAACTTTCGGGACCGCCAAGTTGGCAGGCCACAAGGTCTTGCAATCCGGGAATAGGTGTTGCTTTCCTCCCAAATCCTTGGTATCCTGAGGCCGGTGGAGAGATCCTTGCCGCTATCGTAAACTTGTGACGAGACGTAGCCAGCGGAGGTGCGGCGGGGAGGGGCTAGGATCATCCAGGTGAACCCATCTAAGACGCTCAGCGATCGGGAAAGCGGGCCCGCCTACGAACGAGCCCACATAGAGGATTACTGGCGCGTCATCCGCCGACGCGGCTGGCTGATCCTGCTTGCCACCATCGTCGCTTTGCTCGCTGCCTTCTGGTCTGTTTCGCGGCGTCCCCAGCTCTACAGAACATCGATGACGCTCCAGGTGGGAGACGCACGCGGCCGCATGGGCCAGCTGGGTGATATCGATATCACACCGAACATGCTCTGGACCGATCCGGTCGAATCGGAGGTCCAGCAGCTGACGACACAAGCTGTTGCCCGGTTCGTCGTCGATTCACTGCAACTTCGCGCTCAATCCACCGACATCTCGCGCGACCGACTCCTCGAGTACGTTGAGGTGGGCGCCGCGGCATCCCCGGGAGTCTACCGCCTGCAGGCGGAGGAAGACGGCTCGGTCGTCGTCGAGTCGCGTGGCGGGCCGCAGGTCAGCGGCCGGGTCGGCGAACCCTTTGAATTCGCTGCGGGCACGATGGTGGTGCGGCCGAGCGTACCTGCCGGCGACTATACGCTGCGCGTGATCTCGCAGCTCGCCGCCGAAGCGATGGTTAGCGGCAGTCTGGCCGCGAGCACGCGCCCCGAGACCAACCTGATCGACGTCACTTTTACCAGCCTCGATCAACTGCTTGGACCAAGGGTCCTCAACTCGGTCGCCGAGGCGCTGCGCGATCTCGGTGTGCGACGCGTTCGGGAGTGGGCGGAGTCGCGGACGGAGTTCATCGGTAACAGGCTGACCCAGTCCGGACTCGAGTTGCGCACGGCGCTCGAGGCGGTGGAGAGCTACAAGGAAGCTCGCGGGCTGACCAGCCTGACCAGCGAGGAGAACCGCGTACTCGCGCGAATGCGGACGTTACAGACCGATCTCGAGGGTCTGGTCATAGAGCAGAGCATGTACATCTCCCTCGTCAACCAGGTGCACGCCGAGGGTATCCGACCCGGAGACGTCCAGCAGTTCGCGGTACTATCCGGCGAGGAGATGAACCGAACCGTCCAATTCTACTACGACGACCTGTTGGAGCTCGTGGAGAACAGGGCCAGCCAGCTAGGTCCGATGGGCAAAGATCCATCCCACCCAGCGATCGTCGCACTGGACGGCCGCATCGCAGAGACTCAGCAGCAGTTGGTGGAAGCCGCCAGGAACGCCGCTACGGCCATAGACACCCGCATCGAGGCTCTCACCCGCCAGCTCTCCAGTCTACAGGCAGAGATGCGTGCGCTGCCTGCCGTAGAGACGGATCTGGCCGGACTCGAGAACGAAGTCGAGATCCACACGGACATGTACAGGTATCTTCTCTCGAGATACCAGGAATCTCAGATCTCCGAGGCCGAGATCTCGCCGTACGTGGAAGTGTTAGACCCCGCCTCATGGGCACGCCCGGTGAGTGGTGGTCGCCGAATCAACATCTTGTTCGGTGGGCTGCTCGGTTTGCTGCTGGGCATCGCCGCGGCGTTCTTCCTCGAATACCTGGACCGCTCGGTGCAGTCGACTTCGGACGTCGAGTCGAGACTCGGCATCGCCGTCTTGGGATGGATTCCCAGAATGGACGAAGACACCGAAGGTCGCGCGATTCCACTCGTCGCCGTGAGCGACCCCGAGGGGCAAGCCGCCGAGGCCTACCGCGTGCTCCGAACGAACCTCGCCTTCTCTACGGCCCGCGAGCACCAGCTCGCCAGCCTCGTCTTCACCAGCCCGGGCCCCGGCGAAGGAAAGTCGACGACGGTAGCCAACCTCGCCGCGGTTCTGGCAGCGCGCGGCGACCGGACGCTGCTGATCGACGCCGACCTGCGGCGCGGGGAGCTGCACGATGCCTTCGATCTGTTGCGCTCCCCCGGGCTCAGCGACCTGCTGGTCGGCGAGCTCGATCAGCGCGAAGCGATTAGGCCCACCATCCGGCCCAATTTCGACTTCCTGCCCGCCGGCAAGCGACCACCCAACCCGTCGGAGCTTCTGGGATCGCAGGCAATGGCGGATCTGCTGGCGGCTTGGCGTGATGAGTATCGGTGGGTCCTGCTCGATGCGCCGCCGGTGCTAGCTGTCACGGACGCCGCTGTGATGGCCGCTCTGGCGGATGGAGCCGTGGTTGTCCTGAGAGCTGGCGAAACCGACCGCAGGGCCGGCTGGCAGGCCGTTCATCAGTTGCGCAGGGTCAACGCCCGCGTCGTCGGCGGTGTGCTCAACGAGGTCCGCCTCGTGAGTTCGTCCGACCGCTATTACCTCGACTACTACTACGCCCGTACATAGCCCGCCGGTACTCGGTGCGAGATCGCGCACCGGACCCCACGAGTCACAAAGCAGGCAGTGACTCGGGCCCTACTGGTCGATCCACGATAGCTGGCAGACTCGAGAAACAGTCCTGGCCATCCGGCACAGCGACGCGTCGATCGACCAACCTGCGCAGCCAGGCGCCCGCCGTGACCTGATTCAGGCCCCTGGCTGAAGCGAACTCGTCGGTCACGGCTCGGCCCATCTCATCCAGGCAGTTCCACGCTCTCCGCAAGCGCGCCGGTGCCGGACCCAGGAGCGCAGGTCGACCCGACTCGATGGCGACCAGCAGCAGGTTATGCCGATGGAGGACGGCATCTATCTGGTCGCGGTGATGCTCCGAGACGCCCTGAACCACGAAGAAGCAATCGGAAGGCCTATCCGGGCGCATGTACTTTGACAGCAGCTTGGCGATCACTTCGTCGGCGCAACTGTAGTCGAGGACTCCCACGTGAGAGAAATCGAGTATCGACAAGCACCGGCACCGATTCTCCTCGACTTGCTCCTCGATTGCGCATCGCACGGCCTGACCAGTCGGCCGGGTCACGAGATTGCTATAGAGCGTCGCTACAGCGGTGCGGACCACTGCCTCGACACCACCGCTCGTCCCGCCCTTCCCCGCATCACCCATTCCCACGCTCTCCCTTGCCGCCGTTCTGCGGCACGACTTGCGGCACTACAACTTGAATTTGCGCTCCCGGAAAATCGGGCAAGCCCGCGATCATCGGGTCAACGTCAGCCCACTCGCAGGGATCGGCGATCTGAGCCGTGCCGCTGCGTATGGTCATCAGCCCCTTCCAACGCGAGACCTGGTTGCGGATTCCCTGTATTCCCTGACCGCGGCCGGGGTCGCGGTGGCGTGACGTACCGTGCAGGAAAGCCTCCTCCAGCGCCGTCTGATCCGACCAGCGATCACCGAGGCGTTGCGCATGCTCCCGCGCCAGCGAGCCGCGAAAGCCCATCCCTACGTCCACGACAGCTATCACGACCACCAGCCGGCCTAGCCGTCGCTTCCAGTTGTACTTCTGAGCCGAGACCCAGCCGCCGGCACCAGCGTGCTCTATGATGTTCTGGCAAACCTCTGAGAGGATCACGCTGAAAGGCATCACCGCCAGCGCAGAATAGCCGAGTTGTTTACCAAGAATCGCGAAAGCGCGCTCCCGCACGTACTCGACCACATCGTGGACGTCCTCGTGCGACCGGATCGGAGTGATCTCCAGCAAGGCATCGGATTCGGCCGAACCTCGTCTCCTGACATGCCCCTTGATGTCGAATACCTCGTGCGCCCGCTCGAAGAACCTTATCCGGTCCAGGTAGCTCACGACTTCCTTGCTCTCCGGCACCTCGAGCAGCGGGCGCTCACCCGTCCGGTCGGTCCAAGCAGCGCCCGCCGCCAGCAGCCCCAGGATCCCGTAGGGGCTAACCCATCGAACGTGTCGGGCATCGAATAGCGCCTGGCCGCTCTCGGCGCTCGCCCAACCTGCCACGAGCGTCTCGAACCCGCGCTCGTCCAGCGTCTCCGGCACCGACAGCACGACCGTCACTCGACGTCTCTCCCTCCTCGGCTGAGCCTAGGCACTCTCGATCTCACCTCTCAAGTAGCGATTCAGCCCGGAGGCGCCCCGGTGTGCCACGTTGCGTCTGGCGGCCGCATTTGCCAGGCGCATCGCCGCCTCGACGTCCAGGCCGCCCAGCAATCCGCCGTACGCGGTCATCCCCCAGACGTCACCGCAACCCGTCGTATCGCCGCCCTCCGCAGGCTCCCCAGCCACCCTTCCGCTCTGAGCGGGTCGAGAATCTTCCCTGCGGCCCGCCGCCTCGCCGAGGGGCAAGGCATCCGGCGCCATCACGTACGCAGCGCCCTCGGCACCCAACGTCACGAAGAGCAGCTGCGTCTCGCGACCGACTACGTCGGCGGCAAAGGCCCAGCGGTCGCCACAGTGAGCGCTGAGCGCCGTGAGTTCGTCCTCGTTGAGCTGCACCACATCGAAGCACTCGAGCCACTCCGACCAGCGGTCCAGCGATCGTCGACTACGCTCGCCCTGAGGCCCAGTCGCCAACATCAGCGAGTGAATGTCGACGTAGATAGGGCCATAGAAAGACCGCCTTAGTTGCTGGGCGACTTCCAGTCCCAGCTCGCTCCCGGTGATGAAGTTCACGTACAGCGCGTCGCACCCCTCGACGCGAGGCTGCAGTTCCGCCCAAGTCCACGGCGGCACGCCGCCCAGGAGCATCTCGGCACGTCGCGCCGGTCCGCTATAGCGCAACTCCACGCGCGGGTTCGGTTCATCGACGACGGAGATCGCTTCATCGGTTTCGATGATCGACAGCTCCCCCAGGAACTGGAACCCGCGTTCCGACAGGTCGCGGCCCAGTTTGATGACCGGTCTGACTTTGTGATTCTCCGGCACGAAGGCGTCCGCGGCGGCCAGCGCGTAGCTGATCCCTCCCCACTCATCGACCGGCGATCCGACGTCGGACTCCCGCCAGATCGTGTCCCACACCATTGTGCCGATGACCCCGAGGACGTTCATGCTGTCCGGCATCCCGGTCCTCGAGTCACGCTTGATATTCTGCGGGCAGAAGCGTTTTGCACAGCGCTCGCCGGCCCGGTTCCTCGGTGATCTGATGCAACGAGCGGATACAGGTAGGTACGTCGCCCAAGCTAATCACTTCCCCCGATGAACGCGAGTCTTTGTTACCCGCTCAGACCTTCCCGTAGCTCTCACGCTTGAAGCAGGCGACCGCGCCGATCACACCTGCGGCGCCCGCAAGGCTGGAGGCCACTATACGGCACGCCTGTTCCGCCACGCGGAAGGCGCGCCGCCGTATCTCGGCGCGCAGCGGTACGAACAGGTGGTCGCCCGCTCGGGTCACCCCGCCCGAGATCACCAGGACTTCCGGATTGAGGATGTTGATGACGTTGGCTAGGCCGACGCCCAGAAACCTGGCCGTGTCGTTGATGACTTCCGTTGCGTACGGGTCGCCCTGCACAACGGCCTCGAACACGGTCTCTGCCGTGATGTTCTGTTCATCGCCCGCCAACTCGACAAGGATCGAGCCGACGCCGGACTCCAGGCCCTCAAGGGCCCGCGCCGCGATCGCCTGGCCGGATGCGTACGCTTCCAGGCAACCGTAGTTACCGCAGTTACACTTCCGGCCCGTAGAGTCGATCGTCATGTGCCCGATCTCCGCCGCGGCGTCCGCCGTGCCGTGGTAGAGTTCGCCGTTCAGCACGATGCCGCCGCCGATCCCGGTTCCCAGGGTTACGCCGACCAGTGTATCGACTCCGCGGCCGGCGCCCATCCACCACTCGCCGTACGTCGCCGCGTTCGCGTCGTTGTCGAGCGATGCCGGCAGGCCAACGGCGTTCTGTATCAGATCGCGGAGCGGGAAATTGCGCCAGCCGAGGTTCGGCGTGCTGATGACCGTTCCGGTCTTGCGGTCCAGCGGTCCGGGTGAGCCGATGCCGATGCCGGCGAACGCCTCGCGCCCGCATGCCTTGGCATCCATCACCTCTTGCATCGACTCTTCGATCATCCGGACGACGCGATCGACGATGAACTTGGCGCCCCGCTGCACCTCGGTCGGCTGGCTGCGCATGGCCAGGGGCTGCCCGCCCTCGAAAGGAACGACACCGACGATCAGGTTGGTACCTCCGATGTCGACTCCAACGATCCAATCCGCTATCGGCACCTTAGACATCGCTCGAAGCCCCCGCTTCCTTTAACTGGTCTCGAGCCGCCTGGGCGACGGCCTCGACCGGTATTAGCTGCAAGCACTCCTCATGTGCTTCCGGCAGATACGTGCCCGAGCCCCAGCGCCGGCACGTGTTCTTTCCACACGGCGAACACGGCAGCGACGACCGCCAGAGCGCCCGCGCCGGCGAGCCTAGCGGGCCTGTACGTTCGGGATCGCTGGGCCCGAAGATCGCCACGATCGGCGTGCCTACCGCCGCCGCCAGATGCATCGGGCCCGTGTCGTTGGTGATCACCAAATCGCAGGCGCTCAGCCCGGCTGCCAGTACCGGCAACGCTGTGCGCCCACCCAGATCAACGCCTCGCTCCCCGGCGCCTGCCGCTACCCGCGCCGCCAGCACCGCGTCCTCCCGGCCGCCGAAAGCTACTACCGTACCCACCTCACGCCCCAGCAAGCCGGCCAGAGCCGTGAACCTGCCCTCCGGCCAGCGCCGCGCCGGCGCGTTCGAGCCCGGGAAGATCCCAATCGCCGGCCGCTCGAATCGGCCCGCCACCAACTGGAAGAACTGCTCCAGCGCCCGCTCCCCGACCGGTAGGCGCGGGACCGGTGGCGTCTCGTCCTCCCAGTCCGGATCGACCAGGCGCATATAGAAGCTCGCCCGATGTTCGCCCGGCGCTTCCTGGCGCACCGAACGATCGGTGAGCAGAAAACGCCGCCCGTCTGTAGGTGTGCCTCTGCGCCGCGGGATCCCCGCCAGGCGGATGACGGCGGCAGTCGAGAAGGAAGGAGTGAACAGATATGCCGCGTCGTAGTCGAGCTCTCGCAGGCGGGCCGCCGTCTTCCATAGCGCCCGCGTCCGCCGGAAAGCCATCACGTCCACCGGCAATTCGGCTGACTCCAGAACCGGCGCCCACTGCGAAGGACACCACACGTCGACGCCGGACTCCGGGTAACGCTCGCTCAGTCGACGCAGCGCCGGGATGGCCATGACAACGTCGCCGAGATGGTTCGGCGCGCGTGCGTAGATCCGACCCGCGACAGCCTGGCTCAATCTTCGCCAACCTCCAGTAGGGCCAGAAACGCCTCTCTCGGAACTTCCACACGACCCACACGCTTCATCCGCTTCTTACCTTCCTTCTGCTTCTCGAGCAGCTTGCGCTTCCGCGTTACATCGCCGCCGTAGCACTTGGCCGTCACGTTCTTGCGCAACGGTCGCACCGTCTCGCGCGCTATGACCCGGCTGCCGACCGCCGCCTGTATGGCCACGGCATAGAGCTGACGAGGTATCAACTCCCGCAGCTTCTCCACCAGGCCGCGCCCGTAGTGATAGGCCTTTTCACGGTGAATGATCATGCTGAGAGCATCCACCGGCTCGCCGTTCAGCAACACGTCGAGGCGTACGAGATCGCTCGCCCGATAACCTACCAGGTCGTAGTCCATGCCACCGGTGCCTCGAGTCAGCGACTTGAGCCTCTCGTAGAAGTCGAGCACCATCTCGGCCAGCGGCAGATCGTACGCCACCTCGACGCGTTGACTCGTGACGTAGTGCATGTGGCCGAACTCGCCGCGCCGCCCGTGGCACAACTTCTGGACCCCGCCGATATAGTCGGCTGGACAGAGAATCCGTAGCCGCACGTACGGCTCCTCGACGCGCTCCAGTTCTCCCGGCGACGGCAACCGGGAGGGATTCTCCACCGCCGCCGTGGAGCCGTTCTTCAGGTGCACCAGGTACTCCACGTTGGGAACAGTGCTCACCAAATCGAGATCGAACTCGCGCTCCAGTCGCTCCCGCACGATCTCCATGTGGAGCAGGCCCAGGAACCCGCACCTGAAACCGAAACCGAGCGCATCGCTCGTCTCGAACTCGTACTGGATGGACGCGTCGTTCAGCTTCAGCTTGTCTAGCGCGGCTCTCAGCCGCTCGTATTGATCCGAATCGCTCGGATAGAGACCCGCGAACACCATCGGCTTCACGTCCCGGTATCCGGGAAGCAGCTCTGCAGCACGCCGGCTGGCATCGAGAACCGTGTCGCCCACCTTCGTGTCAGCCACCGACTTGATCTGCGCCGTCAGATATCCCACCTCGCCGGCGCTCAGATCCTCCGTCGATACCGCACCAAGCTGCAGGTAGCCCACATCGTATACCTCGTACTCCGAACCGTTCGATCCGAACGCCACGTTCATCCCCGGACGCAGCCGACCGTCAACCACCCGGATAAGAGGCACCGCTCCCAGGAAGTTGTCGTGCTGTGAATCGAAGATCAGCGCCCGCAGCGGCGCCTCCCGGTCGCCGGTCGGCGAAGGCACCCGCTCCACCACCGCCTCCAAAACCGCCTCGACCCCTGTGCCTTCCTTGGCGCTGACCAGAAGGATCTCCTCCGGTTCGCAACCGAGCAGCTCGGCCAGCTCCCGGCGCCGTCGATCCGGCTCCGCCGCCGGAAGATCGATCTTGTTGATCACGGGGATCACGGTGAGGTCCGCTTCCAGGGCGAGGAACAGATTCGACAGGGTCTGCGCCTCGATGCCCTGACTCGCGTCGACTACCAGGATCGCGCCCTCGCATGCCGCCAGGCTCCGGCTCACCTCGTAGGTGAAATCCACGTGACCCGGGGTGTCGATCAAGTTCAGCTCGTAGTCCCGGCCATCGGCCGCGCCGTAGGTCAGCCGAATCGCGTGCGCTTTGATCGTGATCCCACGCTCCCGCTCCAACTCCATCGAGTCGAGCACCTGCGCCCGCATCCGGCGGGGATCGACGGCGCCCGTCAGCTCTAGGAGCCGATCAGCCAGCGTCGACTTGCCGTGATCTATGTGAGCTATGATGCAGAAATTGCGGATCCGCGACGTTTCCACCCCTTGGGACTTCTCCTCATCTGATGACATTAGTGGCTCCACAATATAGATGGCTGGGTTGACCCGTGGCAGGGCGCCGGCCGCCGAAACTTCCGGCCGCTTACGGTGTAGGCTAGTTCGGCGGGACAGTTGGCCCGCCACCGGGCTCCGGGACTCCCGGAGAACGCGTCGAAACCGGGTTGAGCCAGCGTTCTGGCCCCTCCGGCACCTGCCTCGGCGATGCCCTCTCCCCGACCAAATACGGAGGATATCCGGTGGATTCCATCATCGGAACGGCCGGCGCGCGTCTGCGCCATGTGCTGTTGTTGGGCTGCGGTGTGGCGCTGCTCGGCCTTTTGGCCTGCGAGCTGCCCGAGGCCCCAGAGTGGGACGTGGGCATAGTCGCCCCGTTCAGCTCCGACCCCATCCAGATCGTCGACTTCCTGCCCGGGATCGTGCAAGCCGACACGACGCAGGTCCCAGCTGTCTTCCTGATCGACCGCCAGGAGGAGCTACAGGTCTTCAACTACGGCGATTGGTGCGCTCCATTCTGTGCCTTCGCGATTGGGGCCACAATCCCGCGCTTCGAGCACAGCGACTCGTTCGATGTGCCGTTCTCGGACGCCGCCCTCATCTCCGTGGAGGGGGTGCAGGCCCAGCTGCAGCTGCACTTCGACAACGGGTTGGGCTTCGAGCCCCTGCGCTCGAGCGCGACGGAGACCGGCTATATCGCAGTGGCGATACGCAATCTCAGAGACCTGAGCACCGTCGATAGCTTGTTCCTCAGGGCCGACACGGCGAGCCTGGGATCGGCACTGGATCTCAACCTCGATTTCAGTGCTACCGAGATAGCGGACGGTCTGCGGATCGTCTTCTGGGTGGTCTCGCCGGAGGACGCGCAGACGATCGCCACGGATCCGTCCACTTCATCCATCGAGCTGGGCGCAGCGCTCGACGGTATCGAGGTCGCCGCGGCGACAGTGATAGTGGACGGCGAGACGCTCGACGAGGACTTCACGGTCGACTTCGACGAGGAGACTCGGAACGAGATCATGGACCGGGTCCTCAGCGGATCGTACGAGCTCGAGCTGATTCACAACCTCGAGCTGGACGGCGGACTCGAGATCTCGATCGCGGGCTCGCAGACCGATCTGTTCTCTGGCAACCCACTACGCGAGGTCCGGCTACCCAATCTCGTCTTCACACCGAACACATTGCAGACAGGTGACCTGAGCCCGCAGGACATAGAGCTCATCGCCAGTTTCGTGGAGATAGTCATCGGATACAGTGGAGTCGCCTGGGGCACGCGAGCCGGTAACCAGAGTCGTTTCACAGCCGACCAATTCGTCCAGGCCCAGTTGAAGGTCACGGCCCGGGTTCGAGTCGGTGAGTAGCAGGAGATCGATCATGAAACAGCATCAGACTACGGTAATCGTTCTCGCGCTGCTGCTCGCCGTTACGGCGGCTGAGGCAGGCGCGCAGCTGGCAACGCCCAGCGCCCGCAGCTTCGCCCTGGCCAATTCCTTCATGGCGCGAGCGCGAGGTTACGAGGCGGCATTCTGGAATCCGGCCAACCTCGGACTTCCGGACCGGCCCGGCTGGTCGGTAGGACTTGCGGGCGCGGGCGCCTATCTGAACAACAACTCGCTGAGCTACGGTCAGATCTCCAGTCTCTACGGCACGTACATCGACGATGCCAAGAAGGCGGAGCTTCTCGCATCGATCCGCGAGGATGACCCTGACAAGATGTTCCAGCTCAATGCCGACGCGAACGCTCACGTCCTCGGCTTCAGCATCTGGCGCTTCGCATTCGGTGCCGGCAGCATGGGCGCCGGAAATCTAGAGGTCTCGTCCGATGCGGTGGAGCTGCTCCTCTACGGCAACGTCGGGGAAGACGGTACGGGCGGCGACTTCAATATGAACGGGTCGCACGGCGAGGCATGGGCCTTCAGCGGCGGCTACATGTCCTACGCCCAGCCGTTCACGATCCCAGCGCTCGACTACCTGGGCTTGAAATTCTCGGTCGGCGCCACCGTGAAGTATGCGGTCTCTCATGGGCTCGCTCGCCTGCTAGACTCCGGCACGATGCTCACAGCCGACCCGCTCGCCATCGGCGTGGACGCCGAACTGCTGAACTCCACCGACGCCGACGCCGGGCGGCTCTGGGCGATGGATTTCGGTGCCGCGGTGGATTGGGACGGCCTGCTGGTGGCGGGCATCTCGTTGTCAAACGTCGTCCAGAGCATCACGTGGAATACGGAGGACTTCGAGCTGACGCAGATCATCGCTATGGCGGATTTCAATGAGACGACATCCAGCGATACGACGGTCGACTTCGTCGATCTCGATCCCGCCAAGCAGGACGAGATCGTCGCCTACCTCGACAACGCGACCGTGCCGAAGAAGCTGCGGTTGGGGGTCGTTTTCGAGGCCATCCCGGCCCTCACCGTCTCCGGCGATTACGTCGAGATGATCGGCGGAACGCTGAGATCGCGATGGGAACGTAGCCTGTCGGCGGGTGGCGAGCTCAGGCTGCTGACCGCGCTGCCGCTGCGGGTCGGCCTGGCCACCGACTTCACGCACTTCGCCTACACCGGTGGCCTCGGGATCTACATGGGTCCCGTCCACACCGACTTCTCCATCGGCCGCTGGGGCGTCGTCGGTGGCGATGGCGTGGTCGCCGCGGTCTCCATCAGCGTCTGGCCCGGAACTCGCTACTAGCGGTTAAGCAGCACCTAGCCTCTAACTGCGGCGCTTCGGCGCCGCAGTTTTTTTGGCTTCCGCTCGCACCCGCGCTGAGCTAGTTTGTCCACCGTACCGCGCAATCCATTGATTATCTGGCCCACTGTCGAGGGAGGTCCGAGAGGGTGTCCTCTGCCCGGACTGTCAGCGTTTCTAGGTGCCGTGCGTTGGCTCTCGGCGCCGGCGTCGGGATATTGTCCCTCGGGTGCGAGGTCCCCAAGGCGCCGGAATGGGAGGTCTCGGTCACCATCCCCTTCACCTCCGATTCGCTGACCACCATCGACCTGCTGCCCAGCGCGGTCGACACCGCCACGATCGACGGCGAACTCGTCTTCGTCATCGACATCCAGGAAGACAGCATCCTCTTCCGGCTCGGCGAGATGTGCGAGCCATGCAAGCTGCTACACGGAGATTCGGCAACGATCCCACCGTTCGACTATACCGACTCGCTGGACGTGCACTTCCCGGAGGACGTGTTCGACGTACAGGGAATCCGCGCGCGGCTCGAACTGGAAATTGGCAGCGGCTTGAATTTCGATCCCTTGCGGACACACTCGGATCCCGATTCCGCCGGATCGATCTCGCTGGGCGTGCGCGACATCGCGACGGGCGCTCTGATCCGCGCGTTGGAGATCAGCGGCATCGGGAGTGATCTACCTCCGAGCGCGACCTGGCGGATGGGCCTGACGCTGATCGTCCCCGATCTGACCGAGGGCCTGCGGATCATCTTGAGCATGCACTCTCCGCCGGATACTCAGGTCGTCGTGATCGACACGTTGCAGACGGCGAAGCTCAAAGCCAAGCTCGATTCGATCATCGTCGCAGGCGTGACCGTCGTCGTCAACAACAAAGGTTTCGATGACGACGACCCGTTGGACGTCGACGTGGAGACGCGGGATGAGCTGGCCAAGCGTTACCTGAATGGAACGCTCGATATACAGCTGAACCACAACGTCGAGATCGACGGGACCCTCGACGCCTCGCTCGCAGCTACGAGAGAGAACCTCTTCTCCGGCAACCCGACCCG
Organism: Gemmatimonadota bacterium; assembly: GCA_039589115.1. Lineage (GTDB taxonomy): Bacteria > Gemmatimonadota > Gemmatimonadetes > Palauibacterales > KS3-K002. The sequence goes on along the minus strand of JBDHHZ010000009.1, from coordinate 225 downwards.
GGAGATGCGACTGCAGCAGCTCGTCCTGACCCCGGGCATCGTTCAGCGGCAAGACGTTACGCCACAGGAACTGGAGCTTCTGGCGAGCTTCCCCGACACCTTCTTCATCGGCTACCGTGGGATCGCGCGCGGGACCCGCGAAGGACCCATCGGCCAGAGCTTGAGCCGCATAACGCCGAACCAGTTCTTACGGCTTCGTCTCAAGCTGCACTCGCGGCTCGTACT